>NZ_JBEOTZ010000043.1:0-46619 GCF_040303825.1 Streptomyces sp. NPDC094143
CGGACGACGAGCACTCACACCCCACCCAACGACCACCAACGCCAGCAGTCACAAAACCATCCCTAACTACCAACTACATAGATCAGATGCCCTCTAAGAGCGTGTCTCACGTGGTGAGTTTGGCGAGTCTCTTGTAGCAGGTGCGGGCTGCGGCGAGGCCGAGGAAGGCGAGGAAGTGGCTGCCTTTTCGCTCGTACCGGACAGTGAGGCGGCGGTAGCCGTTCGTCCCGCACCGCCCGGTGCAGTCTGCGCCACAACCCGGCCTCGGTCCACACGCTGAACCGACGGTGCGCGGTGGCCGGCGATACACTGAACGATTCCGGCAGGTACCGTCACGCACACCCACTCGTCAGTATGTACGCCACAGCCGTGAACACCGCCCGCTCGTCATGCGGAGCGGTCCCGCCGCCTTGCGGTCGAGCCGCGTACGACGGCAGTAGCGGAGCGACCAGCTCTCCGAGCTCATCAGGAACCAGACGCTTCGACAGGTCAGCCCTCAGGGCCGCCATCATGCCGCTTGAACCCCAGGTCACGTGGCACAGACCTCTATGCTCTGGCCGATGCGGCCGATCTGGCGGCCTGCTCGAGCTTCGCGTAGTAGGCGGCGCGGGCCTCCTCATCGATCTGCATCTCATGTTCGGGGCGCATCCCGGTTCGGCCGTCTACGCCTTCGCGCAGGATGTCGGCGTGCCCGGCATGCCGGTTGGTCTCGCCGAGGACGTGGACCATGACGGCGAACAGGTTCGTGTTGGAATGGCGATCCGGCCACCAGGGCACGTGGCCGGGGGCATCGAGGGGAAGCTCGTTGATCGTCGCGTCCGAGTGTTCCCACGTGCGCCGGTAGAACTCGATGATCTGATCGCGGGTCTCGCCCTCCGTCGCCCACAGATCGCTGCCGTCGTGGTCCTGCCACCGGGGCAGCGGTTCCGGGAAAGGGCGGTCGAAGACCTCGCCGAAGTACCTGGCCTCGACGCTGGCCACGTGCTTGACCAGGCCGAGGAGGTTGCTCCCGGTCACTGTCAACGGTCGGCGGGCGTCGTATTCGGACAAGCCGTCGAGCTTCCAGAGCAGCGCCTCGCGGTCCCGCCGCAGTCTCCCGTGCAGGTTGTCCTTCGCGAATTCATCGATCATGCGGCATGAGCCTGCCATGGGCTACTCGCGGCCTCAAGATCCCTTGCGTGGACTGCAACGACCGGAGAGCCGAAGTCTGGCCATGGCCAGTGCCTTGAGCTGCCACAAGAAGCCGAGGAACTTGCCACGTGAGACAACGTCTGAGGACGGCCGCGCGAAAGGCCTGCGGCGTAGGTTGGGTGAGTGACGACTACTGCACCGCAGGAGGCATTTCTGCAGGCGTTCCACGCCAAGCACCCGGCAGTGACCGCAGAGGCGTCCGGCCGTGGCCGTGCTCCAGACGGCCGGTCCAGCTATGAGATCTTGTGCGATCGGGTAGCTGGGAGCATGCGCGTGCTGGACCTCGGCTGCGGCGATGGCCTACTGCTCGAGTTGCTGGCGCAGCCCGACAGACAACTCTCGGGAGTGGACCTGCCCCCGCACTCTCTGGAACTGGCACGACGTCGACCGGCGCTTTTCGAAGCGAAGCTGGAAGAGGGTCGAGCTCAGGAGCTTCCTTTCGCCGACAACAGCTTCGACGCCTGCGTCTCCCACATGGCACTGATGCTGATGAGCGGGATCGAGCAAGTCGCAGCAGAGGTTGCCCGAGTGCTGTCTCCCGGAGGGGTTCTGGCATGCGTGGTGGGAGGCGGGGCCGTAGGCGGCGAGGCTTATGAAGGGTTCCTCACGCTGCTGCGGCGGACGATTGAGGAGACGCCAGCCTCGCAGCGCATCCCGGCGCTGGGGGACAAAAGGACACGGAGTCGCAAGGGTCTCGATGAAGTCCTCGGACCAGCAGGCTTCGCGGCGGTGGAGGACTGGGAGACCGTTCGTATCGATCTGAGCGGACCTGTGGAGCAGGTATGGGCTACTGTTTCCGGCCTTTATGATCTTGGCCCGCTCGATCGCGCGACCGTGGAGCAGTTGCGGCATGCCTTCTTTGCCGAGGTGAGGGATATGACGACGTCAGACGGGCACGTCCCCTGCGCCTTCAAGATCCACATCGCGACGGCACGTCTGCGTTAGGTAGCTCCTTCAATGCAGAGCCTTCTTCGCCCAAACCGGGAGGGAGTTCACTTCGGTCTTCTTCTGGCAGTCATCGGGCAGCGCCTTGAAGGCCTTCTTCAGCTGGGGCGGAGGCGGCAGCGGCCATTCTCGCGCTGCTCGTGGGCCTGCGCCGCTGTAGTACGGTGCGGCTTACGTCCAGGTCGCCGGCCACAGGTCCTTGCGGGTCCGTGATGTGGAACAGGTGGTGCTCGGCTTGTACCAGGGCTGTGCCTGTAAGGGCTGGCACGGGCACGGTGGCCTCGCACTTGAGGGCCTTGCCCGCATCGGTGTTCTGCCGATACGCGCGGCAATCGACCTCGGCGGTGACACGGACACCGTGGCCGCGGTGACCGGAGGCCTCGCGGGGGCGTACTACGGGTTGAACGCAATCCCCGCCCACTGGGCCCAGCCGCTGGCTCGTCAACCGCCTTCGCCTGCGCCGACTCCTGGCCCTCCAAGCGCCCGCCGGACGAGGGCTGCGGCAAGCCCGCACCCAGACGTCCAGGCCCACCCACCCCGTTCGCCAACGCCGGGCCCACCCCTGATCGACGTCCCGTGCCGCAGGGCCCGGCGCCTCGCTCTCCGTCAGCACCACACCTCCGGGAGGCCTTTCGGGCGGCCGGAACGTGCCGTTTCCCCCGCCGGGCCGTCTCGTTGTGGATGCCGTGTGGGCCCGTCCGCGGGCAGAGGGGCTAGTTCGGGAGGTACAGCACCGTGCTCGAGGTGGAACGCGACGGCGTCCGGATCACCCTGACCCGGCGGGACGGCACGGGCAGGCCCCTGCTCATCGTGCCGGGGGTCATGGCCGACGCCGCCGCCTGGCAGCCCGTCGTGGACGCGCTGGAGCCGGCCGGACCGGTCTACGTGCTGAACCGGCGTGGGCGCCGGCCCAGCGGTGAACTCGGCGCGGACTACTCGGTGCGCACCGAGATCGACGACCTGGACCGTGTGCTGGACGAGATCCTCGCCGCCGAGGACGCGGAGCAGGGGCTGGACCTGTTCGGCTGGAGCTTCGGTGGGCTTGTCGCGCTGGAGACGGCGGCGCGGCGCCCCGCGGCCGTGCACTCGCTCATTCTCTACGAACCCGTCGTGCGGCCCTTCGGCCGCCACGTGCTCGGCGCCCTGCGGGAGGCCGACGAGGCCGGCGATCTGGACCGCGCCGTGGAGATCGTGAACCGCGAGGTGTCCGGGTTCTCCCCAGAGTACGTGGCGCGCCTGCGCCGGAGCCCCGCCTGGGAGGTGCTCCGGCGCCTGGCCGCCCCGCTGGCCCGGGAGCTGACGGCCCTGAACCGCCACCGCGCCGACCTGCGGGAGCTGGGCGAGCTCGACCTGCCCGTCACCCTGCTGCTCGGCGCCGAGAACGAGGGCGTCCCGCCCTACGGTGACGCGTTCGCCGCGTTCGCGTCGGCCCTGCCCCGGGCCCGCGTGGTCACCATGCCCGGCCTGGGCCACCTCGCGCACGCGCAGGACCCCGAGAGTCTGGCCCGGCATATCGAGCAGGCCCTCCAGGAGACTCTCCAAGGGGCCGTACACCGGGATGTCGAGACCCGCCTGTCCCAGCCGTAGCCGTAGCCGCAGCCGTGGCAGTGCCCCGGCCCGGTACAGCGCGCCGGGTGCGAACGCGGGCGTGCCGCTGGTCGGGGCCCCTGCGGCACCGCCGGCCGGGAACTCCCCGGCTGCGAGGCATCTGCGGTCAATGGATCAGCCGTGGCAGCGCGGCGTGCCAGAAACGCTCCAGGGCCTTCGAGACCTCCGCATCGGCGTCCGGCTGGCGCGAGAGGATCTGCACGCCGACGGTGACCGCGAGGACGGCGGCGACGACGTCCTCGACCACGACGCCCGGCGCCAGGCTGCCGTCGCGCCGGGCGTCCTCCAGCAGCCCCAGCAGGAGCGCGGTCAGACGCCGGCGTAGGGCTGGAACACCGCCTTCGGCACGGTCGCAGCTGACCTGGAACCCGGCTCGTACGACCACGTCGCGGCTCAGCAGGCGGGCCAGTTCACGGGTCGTCTCCACCATTGCCGTCAGCGCCGGGCCATCCTCGCAGGCACGGGCGGCGGCCAGCTCGTCGAGCGCGCGTGCCGCCTCCGTCTCCAGCGCGGAGGCCAGCGCGTCCTTGTCGGCGAAGTGGAAGTAGACCGCGCCCTTGGACAGGCCGGCCTCGGCACTCACTTTGGCAATCGTCGCGGCCTTCAGGCCGTACCGGTCGATGACGTGCGCCGCGGCCCGCACGATGGCCTCACGGGAGCGGACGGCACGTTGCTGTCGTACCACCGGGGGTCACTTCCCTCTCCCGTCGGACAGGTCCTCGGCCACCGGAGGGGTGAAGGGCCCCGGCCGCTGCCTGTCACCGGCCGGAGCCGCCAGTACGGTCGCGCCGATCAGCAGCATCGCCCCCACCGCGACCGTCCCCTGGTGCGCCGGCGGCTCCCCCAGCAGCGGGCCCAGTGCCAGGGACCCGAGCACCTGCCCGCTGATCATTCCGAGTCCCGCGGCGAGGACCCCGATGCGGCGCACGGTCAGCACGGCGGACAGCACCACCACGCAGCCCAGCAGGCCGCCGGTGTAGTGCCACAGCGGGCCGGACCGGTGCGCGGGCAGTTCGGAGAGGGCCGCAAGTACCGCCAGAGCGGCGGCCATCAGCGCGGTGCCGGTGGCGAAGCTGAAGAGGACCGCCGGGTACGGGTGCTTCCCGGCAGCCTCGTCCACCCTGCCGTTCACCGCCATCTGCCAGGCCAGGGCGCAGCCTGCCAGGAACGGCAGGACGGCGAGCGCGACCGTGCGGTCCGCGTCCGGGGCGGCCAGCACCGGAAAGGCCACCGCGCACACGGCGAGCAGGCCGCCCGCGAGGCGGCGCCGGGTGGCGCGGCGCGGGGCGCCCGGGCCCAGACCGAGATGGTCCACCGCCACCCCGCACAGCGTCTGGCCCGAGACGAGGGCCAGCGTGTAGGGGGCCGGGCCGAGCGCGGCGGCGGTCAGCGCCTGCGTCAGGACCATGCTGCCGCCCGCCAGGCCGCCGAGGCAGTGCCATGGCCGCAATGCCCGGGACCGCAGCGCCTCCGACAGCGCGGCGAACGCCGGCCGCAGGCCGGTCAGGAACAGCGCGGCCGCCGCCGCCACGCACAGACTGAGCGTGTTCGACCAGGCGGCCGCTGACACGGACCCGGTGTGTTCACCGAGCCGGCCGTTGACCACGGACTCCAGGGCCAGTGCGGCGCCTCCGGCGACGGCGCCGGCCAGCGGCAGTGCCCCGGATCTGCCCGGCGGGAGCGCGGTTGCGGCCGACGGACCGGAGGAGATCGCCGGCTCGGCGCGGTGAAGGCGACTGCGCGGTGTACGTGATGACGGCATGGGTGCTCCGGGTGGAGAGGGTCGACAAGGTGGTGCGGGGGCGGCGGCCGGGCCGGCCGCGCACCGGGCCCGGCCGGCACCCGGCGTGGTGTGCGCGGGGCACGTCGGTGCCGAGGGGCCCGTGAACGTGGCGGGGCGGCTCAGTCGGGCGGCGGGAAGGACTCCACGGCCCGCAGGACGTCGCGGCGTGACACGTCACAGTGCGTGATCATGCGTACGCCGGTGTCCGTGGGAACCGTCAGGACGCCGCGCTCGGCGAGCAGGGAGACGGTGTGCGGTGGGTCGTCGACCGGCAGCAGGACGATGTTGGTCTGCGGGGTGTCGGTCTTCCAGCCGCGCTCGGCCAGCCCGGCCGCGAGCAGCCGGGCGTGGTGGTGGTCCTCGGCGAGGCGGTCCACGCGCTCCAGGGCCACCAGGCCGGCTGCCGCCAGTACCCCGCCCTGGCGGATGCCGCCGCCGAGCATCTTGCGGATCCGGCGCGCCTCCCGCACGAACGTGGTGCCGCCCGCCAGCACCGAACCCACCGGCGCACCGAGCCCTTTGCTGAGGCAGACCTGGACGGTGTCCGCGCCGTCGGCCAGGTCCGCGGGCGGCACGCCCAGGGCGACCGCCGCGTTCCACAGGCGGGCGCCGTCGAGATGCACCAGCAGCCCGGCCTCGTGCGCCGCGCCGACCAGTCGGCGGTGGTCCCGCACGGTGGTGACCGTGCCGCCGGCCGCGTTGTGGGTGTTCTCCAGGCACAGCAGCCGGTCGCGCAGCGCGAAGTACGGTCCGCCGCGGGCGACCGCCCGGGTGACGTCGGACGGGCTCGGTGTGCCGGGGCCGGTCGTCCAGGGCAGTGCGCGGGGCAATCCGCCGGCCAGCCAGGCCGCCGTGCCGACCTCCTGGTCCAGGACGTGCGCGCGATCCGGGGCGAGGAAACGGTCGCCGCGTTCGAGGTGCACGCACAGCGCGATCAGGTTGCCCATCGAGCCGGAGGGCACCCACAGGGCGTCCTCGGTGCCGAGGCGGTGCGCGACCGCCTCCTCCAGCTCCCGCATGGTGGGGTCGCCGTCGAGGACGTCGTCGGCGACCTCGGCGCGGGCCATGGCCTCGCGCATCCGCGCGTCGGGGCGGGTGACGGTGTCGGAGCGCAGGTCGACCGGCGGTCCGGCCGGGATCGGGGTCATGGGAGCCTCCGGGAAGGGGATGCCGGACGGTGTGGCAGCGGTCACGGCTGTGCCGGCGGCGCGACGCGGTACCGGGTCATCAGCAGAGCGGCCAGGATGCTGAACCCGGCGCCCAGGAACATCACCGCGGAGGGGCCGGACGCGTCCACGAACCATCCGCCGATCAGCGCGCCCAGCGCGATGGAGATGTTGAACGCGCAGATGTACAGCGACGTCGCGGCCTCCGGAGCCTGCGGGGCGCTGGCGAAGACGAGGGTTTGCAGACAGACCGGCAGGGCCGTGTACGCGATGCCCCACACCAGCAACAGGATCACCGTGCCGGGGTGCCACCGGCCGTTCACCACCAGTGCGACGACGGCCGCTGCAAGCAGGAGGATGCAGGTGAGCGTGGTGGCGCGCAGTGAGCGTGCCGCCGCCGCGCCGCCCGCGAAGTTGCCGACGACCCCGGCCACGCCGTACAGCAGCAGCAGTGCGCTGACCCAGTCCGAGGGGATGCCCGCGTCCTGTTCGAGGAAGGGCGCGACGTAGGTGTACGCGGCGAAGTGGCCGATGACCATGGCGGCCGTGACGAGGGTGGCGATGCGGAGGTTTCCGTCCCGCAGCAGCCGGGGCAGCTCGGCCAGCCGCACCACGGCGCGCGGTGCGAGGGGCGGCAGCAGGAAGGCCGCCGCGGCGAGGATCGCGACGCCGATCGCGGCGATCGCCCAGAACGCGGTGCGCCAGTCGGACAGGCCGCCGATGAAGGTGCCGAACGGCACGCCGACCACGGAGGCGATGGAGATGCCGCTGAAGACGACCGCCGTGGCCCGGACGGCCTGGGCCGGCGGCACCAGGCGGATGGCGATGCTCGCGGCGATCGACCACATCACTCCGTGGGCGAAGCCGGTGAGCAGCCGCGACACCATCAGGACGGCGTAGGAGGAGGACAGCGCGGTGAAGGCGTTGCCCGCGACGAAGACGCCGAGCACCAGCAGGAGCAGCAGCCGGCGGTCGATGCGGCGGGTCGCGACGGTCAGCACGGGGGCGAACAGGCCCGCGATGGCGCCGTACAGGGTCACCGACAGGCCGACGGTGCCCTCGGAGACGTGCAGGTCGCGGCTCATGGCCGGGAGCAGACCGATCGGGACCATCTCGGTGGTGGTGAAGGCGAAGACACCCATGCCCACGGCGACGACGGCCAGCCAGCTGCGGACCGGACCGAGCGGGGCGGGAGAGGCGGCCGGTCGGTCGGCACCGTCCGGGGCGGGGGTGGCGGACACGGTGTCCGTGCCCTGGCGGGGGGAAGGGGGCGAGTGTGTCACGGGGATCTCCGGATGGCGCGGGGGTGGTGGGAACGCGGGCGTGGTGGGCGGCTAGGGCGCGGACAGCAGCTCCGCGGCCGCTTGGAACGGTTCGAGCGGGGGCTGGAAGAGAACGGCTCCGGCGTGACCGCCCTCGCGCAGCGTCGCGCCGAGGTGGATCGCGGGGACGATGCCGGTCTCGGCGACGCGCGCCGCGTCGATGCCGCACGGCACGCCCCGGTAGGCGAGGGCGGGGATGCGGTACTCGGGGTGTTCGCTCAGCGTGATCCGGTACATGCGCTCGGTCAGACGGATCATGTCCTCCGGTGTGCCGGCGGAGTGGTCCTGCAGCGGCATGGCGGCCGCGGCCGCCATGCCGCCGAGCCCGACCGTCTCCGTGATCAGGCTCTCGCCGCCGACGTACGCCAGATCTTCGGTGGTCCGGCCGTCGTACAGCCGGCCGCGCAGTGTGGACACCGGTGGGAGGGGAGCGGTCAGCCAGCGGTCGCCGAGACCGGAGACCCGCAGGCCGAACTGATGCTCGTTGAGGTTCATCGCGGTGACGAGCGTGCTGCCGGGGATGCCGGAGGCGCTGTCGGCCGCGGCCTTGCACGCCGCCATCACCAGGTGCAGGAAGAGGTACTCGGCCGAGCGCAGGTACGCGGCCAGGTCCCTGTGGCGCTCCGCGACCCCGCCGCGCGACAGGTCCAGTACGGCGTCCAGCACCGCGGCCCGCAACAGCGCCCCGGCTGCCTTGTGCCGGCTGTGCAGGTCGTCGCCCATGGCCAGGGCCCGGCGGACGACCGGGGTGAGCGCGAGCCCGCCCAGGTGGTGCAGGACCTCGGCGAGGGCGGGCGAGACGACCTCGCTGACGTGCCGCAGCCGGGCGCCGACTCCGGCGTCCCAGACCCCGAAGGTCAGCGAGGCCCGGTCGGCGCCCTCGTTCATGCGGCAGAACGCGCGCCGACCGGATGTCTCGTCCCGCACCACGACCACCGGCATCGACGCGGTGCACACGCCGGTGAGCGAGCCGACGGTCGCGTGGTCGTGCGAGGGGCGCACCGCGATGGTGCCGTCGGCGAGCAGCGCCTCGGCCTCGTCCTCGTCCCGGGCGAGCCCTTCGTAGAGCGCGGCGCCGATGACGGCCCGGCGCTGGCCACCCGTGTACCGCTCCCACGGCAGGGGCGGTCCGGAGACGAGGATCGTCCGGGGGGTCATGCCGGGGACGACCTCGCCTGCGGGGGCGACGGTCTCCAGGACGGGGCGGGCGGCGGTGAGGCGGGCCACCGCGAGCGCGTTGGCCCGGGCGCGGTCCGCGCGCCCGCTGCCGTGGTGTGCGGTGACGGTGGTGGGACGGCCGGTCATCGCAAGGCCTCCTCGGACGTTTCGGCGGGCGACGGCTGCACGGCGTGGATCGTCACGCGGGCGGTGGCGTCCCGCGTGGTGGTGGCCAGGTCGGAGTCGAGGGGACCGTCCAGGACGACGGAGACCGACCTGCCCTGGGAGTCCGACAGGTCTCCGAGGAGGTCGCCGCGGCCGCGGCTCACCAGGACGGCATGGGCCCGGGCAGGGGCGTCCCGCGCGAGCGGCGGCAGGTCGGGCCACCGGCCCTGCTCGCCGACCCAGTGGACCGGCACGTCCTCGGCGGTCACGTCCGCCAGCAGGCCCCGGGGGTGGTCGAGGTAGACCTGCCGGGCCCTGCGGCGCGGTGGCGCGGTGGACGGCTCGGTGCCGAGCGCGAGGTCCAGCAGGGCGGCGTCCAGGTCCATGCCGGTGGCCAGGCGCCACAGACGGGTGATGGCGTCGCCGGGTGGTCGCGCGGCGGCCTCCATCAGCACCACCCGGTCCTCCGCGGTCAGCCGGAACTCGGCGTGGCTCATGCCGGTGCCGAACCGGACGGCACGCAGGAATTCCGCGTTGGCGTCGAGCAGCAGCTTCTCCTGCGCCGGGGTGAGGTGCGGCGCGGGGGAAGTGTGACCGGTCTCGGTGAAGAAGGACGTGGCCGACTCGTTGGTGTCCTTGGCCGTGATGCCCGCCCAGAGCACCGCACCGTCGCGGATCAGCGTCTCCACGGAGAACTCGCGGCCGGTGATCCGTTCCTCCAGTAGGAGCAGTTCGCCGGGACCGTAGTCGGGCAGCAACGGGGGGACGGCGTCCGCTCCGGCGACCGCGCGCACACCCGAACTGGACATGCGCGAGGCCGGCTTGAGCACGGCGGGGTAGGTGTCCCAGCCGTCCGCAGCCGGGGGGCGGGCCGGGTCCAGCAGCATCCAGCGCGGCGCCAGGGCGGGAGCGGCGAGCCGTTGGAGCAGTTTGTTGCGGCAGACCCGGGCAGCGTGCGCGCCGGGACCGGGCAGCCCGAGGCTCTGGGCCAGGGCACCGGCGGCTTCCACGAACACCTCGCCGACGTTCAGCACCGCGCGCACCGGGCGGTCGCGCAACCAGGGCGCCACGGCGCGCAACAGGGTGTCGAGCGAGGTGTCGGCGACGTGCCGCAGATCCTCGTCGGCAAGCCGGGAGAGCGGATGACGCGGGTCGCGGCGGTGCCGGGCGAGTTCATCGCCGGGCGTCTCGGGTCCGAAGACGAACAGCGGTGTCACCCCGCGCCGTCCGGCCGCGTCCAGCAGGCGCAAGTGCTTGGCGAGGACGACCAGGTCGGTGATGACGATGACGGCGGGCCGGTGGGTGTCGGCGGCGTCCGCTGCGGGCCGCGCGCCACTGTCGCGGAAAGAGGTCATGGCTTCCCTCGGTCGGGTGCGGGGCGCGGGCGTGCCGCGCCCCGCTCGGTGGTGGCTCAGGCGGCGAGGCGCTCGGCGCTCACCGTCAGCTCGTGGACCCGGCTGCCCTCACGGGTCCGCAGGACCACCTTGGGGTCCGGGCCGTCGGGGAAAACCTGGAGCGTGCGCTCCTCGCTCCACCCGGCGAGCCGGTACTCGTTGTCGCCGAGGTGCACCAGCGCGAAGACACGGTCGCCGGGCAGCCGGAGCGTCATCCGGTCGCCGTCCTCGGCCAGCGTCGCCGTGATCTGCGGCAGGTCGGCGGAGAGGGGCGTGTCGTCCTCCCACAGGTGGAAGGTGGCGGGGACGGGGAAGCGCGTGCCCAGCCGGCGCCGTTCGTCCGGGGTCTGCGGGCATTCCTGGCGGTTGAAGAGCACCTCGCCGTCGCGGAAGTACTCCTGCCAGTTCTCCGGGAACAGGGCGGCCAGGCCGGGGGTGACGAGAACGTCGATGACCAGGTGCACGCGGGCCTCGGCCCCGGTGTTCTGCACGCGGTGGAGGCGGCTGAAGTCGCCGAACCAGAACTCCCCGGGCTGCCAGCGGTGCTCCACTCCGTCGAGGACGAGGACGGCGCCGGGGTTGGTCACGACGGGCACGTGCAGCCGGCCCACGCCCCAGCGGGGCCCGTACTTGGGGTCGGTGTGGTCGATGCCGACGGTGTCGGGGCCGAGCGCCATGAACCGCACGGCGTGCAGCGGGGCCGGTATGGAGTCCAGGACCTCACGGACGTAGGGGATGCGGTCGAGCCACACGGTGTCCGCGAAGTCCCGCGGGCCGGGGCCGCCCGGGTCCGTGCGGTCGCCGTCGCCGCCGGGGCTACGCAGGGCCAGGCACCGCCAGTCGACCTCGGTGGCGGCGCCGACGCCGTCCTCGGTGTAGACGCGCTGCTGGTCCCAGGTGTGCTCGCGCACGGAGGTGAGTTCGCGCAGCAGGCGGTCGGCGTCGAAGGAGGGCTTGAGCCGGACGCCTTCGGCCGGCATGGGCGGGGTGCTGACGAGCGAAGTGGAGGATGACATGGATGACGTCCTTCGCGAGTGTCGAGTACGGACGGACGGGTGGTCTGTGGATCCGCCGGAGGGCTCAGGCGTGGGCGACGGCGGCCGCCTCCAGGGCCGTGCTGTCCTCCTGGAGCTGGTGCCAGCGCTCCAGCATGTAGAGCGTCCACAGCGCGTAGCTGTGCTCGGGGCGGAACTCCCGGACCACGGAGCGCAGTGCGTCCGGGCGGAAGTAGCCGCGCTCCAGGGAGGCTTCGGACAGCAGCGTGCCGGTGATGGTGGCGCGCAGTGCGGTGCCGAGCCAGCTCTCCAGGGGGACGGCCAGTTCCTGCTTGCGGCGCTCCAGGATCTGTCGGGGCAGGTACCGGGCGGCCACGCGCTTGAGCGGGGCCTTCTCCTGCGTACCGACGAGCTTGCGGGCCGCGGGGATGCGGGTGACGTAGTCGATGAGCCGGTGGTCGAGCAGCGGGCTGCGTGGTTCGACGGAGTGTGCCATGGACATCCGGTCGATCTTCACCAGCTGCGCGTCGGACAGCCAGAACCCGCTGTCGACGTGCATCACGCGGTCCAGGTCGGGGACCGAGGGGTCCGTGCGGTCGAAGCGGGCCCGCAGGTGGTTGCGCGGGTGCCCGGGGATCCGGGCGGCGAAGCCGGCCGTGTACAGCCGGTCCTTCAGTGCGTGGGGTACGCCGTCCACGAGGACGCGTTCGTAGCGGTCGGCGAGGTCTCCGCCGGCCGGGAGATCGCGCAGGCGCCGGTAGCGGCCGTATCCGCAGAAGATCTCGTCGGAGCCGTCGCCGGTCAGCACCACCGTGACGTGCTGCCTGGCCAGCCGGTACATGCAGGACGCCGCGATCGCGGACGGGAAGGCGTAGGGCTCGCCCATGTGGGTGAGGATGGTGTCGACGGCCTCCTTCGCGTCCCCGGCGCCGATCCGGTACACGTGGTGCCGGGTGCCGCAGTGCTCGGCCACGGCCCGGGCGTGGGCCGACTCGTCGAACGCGGCGTGTTCGAACCCGACGGAGAACGTGTGGATCGGCCGCCCCAGCTGCCGGGTGGCCATGGCGACCACCAGGCTGGAGTCGAGCCCGCCGCTGAGCATCGCGCCGAGCGGCACCTCCGACTCCAGCCGGTCCTGCACGGCCTGCTGGAGCAACGCGTCGATACGGTCGTCGAGCTCGGCCTGCGGCGTATCCGTCAGCTCGGCGGTGAAGGCGAACCGCCAGTAGGTGCGCCGGCGTTCGGGCCGGTCCGCCTCGAAGACGAGGACCGTCGCCGGTTCCAGTTTGCGGACCTGGCGGTAGACGGTGTGCGGTGCGGGGACCACCCGGTAGCTCAGGTACTGGTCGACGGCGACCGGATCGACGTCCCGGCCGATGCCGGGGTGCAGCATCAGCGCGGGCAGCTCCGAGGCGAACGCCACCGTCCCGTCGGCGGGCGTCGCGTAGAACAGCGGTTTCTTGCCGACCCGGTCGGTGGCCAGGACGAGCCGGTCGCGGCGGGTGTCGTACACGGCGACCGCGAACATGCCGTGCAGCCGCTCGACGAAGTCCTCGCCCAATTCCTGGTACAGGTGCGGCAGTACCTGCGCGTCGCTGCCGCCGCGCACGGTGCGGCCGCGGGCGGCCAGGAAGGCGCGCAGCTCCTGGTGGTTGTAGATCTCGCCGTTGAGGACGCACACGACGCTGCCGTCGTCGCTGAAGACGGGCTGGGAGCCGTCGTGCAGGCCGATGACCTTCAGCCGGCACATCGCCAGGGCCGCCCGGGCCGTGACGAAGGACCCGGTCTCGTCGGGGCCGCGGTGCGCCATGGCGGCGCAGGCCGCCGACGCGTAGGGGACGTGGACGGGAGCGTGCCCCAGGGACACCGATCCGGCTATGCCGCACACCGGTCAGCCCTCCTTCAGGTCGAGACGGCGCTTGGCGTGTCCGGACCGCAGCCCGTCCGGGGGGACGGCGGTCACGCGGACCGGTCCGACCAGGCCCGACGCGATCATCTGCGCCACGTCCGGGGCCTGCCGGTCGACGGCCGCGCGGACCGCGGCGAGCTGGTCGTCACCGACGGTGTCGGCGACGACCCGGATGACCAGGCCGTCGTCGTCGGCCGCTTCGAAGGGACGGCCGGGGAAGACCTCGGCCATGATCTGAGCGAGGTCGTGGTTGCTGATGCGTTCGCCGTGCTTGAAGTCGCCGGCCAGGCGCCCGTCGATGCGCTCGAACGCGAACACCTCGCGGCCGTCGTGGCGTATGCGGCGCAGACCGGTGACGGCGTCGCCGGTCACGTAGCGCACGGCGGGGAAGTAGCTCCGGGTGAGGGAGGTGAGCAGCAGCGCTCCGCTGCCCTCCTGTCGGGACGGTACCCGGTCGTTCGCGGTGAGGCGGGCCAGCTCCCGCGCAGGCACGACCTCGGGCAGGATGTGGTCGTGGAAGTGGTAGAGACCCGTCTGCGCGCACGAGTACGCGATGGCGCCGATCTCGATGGAGCCGAACACGTCGAGCACGTCCTCGGGGCGCAGGCCGAACCGTTCGGCCACGTGAGCGCGCCAGGCGGGGGGCGCGACGTCGCCCACGACCATGATCTTCCGTGGCCGGATGTCCAGGCCGGGTCGGGCCTGCAGCAGCCGGTCGAGGATCATCGGCATCGTGAAGAACACGTCGGGGCGCCACGCGTTGAGCTTCGCCACGTGCTCGTCCACGGGCCGGGTGAAGTCGATGTCGTGGGCCGCGAAGCCGAGTTCCAGGAAGACGCGCCTCGCGGAGGCCGCGGCATGGCCGGTGCCGAGGTCGGCGATCGCGACGGCGCCGCGCGGTACGGACCGGGTGAACTCCCCGAAGAGCTGCCGGCGCTGGGCCACATAGGCGTCCTCGTCGGCGGGTGAGTAGAGGATGCGCTTGCGCTGGCCGCCGGAGGTGCCCGAGGTGTGGTAGGCGGAGGCGTCCGGCAGGTGCGGGTGGTCCGCCGTGTAGTAGTGCGCGCTGAGCAGGTCGGTGCCGATGAGAGGGAGGTCGGACAGGTCTCCGGAGCCCAGGGTGCCGCGGCGCAGGAGCAGGTCGCGGTACCAGGGGAAGCGCTGGGTGTGACCGGTCGCGAGCGCGGCGAGCTGCGCCGCGCGGGCGGGGGCGTGGGCCGGGGTGGTGATGGTGGTGTGCGGCATGGGGGGCCTTTCGTCGGGTGGGCGGGGTGTGCGCGGGCGTCAGCTCCAGCGCTGTGTCTCGCCGAAGAACCCCGGCACGGGCACCGCGAGGCCTTTCTCGACGGCCTGCCGGTAGAGGCGCTGTCCCACCGCGAGGTCCAGGACGCCGAGCCCGAAGGGCGAGAAGATCCTCGGCCGGTCGGTGGCGGGCGTGACCGTGCCGCGCAGGACCTGCGCGAGGGTCCCGTCGATGAAGTCCCGGTGGCCGAGCTGCTGTTCGGCCAGGTGCGGCGAGGTGTCGGCGGTCAGGCAGTGGTCGACGTCGTCGAGGATGTTCTGCGCCCCGGCGATGAGCTCCGGACCGAGGTCCCGCAGGGAGATGTTGAGCACGGTCTGGCCGGCGGCGAAGGCGTCGGTGCGGGTGACCCAGGGCTTCGGCGCGGTGGTGGCGAAGACGACGATGTCGGCGTCGGCCGTGGCCCGTTCGAAGGAGTCCTCCTGTTCGGCGCGGTAGCCGAGGCCGGCGACGCGCCGGGTGAGGGCGGCGGCGTAGGACGGCTCCCGGTCGTGGACGACGAAGCGGTTCACGGACCACGACTGGGCGGCGAAGAACTCGGCGATGTTACGTGCGATGACACCGGCGCCCACCAGGGTTATCCGCTCGGCGGCGCGTCCGCCGGTGAGTTCCTGGGCGCCCAGGACGGCGGACGCCGCGGTGCGGGCGGAGCTGATCTGGGACGCCTCCAGGCAGGCGAAGGGGTATCCCGTCTCGTGGTCGTTGAGGAGCAGTGCGGCGGAGGCGCGCGGGATGTTCCGCTCGATGTTGCGGGGGTAGCTCGCGATCCATTTGAGGCCGGAGACGCCGTAGTCGCCGCCGAGGTGGGCGGGCAGCGCGATGATGCGGGCGTCCGGCTTCTCCGGGAAGCGCAGGAAGTAGCTGTTCGGGTTGACCGAGTCGCCGGCGTCGTGGGTGAGGTAGGCGGAGCGGACCGTCTCGACGATGTCGGGGCGGGAGACGTCGATGAGGGTGCGCAGGACGGTGCCGCCCACCACGTGGAAGTCGAACATGCAGGTGTCCCCTTCTTCTCGTTGCGCGTCGGAGCGGGTGGGCCGGGAGCCGGTCATACGGCGACGGGGTGCGTGCCGGAGCCGCCCAGGACGTCGCTGCCGTAGGTGTTGGCCACCCACATGTCGTCGTAGATCGTCTTCACGTAGCGGTCGCCCATGTCCGGGGAGAGCGCCACGACACGCGAGCCCGCGGGGATGCGGTCGGCCATCGACTCCAGGGCCGCGAGAACGGACCCGGTGGAGCCGCCGACCGGCAGTCCGTGTCCCCGGGCCAGACGCCGGCACATGCGGACGGCGTCGGGTTCGTCGACGAGGACCACCTCGTCCACTTGGTCGGGCCGGCACAACTCGGGGCGGCGGCTGGTGCCGAGGCCGGGGATGTGGCGCAGGCCGGGCGGACCGCCGAAGGTGACGGACCCGGTGGTGTCCACCGCCACGATCCTGGTCCAGGGCGAGAAGGCGCGGAAGTGCCGGGTGCAGCCCATGAGGGTGCCGGTGGTGCCCGCGCCGACGACCAGGACGTCGACATGACCGATGTTCTTCAGGATCGACGTGGCGGTCCGGCGCGCGTGCGCCTGGGCGTTTGCGGGGTTGGCGTACTGGTTGAGCCACACCAGGCCGGGATCGGCCTCAATCATCCGGTGGATGTGGGCGATCCGGGTGCCCAGGTAGCCGCCGTTGCGGTCGCGACGGGTGACCTGGACGACCTCGGCTCCCAATGCGCGGATCAGGGCCAGGCTCTGGGTGGAGATGTTGGGGTCGGTCACGCAGGTGAAGTGGTATCCGCGAGCGGCGGCGATGACGGCCAGGGCGATGCCGAGGCTGCCGGAGGAGGACTCCACGATCCGGCCGCCGGGCCAGAGCACTCCCCTGCTTTCGGCGTCCTCCACCATGCCGAGCGCGGACTTGAGTTTCACCGACCCGGCCGGGTTCATCCCCTCCAGTTTCAGGAAGAGGCTGCTGCCGGACAGGACGCCGTTCAGTTCCAGGAAGACGTCGTCGGTGACGATGTCGCAGGCGCGCTGGTAGATCATCGGTCCTCCCGCTGACCGGTGGGCTCAGGGCGGGTGGCGCCGTCGTCGTCCCTGCCGCGCGGATTCGTCCGCAGCGCGGCCAGGCGGCGCAGGAAGAGGGCTTCGGCGTGAGCCAGAGAGGCGATCTCCCGCGGGCTCACGCTCTCGTCGGTGCCGTGGATGTTCGACGGCGGGTCCTCGACGCCGCACAGGATGATCTCGGCGTCGGGGTAGAGCGTGCGGAAGGCGGAGCAAACGGCGATGGAGCCACCGGCACCCACTTCGCGGGCCGGGACACCGAAGGCGTCCCGCATGGCGCCGAGCATCACGGCGTGCGCGGTTCCGCCTGTGTCCGCGCGGAAGGACGGACCACTGGTGACGCGCCGGATGTCCAGGTGCGCGCCCCAGGGAGCCCTCCCCCGCAGATGGCCCTCGAGCGCCTCGTGCACCCGCAGGACGTCCTCCCCGGGCGGGGTCCGAACACTGATCAGTGCCTTCGCCGACGGCAGGAGCGCCGGCACCGCGTCGTCCAGGGGCGGCGACTGCACGGCGAGCACCGTGACGGAAGGTGAAGTCCACAACCGGTCGGTGATGGAGCCGGCGCCGATGAGCTCGACACCGTCCAGAACGCCGGCGTCGGCGCGGAAGTCCGCCTCGGCGTACCCGTCGCGGTCCGCACCGCCCCGGGCCGCGGCCGTCCCAGCGACGTCCGGGCGAGGCACGCAGGGCACGCCCCGGCTGTCGTGCAGGGTGGCCAGCAGACGGATCAGGGCGGTCATCGCGTCGGGGGTGGGTCCGCCGAACTGGCCCGAGTGCAAGGTCTTGGACAGCGTGGTGAGCGTGATCTCCACGACGGCCATGCCGCGCAGGGACGTGGTCAGTGTCGGGACGCCCGGGGCCACGTTCCCGGTGTCGGCGACGATGACGGCGTCCGGAGCGAGGAGGTCGGGGTGGGCGCGTAGCAGCTTCTCCAAGCTGCCGTTCCCGGGTTCCTCGCTGCCGTCGACGAGGACCACCAGGTCGAGGGCCGGACAGGGGTCGTCGGGCAGGGCGGCCTGCAGGGCGCGCAGCGCGGTGAGGTGCATGACGACGTTGCCCTTGCAGTCGGCGCTGCCACGGCCGTACCAGCGTCCGTCCCGCTCGGTCAGTTCGAACGGCGGAGTGCGCCAGGCGGTCTCGTCCTGGGCGGAGACGACGTCGTAGTGGGCGTAGAGCACCACGGAGGGCGCGCCGGGCGGGCCGGGGCGGCGGGCGTAGACCGTCTCTGTGCCCTCGTCGGTGGGAAGCAGTCGGATTTCGGGGAAGCCGGCGTCCGTGAGCAGGGCGGCGATGTGGCGGGCCGCGCGACGGAACTGGTCGGGGGGTGAGACCCCGACGACGGTGCGCAGCGCGACCAGTTCGGCGAGATCGTCGCGTGCCCTGGTCATCGCGGAGCGCACGGTCGCGGCTAAGGGGAGAGCAGACATGGTGGTCTCCGGCATGCGGGTGCGGTCGCTCAGGCGGCGCGAACGGGGGTGAGGAGCGGAGCCAGTTCCTCGAGGACCTTGCGGACGACATCCTGTCCGGCGCGTAGCTGGGCGTCGCGCGTGCTGGCGCCCAGGTGCGGGAGGGCGAGCACGTTGGGCAGGGCCAGCAGCGGTGAGTGTCCCGGGGGTTCGGCGGCGAACACGTCCAGCGCCGCGCCGGCCAGTTCTCCGTCGCGCAGCGCCCGGGCCAGGGCGGCCTCGTCGACGATGCCGCCGCGGGCGGTGTTGACGAGGAGCGCGGTGGGCTTCATCAGGGCCAGTTCGCGGGCGCCGAGGAGTCCCGTGGTCGCGGGGGTCTTCGGCAGGTGGAGGGTGACGACGTCGCTCGCGGCGAGCAGTTCGTCCAGCCTGGTGGCCTGTACGTCGTCGCCGACGGTGTCCGCGTACGGGTCGTGCACCAGGATGCGCATGTCGAAGGCGGCCAGCCGGCGCGCGACCTGCCGGCCAATGCGGCCGTAGCCGACGATGCCCAGGGTCCGGCCGGCCAGTTCCACCCCGGCGAAGTCGGACCGGCGCCATTCGCCGTCCCGCAGGGAACGGGCCGCGGCGGTGATGTGGCGCATCGAGGCGACGATGAGCCCGACGGTGAGTTCGGCGACGCTCACGGTGTTGGAGTCGGGGGCGTTGACCACGGTGATGCCGCGCGCCCGGGCGGTGGTGGTGTCCACGTTGTCGAGACCGACGCCGGCGCGGGCGACGACTCGGAGCCGGGGTGCCCGGTCGAGCACCTCGGCGTCGACCCGTGTGCCGCTGCGGACGATCAGGGCGTCCGCGTCGGACATGGCTGCGAGCAGGGCCGGGCGGTCCCGGCCTTCGACGTGCCGGACGTCGCAGGTGGTCTGGAGGGCGGCGAGGGTGTCACCGGGCAGTGCGTCACTCACGATCACGATCGGTGAGGGCACGGATCTCTCCTTGAGGAGGCGTCGAGGCCATCGGATAAAAAGACAAACGTTTGGTTTGTTTCAGAGAAAACCTAACGTTTGGTTTTGTTTCTGGGAAGCCGCCTTCCGTGTGTCCTGCGTCACTCCGGTCGGCTGCGGTCCAGGCGGGTACCAGCGCGGCGCACGGCGAAGGCCGGGGGCGGACCAGAGCGCGAGCGGGCCGGCTCCGGCCCGGGCGCTCCCGTCGCGCCCGGACCGGATGGGACTGCCATGGCGCGGGCGGGCGCCGAACCCGGGCATACGGGACGGCGCCGCGGCCCGCGCGCGTCAGAACAACTGCTCGCGGTACCAGGCGGCGTGAGCCGCCAGCCCCGCGGGGAGGCCGATGTCCGGCGCGTGGCCGACCGACGTTCGCAGCCGGGTCGCGTCGAACCAGTGATCGACCCCGAATAGATCCAGGAGATGCCCGTCGCACCCGGCGGCGATCAATTCCTGCCTCGCTCGGTCGAACGGCTGGTCGCCTTCCACGAGCGGGAATCCGAGGTGCCGGTGCGCGGCCACGACCAGTTCCCGCAGACTGACCGGTCGGGCCGGACAGGCATGGAGGACGCCGGTCGCACGTCGCGACGGTGGGGTCACGGCCATCCGCGCGAGAGTCGTGGCGAGACTGCCCACTTCCGTGAGCGACAGCAGCGCCGACCCGCCCTCGGGCAGCCCGGAGCGCAGAGCGCGCACCGTCCGCAGCAGAGCCGGCATCACCCACTCGTCGCCCCGGCCGTAGACGAGGTACGGGCGCAGGACCGCGCCGCCCGCCCCGAGCACGAACCGCTCGCCGGCCAGGCGGCTGCGGCTGGTCGGCGAGACGGGGCGCGGCTCCACCGCGTCCTCGGCCGTCCCGCGGAACGGCCCGTTGCCGTACACGGCCGCGGTGCTCAACTGCACGAGCCCGCCCGCCCCCGCCCGGTCGGCCTCGGCCACCAGGTGGCGTGTGCCGTCGACGTTCACCGCCTCGCACCGCTCCTCGTCCTTGCCGATGTACGAGGCGAGGTGCAGCACGCAGTCCACGTCGCGGCAGATGCCGCGCAGGGTGGTGGGGTCGGTGAGGTCGCCTTCCACGACCTCGACCCGCGGTCCCGCCGCCGGGAACCGCAGGTGGGCCAGCACGCGCACCCGCACCCCCGCGGATTGCAGGAGCGGGACGACCGTGCCGCCGATGAACCCGGACCCGCCGGTGACCAGGACCCGCGGCCTGTTCACCGTCCGTCCCTCGAAGAGGCGGGCACGCGGTGGGCGGTGAGCACGCATTCGTAGGCGATGGCGCCGTTCTGTTCGGCGGCCACCTGGACCTCCCTGCTGCCGGTGCCGGTGGTGAGCAGCCGGGCACGCACCAGGCAGGGGCTGTCGAACTCCACGTACTTGTGGAACCGGCTGGCCATCACGGGCGTCAGAACCGTGCCGGGGCCCGCGAGGCGGTGTGCCGCCTGCCGAGCGGCCTCCAGCAGGAGCATCCCGGGGACATGGTCGGTGGGGTGGTCGAAGAGAGTGGGGTGCGCCCAGTTGACACACAGCGGCCAGACGCCCTCGTCGGGATGAGCCTGGCCCTGACCGGCTGGCGGGAGGCCGAGGACCACGTCGGCCTCGGTGGTGCGGCCGACCTGGTGGGGAGGCAGGGGCGTGGGCTGGTCGGGCAGGCCGGCGGGGATCTCGGCGTACGAGCCCCGCAGCCGCCGGTAGACCGAGCGCCGCATGCAGTTGAACGTCATCCGGCCGTGGCCCAGGGCGACGGCGCCCCACGCGAGCCCGACCTCCATCGTCATCCCCGCCAGACGGTCACCGTGCAGCTTCACGTCGGTGCCCTCGACGGTCAGCTCGACGTCGACCGGTCGGGGGCCGATGCGCAGGGCATCGGGGCAGAGGGTGAAACTGAGGTCCGTCATCAGGGTCGGATGCTCCCGGGGCAGGTTGTAGAAGACATGGCTGACCAGGGAGGACGTCTGCCGGATGCTTTCGGCGGCCAGCAGTGGGTCGTGCCAGAAGCCGCCGACCGGGCCGTAGAAGCCGTGGCCGCGCGGCCACTGCGCACCCACCTTGAAGCGGTGCGGGCCGAGGCGTATCCAGTCGGTGAGCAGTACCTCGCCGACGGCCCACCGGTGGACGAGATCGCGCGGTGCCGTCTGTTCGAAGGAGAGGGGGCGTAAGTGTTCGTCGGCGGGCGGGGGGGTGCGAGCGGTGGGGACGGAACGGAGGGGGAGGTCGACCGGCATGTCACACGGCTCCTGTCTGCGCTGCTTCCCGGAAGCCGCCACTCGGCCCTCCGGGCACAAATGATCGCGATACAGCTTGCGGGGTCATACAATACCCAACGTCTGGTTTGTTTTGGCTGTATCTCATCAGGCTCTTCATGAGTCCGACATGACGCGGAAACGAAGGTGTCACGCAATGGCCCGACAGGAACGAGCGATCGAGACGCGGCGGAAACTCCTCGTCGGGGCGGCCCAGGTCTTCGACGAACGGGGCTATGCGGCGGCGAGCATCAACGAGATCCAGGAGCGCAGCGGCGTCACCAAGGGGGCCATGTACTTCCACTTCGCGTCCAAGGAGGAGATCGCGCGCGGGGTGATGGCGGCGCAGACCGAGATTCCGGTCGAGATCCGCAGCCGGTCCGCGTCACCCATGCAGCAGGTCATCGACCTCACCCACGAGTTGGCCCGCCGGCTGCGCACGGATGTCCTGTTCCGGGCGAGCATACGGCTCACGGTGGAGCGGGGGACCTTCCAGGCGAACGACTCCGACCTCTACGACTGGTGGCTGCGCGCCTTCGGACGCGAACTGGCCCGTGCGCAGGGCGCCGGCGAACTGAAGCCGGAGATGGCCCCTGAGGACGTGGCGGCGAGCGTGGTGGGCTCCTTCACCGGCATCCAGATGCTCTCCCACGTCACGTGCGACCGGCGTGACCTTCACGAGCGCCTGGCTCGCTGGTGGGAGCAGATCCTCCCCGGCATCGCGACCCCGGAGGCCGTGCGCACGATGCTGCCGACCGGATCTCCCGGACTCGACCTTCCCGACGGGGCCTGACCGTCCGGCGCGGCCGCCGCTGCCGGGCACTGGCCGGTGTCCGGCCCGGGTGACATCACGCCGGCTTCCTGCTGCGCAACACTCGGGACGCATGTACGGGAGTACCACTGAGGTACTCGGCGTGGACGACGAATCGGCGACGCGCAGCCCCCAGGGACTGCTTGACCAGCAGTCGGCTTTGGGGACGTGTACCGCACTCCCTCCTCGGGTTGGGAGTCGAGGACTGGGGTGTGGAACACGGCGGGTGCCAGGGCGTTGAGGGTGATGCCGGCGCGCGCGTATTCCTTGCCCTGGGCCTTGACCACGCCGATCAGGTCGGTGTGAGCAGCGGGCAGCGCTGGCGGCAGGCGCAGAGACACCCGTGATCACTTCGCGCCCTTCCGGTCATGGCCCGTCTCGCGCACGTCATGCGGCCGTTGCGTGATGCTCACAGCTCTGACACGCGCGTCCTGTGCTGGGCAGGACGGCGGCGGAGACCCGCAGGGTGTCGTCTGCCGGAGGGGGTGCGCGGTGATCGCCGTTGCTGTTCTGCTGCTGCCGTGCTGCTGTACTCGATGGATCGTCTGGAAGACCGGGTGCAGTGCGGGGTGTCGACGGGGCGTCACGCCCGCGGCAGGCACCTGCGGCTCGTTCACAGCGACACCAGCCGCCGGGCCGTTGTGGGGCGCGGCCGCCGGGGTGTGTCTGGCCGGGAGCCGCGTAATGCCCGGTCTGGGCGGCCGTTGAGGGCCGATGGTGCCCGCCCGGGGGCCTGAGGCGGCCAGGCCGGGGTGTGGTGGCAGCCGGTGGTCGCGGCTGCGGGGGCGTGGAGGGGGCGTCGGCGGGCACCCGGTGGGGCATGGCGAAGCTGCATCTTCCAGGGCGTGGGAATGATCACGGCGGTGTACCGCCCGAGCCTGAGGAGGCCGGGCCGGGCCCAGAGGTGGAGCGGGCGGCGCCGGACGGGCCGACGCAGCTGCCGAAACGCTCCTGGGTACAGGTCCTCAAGGGGACGCTGAAGGAGTTCCAGGACGACGAGCTGACCGACCGCGCCGCGGCTCTGACGTACTACGGGGTGCTGTCACTGTTCCCGGCCCTGCTGGTCCTGGTCTCGCTGCTGGGCCTGACCGGCAAGTCGGCCACGGACAAGGTGATGGACAATCTCCAGCAGCTCACCCCCGGCTCGGCCCGCGACATCATGACCCGGGCAGTGGAACAACTGCAGGGCAACGCCGGCACCGGGTCGGTCATGGCGATCGTCGGCCTTGCACTGGCGGTCTGGTCGGCGTCCGGCTACGTCGCGGCGTTCATCCGCACCGCCAACGCCGTCTACGACATGCCCGAGGGCCGACCGGTGTGGAAGGTTCTGCCGGTCCGGCTGGCGGTGACGGTGGTGCTGATGGTCCTCGCCGTGGTCAGCGCGCTGATCGTGGTCTTCACCGGCCCTGTCGCCCAGCAGGCCGGGCAGGCCCTCGGAATCGGGGACAGTGTGGTGACGGTGTGGTCGATCGCGAAGTGGCCGGTGCTGGTGCTCCTGGTCACGGTGATGATCGCGATCCTGTTCTGGGCGTGCCCCAACGCCAAGGTGAAAGGCTTCCGCTGGGTCACACCCGGTAGCTTCCTGGCGCTGGTGATCTGGATGCTGGCCTCCGCCGGGTTCGCGTTCTACGTCGCCAACTTCGCCTCCTACAACAAGACCTACGGCACGATGGCCGGTGTCATCGTGTTCCTGGTGTGGCTGTGGATCAGCAACCTGGCCATCCTGCTGGGCCTGGAGTTCGACGCCGAGACGGTGCGGCAGCGGGCCATCGCCGGTGGGCACCCGCCCGAGGCCGAGCCCTACACCCAGCCCCGCGACACCCGGAAATGGGACGAGCGGGACGTGCGCCGCCTGGAGGAGTCCTGACCGGTCTGCACGGGCGGATGATCACGGTGCGGACGGGCAGATGCCGGGATACCAGTGGCTCATGAGAGTGCTGGCCAAGTTGCGTGATACCGATCGGGTGCTGTCACAGCAGGTCGCCACCCGCATTCCACCTGCTGCCGGCAAGGTGCTGTCGGCGGTGGAGGAGGCCGCGGAGGGCACGAAGCTGTGGTGCGGCGCAGCGGTGGTGATGGCCGCGGTGGGCGGATGGCGCGGCCGGGCGGCGGCAGCCGCGGGAGGAGCGGCCATGGCGCTGGCGCAGCTGATCTCCGACGGAGTGGGCAGCAAACGGGGCGGGTCGCAATACGGCGTCGACGATGGTCGGTCCCTGAGTGCCCGCTGTTCAGCCCGATGACTCTTCGCTTTCAGACTTCGAGGCCCCGTTCAGGGGGACGACGAGACCGCTGCAGGACGGTTGCTGCGGACGGCACTGCCGGGGTCGCTGCAACTACGAAACGAAGGGGCAAGGGCATGCGGTCCACGAGCCATCCTGCAGCGGCCGCGGCCCCAGCTGACCCGGCGTTAGGAGCGGTATCGACCCAGGTACCTGCTTGAGTGCGGGCAGCAGGGCCTACAGACTCGTCGGTGATCAGGTAGGCAGTCGTTATGGCCGGAGAGACGAACAGGCCACCGACTCCTACCCATGCAATGAGCACGTAGGGATACGGCGAAAGCCCAGTCGCAGCCAGAACCAGCGCCAGTGCTGGGGCAAGGAGCGACAACCGCAGCCTGCTTGAGATACGCCACGGGACGACGCCGTGACCAGGCCGCCGACGGCGCTGCCTGCGGACGGAGAGGCCAGAGCCCACGCCACTGCCCCAGGGCGGTGATGCTCCTCGGGGAAGGCAATGACGAGGAGATCCAGGGCGCCCGGGCACATGCCCATACCGGCGGAATCCGCCACCGCAGATCCACCCGCGAGAACCGGCCCGCCACACGGGCGGACACCGACCCCAACTCCCCAGCCCACAGGTCAGCTTCGTCCATCCCCACCATGCCTGGAACAACGAGGCCGACCAGCTCGGGCAACGATCTCTGACTGGAGCACCAGGACTCCGGGGCCGAACAGGGCTTACCAATCTCCCAAACGTCTCGATTTCGCCTCTACTACACCTTGGGAACCAGAACCCACGCATGCTAGCTTCCCCGTTCGATCCCGAACTGCCGTGACACAACGGGAGTTTCGAGACAACAGGCATGTCTTCAGACATGGCTTCAGACATGGGAGGTCCCATGAACAGAAGCGCCGCCGTGCCCCTCGGCGCGGCCTTACTCCTTCTCCTCGGCACGGCCGTGCCCGCCGCCGCGGGAACCCCCAACGACGGCGCGGCCACCGACGGGGCGACGCTCTACCGCGACGACACGGTCGACGTCTCCTACCGCCAGGTCGCCCCCGGCGACGCGGCGTGGAGCCAGGTCCCGGCCGCCCTCCGCGGCGAAGCGAGGGAGGGCTCGTACGTCGCCCGGCTCCAGCTCGAGAACGTTTCCGATCACCCCGTCTCCAAATGGTCGCTGACCTTCGAGCTCTCTGACCGCATCACGGACACCTCCGCCGCGAAGCTCGCCGCCCCCCAGGACGCGCGCACGACGCTCCAGGGCGTCGGCCCCACGAACACCCTTCAGCCGGGCAGGACCGAGACCGTCTGGTACCGCGCCGAGCCCGGTGCCAAGGCCGATACCCCGACCTGGGCGTCCTTCGCCAAGCATGGCATCTCGCCGACGGAGGACACCGACGGCGACCGCCTCCCCGACGACCTGGAGGTGCGCGCCAAGCTCGACCCCAAGTCCGAGGACACCGACGGCGACGGCCTGTCCGACTTCGCCGAGCTCGGCTACCGCTTCAGCACCCCGCTCAAGGCCGACACCGACGGCGACGGCACCAAGGACGGCGCCGAGGACCCGGACAAGGACGGCCTCACGGCCGCCCGCGAGCTCAAGCTCCGCACCACGCCCACCCGCGCCGACACCGACCAGGACGGCCTCGCGGACGCCCGCGAGCTGAAGCTCCGCACGGAGCCCACCAAGGCCGACACCGACGGCGACGGCGTCCAGGACGGCGAGGAGACGAGGCTCAACGCCTCCCCCCGCGCTAAGAACTCCGCCTTCGACGTGACGCGCCGCGCGGACGGCGGCGCCACCGCCGCCGAGGCCACGCTCAAAGGCCTGCGTGCCAGGCAGGTCGGCGGCTTCCAGGTCACCAGGCTCCCTGCCGACCAGCGGGAGTTCCCGGAGTCCACTCCGGGCTACCTCGGCAACGGCTTCCAGGTCTCCGC
Source organism: Streptomyces sp. NPDC094143 (assembly GCF_040303825.1). NCBI lineage: Bacteria > Bacillati > Actinomycetota > Actinomycetes > Kitasatosporales > Streptomycetaceae > Streptomyces > Streptomyces sp. NPDC094143. The sequence continues at coordinate 26,600 of NZ_JBEOTZ010000043.1, forward strand.
CCCCGCGGACGGCGCCGCGAGTCTCACCTTCCGCCTCGACCCCGACCGTACGGAGGGCACCGCACCGGCCCTCTACCGCTACGACGACAAGGCCCGCCACCTCGTCAAGCAGTCGGGCCAGCAGCGCAGCGGCAACACGATCACGGCCACCGCCACGGCCGGCGGCTCCGCCAAGTACGTCGTCCTCGACAGCCATGCCTTCGACAAGGCGGGCCCCAAGGCGCCTGGCAAGCGAATCCTCTCCGACACCCCCGGCGACGGCAGAGACCCGGGTGACCCGGGCGACCCGCTCCCGACCGACATGCTGATCCACCAGTCGTCCTTCCGCGAGGGCCGCCGCAAGGCCCCCGACCCCCAGCACCCGCCCGTCCCGGCCGACCCGCGCGTCGCCGACGACCTCACCTTCAACGACTACAACTTCGACGAACTCACCGACCTCGCCTGGGAGTTCTGGGTCGCCCGCATCACGCCCGAGTCCTGGATGTGGGCCGAGTTCAACGACATCATGAACTTCGGCAAGCTCGGCGCCGACGCCGACTACGCCCAGTCCGTCGACGACCTCCGCAACGCCTTCCGCTACGGCCGCGGCGGCCAGAGCGCGGGCACGGTCACCGTCGACGACAACTTCGACCCCGGCCGCTACCTCTACCGCGGCTCCGGCACGGCCCTCTCCCGCGCCGTCGGCGCCTCACCACAGGAGAAGGCGTACACCGACAAGGCCAGCCAGATCATCAAGCAGTCCCTCATCGACAACAAGGGCCGCACCGATCAGCTGAAGGTCCAGGAGGACCTCTCCAAGAACTTCCTCTTCCAGGAGTTCCTCCGCCAGGACGTGAAGTACCCGGTGTACGACTTCTCGCTCTGGGACGCCAACCAGCGCGCCCTCTCCATCGCGATCCACCAGTTCCACGGCCACACGATCGCGCTGAAGGACTACAAGGTCGAGGGCAACTCCTTCTCCGGCAAGCTCGTCTTCCACTCCTACGACCACTTCGGTCTCGACCCGGACGACGAAATCACGGAGTACGGCTTCATCGACTGGTTTACGCTCCAGCACTATGACCGGTTCGACGGGAAGTACCCCCCGCCGATCGCGCAGGCGGACATCGAGATCTCCATCAGCGGCACGTTCTGACCGCGCCGGCCTGATGCCCCACAGGCGCTCGCCGGGCCGGGTCCTGGTCGTCACGCTGCTCGTCGTGACGGCCGGGTTCGCGGCCTGGCGGGTCGCCGTCCTCACGGGCCTGGGGGCCCACTTCGGCAGAGGCTTCGACGAGCAGCGCTTCAACCGGCTGCAGCAGGAGTACGACCGCCGCGAGGACGCCTTCGCCCGGGCCGACGCCCGGATGCGGAAGCTGATCGCACAACACCCCCGCGCCGAACGCATCGACTGGAGCCGGTACCGGACCTGCGTCCGCGAGCCCGGCCGACCCTCCGACACATGCACGACGACACCCTCGCGCGACCAGAAGGTGTACGACGCCCTCTGGGGCGTCAGCGTGATCCTCTACCAGTCCAAGGACGAGGGCCGCACGTTCTACCGCTTCTACCACGAGGACCCCCCGCGCTACACGATCATGCGCGCCCCCGAGGACACCGCGGACGAGGCCGAGGAGTACGCGGACGCCCACGGCTTCCGCTCCACCCGTCCCCTCGGGCCCGGCTGGACGATCCTCGGCCCGATCGACGACATAGGCCGCGAGGAGAAGCAGTTCCCGTAGGAGGGCCCGCGGAACGCTTCGCCGGGAAGCAGCAGGCACCCGGCCTGACCGGCGCGGCCGAGTAGGGCCCGGGCTTCCGATCCAGCGGACGTCCGGACCCTCGCCGTACGTCGTCCCGCTTGGCCCGATCCGGGGTTGCCGACGAGACTCCCGGCGTAGGCGGAGTCTGCCCAGGCGATCTTGATCCCGGGGTGCATCAGGCGAAGGCGGAACAGGACTTCCTTCGCGCTGCGGCGTCGTGCAGGTCGGCGGTGGTGACCATGACCGTGAGGAGCAGGCCGCAGGTGTCGACGACCAGGTAGCGTTTGCTGCCGTTGATCTCTTGCCCGCGTCGTAGCCGCGGGTGGCCCTGGAGACGGTGTCCGCGGCTTTCACGCTTCGGAAGTCGATCACGGTGGCCACCGCCCGGGTCCCTTGCCCATCTCGCGGCGGAACCGCCCGGCGGGAAAGACATGGATCTGGCCGACAACTGCGCGGACTGCGCCGCCTGCGACCGTACGTGCCCATTCCGGGATCACCTCACGCGCGGCAATCCCCCGGGACCCTCTGTCACGCTGCCTGTGGACGGCATCGCCCGATTGTTGGTGAAGCCCTCAGTGGCCTTCACTCCCGGACGGACCCGCGGCCGTGGCGGTCGACCGCGCCACGGAGGGAGGGGGTGCCCCGGCGCGCTGAGAGCGACTGCAGATTGATGTTCAGCTCCCGTAGGACGTCTTGGAGGGAACAGGGCCCCGAACCCCATCGTGCAGTGGGCTCGCCGCTGTCACCGCCTGGTTGTGCGTCATCCATGCCAGGGAGCGTACGAGGGCGTGGAAGCGGTTGCTTTGGAACACGCGCAGTGGCCCGTTGCCACGTGGACAGTTTGTGGTCTGGCAGCGCGGCGCTGTGGGTCCATGGCCCGCGGCCCCTCCACCCCGCGGGCCTACTCCTGGGGCCGCCGCCGCTTAGGCCGTGTACTACGTGGTGGCGCTCGTAGCGAGGGGTCAGGCGTCGGTAGCCATAGAGCCAGGACATCGTCCGCTCGATGCCCCCGCGGCGGCGCCCTCTTCGTTCGCTGGATTCGACGCCTTTGCGGGCGATGCGTACTCCGATTCGCTTCCATCGGAGCCATCTGCGCAGGTCGGCGCGATCGTAGGCTTTGTCTGCGTGTGGGCACTGGGGCTTGAAGTACCGGCCGCGGTGGGGGTCGTGTCTCGTTTGGTGACCCTCGATCATCGGCTTCAGACCCTCGCTGTCGTGGGTGTTGCTGCCAGCCGAGATGCCGTCGAGGAGGGGCAGTCCGTTCGCGTCCGACAGGATGTGCATCTTGGAACCCGGCTTGCCCCGGTCCACGGGGGCTCGGACCTGTGTGTTCGCTCCCCCCTTTTTAGCCCTGACATGAGCGGTGTCGAGGACGACGCGGGTGACGTCGATGAGGCCGGCGTCGTCGAGACGGTGCAGCACGGCTTGGTGCAGGCGGGCCCAGACACCGGCTCTCGACCTCGATATCCCCGAAGGGCGGCAGTTGGCGCCCAGCGCAGTCGCTGACCAATGTTCGCCTCGAGCAGCGTCTCATCAGGAGTGTCCTGCGTTCCGTCCGCCCTGCGGCCGCGCTCTCGACGGTGGGATCAGCGGCTTGGCGATCTCCCACAACCCGTCCGGAACGATCCAACTCCACGTACCCCGCCCCATGACCGAACCAACGACCGCACACGGTCTGAGAGATGATCCCAATTGGCGTTGTGCGGCGGCCGTGGCCGCCAGGCTGGGGCCACCGGATGAGTCCGGTGGCCCCAGCCGATTGGGGTCAGCGAGGGTCGTTCAGGCGGCTGCTGATCTGTTCGTGGAGTTCGTGCGGCAGGTGAATGGCCCAGCGGTCGGCCGCCTCGGCGGCCAGGTCGCGGCTCCACCGCCAGCTGTTGCGTGCCGCCGTGCGCACGTCCTGGTCGCGGGCGGCAGCCGTGGTGGCGACGTAGCGATGACGGTCGGTGTCGGGCAGGTCCTGTTCGAGCGCGCGGCTGGGGGTGAGCCAGTGGGCTGTGCTGTCGCGCAACAGGCGGCAGAGCTGCAGTTGCTGGGGCGCGATGACGGTGTGCAGCAGGGCATGGGCGCGGGCGATCTCGCCGCGGGCCAGTACGTGGGCGAGCATGAGCGTCCAGTTGGTCAGCTCGTCTGTGAGCTGCTGGGCGGTGGTCACCGGCTCGGGCGGCTGGAAGGTGGCCAGCTGTCGGGCGGCCTGGGTGAGCCGGCCGGTGCGGTCGAGCAGGACGGCGTCGTCGGGGCGGGGCAGGTGCACCATCCCTTGCCAGGTGGGGACTTCGTCGATGCCGGGACCGGCGGGGGTGAGATGGAACTCTCCGCGCATCAGGTCGTCGAAGACGACGGCGAGGATGCCGTACATGTTGGTGTAGGAGAGCTTGAGCGGTGCGAGCTGTGCCAGGAAGGCGGGGCCGTCGAAGTCGGCGAGGTGGTCGTCCTGGATGTAGAGGTACGCCTCGATGTCGGAATGGGCGTCGGCCTCCCCCACGGTCCACGAGCCGTAGAGCAGTACGCCCTCCAGCCGGGCGTCGGCGTGGGCGAGCTGTCGCAGGCGTGCGATGCGGTCGTCCAGGGCGGAACGGGCAGAGCGAACGGACATGGTGTGGTCGTGTCTCCTGAGGTGAGCGTGCGGGCACGCTGACGGGGCCCGGCACCTGCCGGGCGGATGTCTGTGGACCGTCGAGGCCCGTTCAGGAGAAGTTGCCCATGATCGAGATAATAGGGGACGGATCGGCCGCCGAGTCGGCGGAAGCAGATCAGGCTGGCCGCGATACCGGCTAAGGCCAGGAAATGCTCGGCCTTGCGCTCGTAGCGGCGGTGCAGGCGGCGGCACCCAGACAGCCACGCCACCGTCCATGGGTGGCGGCCCAGCTTCTGGGAGGACTCGATGTTTTAGTGGGCGAGGAGCGGCCATCGGCGGGGCCCGCGCCGGGAACGGGCGGGAGGTATGTTCCGTGTCAGGGGCTCGATTCCATGGCTGTCGTGCCTGTTCGCGGCGGCGATACCGATCGAGAGGGGCAGATCGGTCCGCTCGCTGACCAAGTGGACCCTTGAACCCCTCTTACCGCGATCTACGGAATTCGGACCCGTCAAGTCCCCCCCTTTTTTGTCGCGCGCATGTTCACCGAGTCGATGGCGCACCGCGACCAGTCCAGCTCGCCCCTGGCGCCGAGCTCGTCCAGAACCAGGTGGTGAAGTTTGCCCCACACACGAGCCTGGCTCCACTCGGTAAAGCGGCGGTGCGCCGTCGACCCAGGGCCGAAGTCGCACCCGCTCGTTGGGACAGCGGATTTCCGGCAATCAGCCAGGGATACGGGGGTACTCGAGCACGTTGAGGTTCCGCCTCAGGCAGCAGGTGCCTGACTGGTACCAGCTGTTGAGCGGCGAACCTTCGTGGGCCCTGAAACGGTCTCCGCCACACCCATACCCGGTCCCTACTGGATCCACTGATCTGCTCAGTTCTAGCCCATGACAGAAGGCAGGGCACGCCATGACAGCGGTGACGACAGATGCGCTTGTCCCGGCGCTTGAGGACGCTCGCGATGCTCACACTGCGATCATCGACCGCTTCCGGGCCGACATCGCCGTCCACGCCACGGGCCCTCGACGGGAGGTTCTGGAACGCCATATAGACGACACCTACGACTATCTCGCCCGCATCGACGGACACATGCGTGAACTTCGCCCCGGCCGTCCGCTGCGGGACACCGCTGACCGGGTCCGCCTCACCGCCCGGGCAACCGTCCGGATGGCCGGGCTGTTGCTCGAGATCGGTGCGGCGATCACAACCGCCATACTGCATCGTCGCAATGGGCCCAGCCCGCGCGAGTGGGTGAGACACACCGAGAACGAATACTCGATCACCGCCCGGGCGCTGGCGGCCTGCCGGGCCGGGGAGAGCATTGCCGAGCAGGCTCATGACCAGGTCGCCGCCGACCTGCTCGCCGCGCTGCGCCGCCAGGACGAGGAACTGCTCGCGACGCTCGAGGACCGCCTCGCTCAGCAGGCCCGGGCTACAGCGGCCATCGGCAGCCACCACGGCACGCGATCAGGTGACGGCAGCCCGCCGGACGCCGCCACAAGCACCGTGCGCTCTGCCGTCCAACGGGTTCGAAAAGCCGCCGAGGGCGGTGCCGGACTGGCTAAGCGCCCAGCCACAGACGCGCTCCACCGAATGCCCGAGGAGGAGGACGACGACGCGGTCACCAGGGAAGAAGAGCCGCCGATCCTCGGATACGAGCACTTCCGCGTCGCCGACATCATCCAGCGCCTGCCCACGCTCTCCCAGGCGCAACTGTCCGCGCTCGACGGCTACGAGCGGGCCCACGCGGGCCGGCCGGAAATCCTGAACGCCATCGAGCGGCTGCGCGGCAGCGAACCGTGGCCCGGGTACGACGCCATGATCCCCGACCAGATCACCGCCCGGCTGCAGACCGCCGCCCCCGCCGAAGCCCGTCAGGTACTGGACTACGAAAGGCGCCACCGCCAGCGACGCACACTCATCGCCATCGCCAAGGTACGCAGCGTCACATAACTGGCCGGCGTTGACTGCCCCAGGGCGCCGAACCCCTCCCAGAAGGCAGCCCGGGCATTCAGCAGTGCGGCATGCTCAGCCTGTCGCGGCAGTGCGCTGGACGAACTCCATGCCCATGCGGCAGTGACGGCGAGTTCGACGAGCTGCTGACGGTAGCCGCCGTCAGCCCGAGCCGGCGGGTGCTCCTGGCGGAGTTAGTAGACCGCGGCCAGGAATCGTTCCGCCGACCCGCGGTCCACCAGGAAGGAGAGGTTGGCCGGCCAGCCGGTGCTCTGCGGCCCGGAGCTGACTGCCTCGGCGAGCGGCTCCAGCGCCTGCCGGAGCAGCTCCACGTCGGTGGCCTCGCGGGCCTGGACAGCGGCGGCGATCATCTCACCGAGCCGGATCTTCTTCTCCTGCGTGCCGCCGCCAGCCTCGCGGTTGGCTTCCGCCAAGACCGGATCTCGGGGTCGGGGCGCGTGAGTCCGTAGACGACGCTACGGGCGCTCGACGTGCGTCATCGCCGGCCCGGAACCCTCCCCAGGCTGGCCCCCTACCTGCACCAGCGCACCGCCGACCGCATCGGCAGCCTCGCCCGCCCCAACCGCCAGGCCGCCATCACGGCCCTCCTCGACGGCACCGAGCGCATCACCAAAACCACCCTCCACGCCATCCGCCTCGATCACCTCGCCGAACAACGCTACCGACCTCACACCCGGCCCCGGAGTACCAACAGCCCGTGAGCCGGACAGACGTCACAGCCCGTGCCCGTGCCCGTGCCCGTGCCACAGCAGGGGCTGGCGTCGCACAGCGCATCGTCGTCGCAGGGGCATGGCTTCGAATCCCGTCAGCCGCACCGGGCGTCTTCCGTGTACGGCGGCTGACCGGCGAAGCGACCGCCTCATACGCCCGACGCCATGCCACGACCTACCAGCTGACACTGCCCCAGCTCCTCGACGGCGCCAACATCACCCCCCATCGCAAGGCACGCCACCAGCGGCCGAACTCCACCTCAACCACAACGCGGCCCCTCACCTCGCCGCCCTGACCCGCACCCCACTCCCCCACCTGACGCGCGCCCTGCCCCGCCTCGCCCTCAAACGACGACGCCCACCACATCGCTGCCACCGTGCGCTGGAAGCGGCTCGAGGCCGAGTAGCAACCCGTCCGCGCTGCTGCACCCGCCCCCGACCCACGACTCACCTCCCCCATCCGCACAGGGGCCGTGCCCGAACTCGCCGCCGAAACTGCGCCCACCAGCGCCTCCTGCCGCACCCGCGTGCCAACACCACCTGGGCCACAGCGCGCGCCAGAAACCATTGCCCTCGCCCGCGCAGTCGCCGCCCTCCCGAACCGGCCACACCGCGACACCGGGCCCGCAACCAAGATCAATCCCACATGACTACTGAACCGCAGGCCAAGCGCCCGAACAACCAAACCGAACGCGACCCCAGGCGACGCCGATCACACCTGGAAGCGGCCACTACCCCAGATCCAACTGCAGCCGGAAGACGGGACAGCCCAGCTCCCTCAAGATCACTGCTCCGTCACAACCGCCTCGGTTCAGCCGCGGGGCGCGGTCACCGGCGGGACCGGATCGAGCCGGTAGGCATCGCCTCGGGCGGTGACGCGACCGGCGGTCGGCGGTGGGAAGTGGGTGCCGAGGACGAGGGTGCCGGTGTCGGCGAGGGAGGCGAGCAGCCGGCGACGGGTGGTCTCGGCGAGGGCCGGGTCGATGTCCACACAGCTACCGATGCCCGGGCGCGCGAACTGCACGGGATGGTGCACGCAGTCACCGGTGACCAACGCCTTGTCCCCGCCGCTGGTCACCTCGACGGCGAGGTGCCCGGGTGTGTGCCCCGGGGTGGGCAGCAGCCGTACCCCCGGCGCCACTTCGATGCCTGTCCCGGGGACGTCCACCAGGTCGAGCAGTCCGGCGTCCTCGACCGGCAGCACGGAGTCGCGGAACATCTGCCGGCGCGGTTCGTCCATGGCGTAGCCGGCCCAGAACTCACGCTCGATGCGGGAGGTGACGTAGCGGGCGCGGGGGAAGGTGGGCACCCACGTATCGGCGTGCCGCCGGGTGTTCCAGCCCACGTGGTCGGTGTGCAGGTGGGTGAGGATCACCAGGTCGACGGTGTCGGGGGTGAAGCCGGCGGCTGCCAGGCGGTCGAGGTAGTCGGTGTGCAGGTCGTTCCAGGCGGGGTTGGCGCGGGGCTTGTCGTTGCCGATGCCGGTGTCGATGAGGACGCGCAGGCCGTGGGTCTCGAGCGCGAAGCTGTGGCTGTCGACGCGTACGACGTGCTCGGCGTCCGCGAAGTCGGGGCGCAGCCAGTCCTCGCGGGCGACGATGTCCGGGGTGGCGTCGGGCAGCAGCCAGGGCCCCGTGGCCGGTGGCAGTCCGGTCTCGTCGATGCGGTGGACGGTGAGGTCGCCGACGGTCCAGGTGGGGGCCGGACCGAGCTGTTGCGGGGCGGTGGCCGTCGAGTTCGTCATGAGTGGTGTCTCCTTCGGTGTGGATCGCGTGACCGGACCGGGCCCGCAGGCTGCGGCCCGCGATCAGGTCGGCGGAGCCGTCGGCCGTCGCCGGCATCAGCATGGCCAGGGATTCGACGGCGAGGGCCCCGACGAGGACGGGGCGGCGGCCCCAGCTGGTCGAAGAGGGCTCCGGTGGTGAGCGGGGCGAGCAGAAGGGCGGGGGCACAGGCGGCGAGGGCGGCGGTGATGGTTTAGCGGGGGCGGGCCCACTGGTGCCGGTGGCGCGAGTACAGCGGGGGTGGGGCGGTGGACGCGGCCGGGAGTGTGACGCGTGCAGAGACGTCCGGGGCGAAGGCGGCACGGGCGACGGGGGCCGGTGCCGGGGCGCCTGGGGCGGTGCTGGACATGGGCTCCTCTTCTCCGGGTCCGTGCTGGTCTGCACGACACTTAAAGCTATTCGTTTGCTTTAAGTCACGGTAGGCCCTATCGCCCCCTAACGCAAACTCTTGGCTTTAGGGAGATCGCGTTGTCCACACCGGACCTCACCCCCCAGGAAGCGGCCCGCTGGGCCGACCGCTGCGGACTGCCCCTGCCCGCCGACCGGCACGCCCCGGTGGCGACCACCGCGCAGTACATCCACTCCGTGGTGGCGCTGCTGCGCGAGCTGGACTTCGGCGACGTGCCGCCCGCCGCCGCGTATCGCGTCCATCACCGCGAGGAGGAGCAGTTCGATGCAGCCGTATGAGATGTCGCTGGCCTCGGCCGCCGAGGAGATCCGCCACGGCCGGCTGTCGCCCGTGGAACTGGTCGACTCGGTACTCGAGCGTCTGGCCCAGGTGGAGCCCGGGCTCGGGGCGTACGTCACCGTCACCGCCGACCGGGCCCGGCAGGCGGCCCGCAAGGCCGAGCGGGTCGTCGCCGAGGGCCGCCCGCACGGTCCGTTGCACGGGATACCGATGGGCCTGAAGGACCTCATCGATGTCGCCGGCGTGGCCACCACCGCCAGTTCCCGGGTGCGGGGCGGCCATCGCGCGCAGTGCGACAGCACGGTCGCGGCTCGGCTCCTGGAGGCGGGGGCGATTTTGATCGGCAAGACGCACACCCATGAGTTCGCCTACGGTCTGACCACCCCGCAGACCCGTAACGCCTGGGATCCGAAGCGCGTCGCCGGCGGTTCCAGCGGCGGTTCCGCCGTCGCCGTCGCGGCCGGGACGGCCACCTTCGCCCTGGGCACCGACACCGGCGGTTCGATCCGCGTCCCCGCTGCCCTGAACGGGGTCGTCGGACTGAAACCGACGTTCGGCCTGGTCCCTCGGCACGGGGTGACGTCCCTGGCCTGGTCGCTGGACCACGTCGGGCCGATCACTCGCACGGTGGAGGACGCCGGGCTCGTCCTGGCCGCGCTCGCCGGCCACGACCCGCGCGACCCGGCCAGCCTCGCGGGCGCGGCATCCCCCGACTACCGGCCCCGCGACGCCACGGACCTGACGGGGGTACGCGTCGGTGTCCCCGCCAACTACTACTTCGAGCACGTCGACCCCGAGGTGGAAACGGCCGTCCGGCAGGCCATCGGGCAACTGGAGGAACTGGGCGCCCGGTCGGTCGGGGTCGAGATCCCGATGACCCGGTACGTCCAGGCCACCCAGTGGGGCCTGATGGTGCCCGAGGCCACGGCCTACCATGAGCGGACCCTTCGTACCGTCCCCGACCTCTACCAAGCGGACGTGCGCATCCTGCTGGAGGCGGGCGAGCTGATGTCGGCCGGGGACTATCTGCGCGCTCAGCGCTCCCGGACGCTGATGCGCCGGCGGTGGGCGCGTGTGCTGGCCGATGTCGACGTGATCGCCGCGCCCACGGTTCCGCTGCCGGCCGCACCCTCCGGACAGGAGACGGTCACCTGGCCGGACGGCACCGTCGAGAGCGTCTCCGACGCGTACGTCCGCCTCTCCGCGCCGGCCAACATCACCGGCGTCCCGTCGCTCTCCGTCCCGGTCGGCCGCAGCCGCGCGGGACTGCCCATCGGTATGCAACTGCTCGGACGGCCCCTCTCCGAGGCCCTCCTGCTGAAGGTGGGGCACGCCTACGAGGCGGCCCGGCCCGCACGGGAGCCGGCCCGGGCGGCCTGACGACCGCTGATCCGGCCCGGCGGGCTCACGCGCCCGGCCGGGTCAGCGGTCTTCAGAGGGGGGCCATATACCGGCTCGGAGCAGGTCCGACAGTGCCCGCGCACACCCGTCGAGCATCCTCTCGCCCTTGGCCGCCGTGGCACCACGCGCGTCACCGGCGGTGCCGTTCGCCGTCACGGTGTCGAACGGCACCGACCGGTACACCGGGGAGGTGTCCTCCGACTGCAACGAGATCACCGGCCCCACGGCCTCGGGCAGTTCCTGCTCGCGGACCAGGGCGGGAAAGGCGGCAAGCGACATGGACGTCTCCCCCTCGCAGGCGTGCATGAGATGGTCCTGCGTCTCCAGGACATCGGCGAGGGCCTGCCGGCCGACGGTGAAGTAGCTCGTCACGGCGAGGGGCGCCGACAGCTCGGAGGTCAGCTCGTCGACCAGAGCTTTGAGGGCGGTCACGTTGCCGCCGTGGCCGTTGACCAGGAGGATGCGGCGAAACCCGGCCCGCAGCACCGACCCGCAGACATCGCGCAGCAGCGCGTGGAGGGTGGGCAGGGACAGGGTCAGCGTGCCGCCGAACGGCATGTGGTGCTCGGCCAGGCCGCACCAGACGGACGGGGCGACCACGACCGGCACGGGATCGGCCAGTGCGGCGGCGCGGCGGCACACCTCGGCGGCGAGGAAGTCGTCCACACCGGTCGGCAAGTGCGCTCCGTGCTGCTCGGTCGAACCGACCGGCAGGAGGACCACCGCGTCCCGCGCCGCCAGGGCGCGCAACTCGGGGGCGGTGAGGTGGTTCCAGCGGTGTTCGCTGATCACAGGAGCGTTCGGCATGTTCGGCATGGCGACGGGACCTTTCGTGACGACCCACATGACGATCTACAGAGAGGCGCTAAAGCTAAATATTAGCCTTTAGGGAGCGTAGGGCGGCGCCCCGCAAGACGCAACATCTTTGCTTTAAGCTGGCCCCATGAGTCCTCGCAAGCCGATGGTCCGCCCGGGCGGGCGCAGCGCACGCGTCCAGGAGTCAGTGCACGACGCCGTACGCGAACTCACCGTCGAGGTGGGCCGGGACGCCCTGACAGTTCCGATGGTCGCCACCCGGGCCGGCGTTACGCCTTCGACCATCTACCGGCGCTGGGGCGACCTCCAGGAGCTCCTCTCCGACGTGGCGGTGGAACGCCTGCGACCGGAGGCCCCTCCCGAGGACCGGGGCGACATCGACAAGGATCTGACCGCCTGGGCCGAGGAGTTCCTCGAGGAGATGTCCTCTCCCCCGGGCCGCGCCTACATCCGGGACGCTCTGCTGGGCGACCCCGACGGAACCAACGCCGGCCAGTGTTCCGCCTATGCCGCCGAGCAGATCGACGTGATTCTTCAGCGGGCGCGGCATCGCGGTCAGGCGGTTCCGGACGTCGAGACGGTCATCGACCGCGTCGTGGCCCCGATGATGTACCGCATCCTCTTCCGTCCCGGCGCTCTGGAATCCTCCTACGCCCGACACCTGGTGCACGGCCTGCTGCGGGCCTCACAGAGCTGACCGAGCCTCCGTGGCGGCCAGACCGACTCCTCTTCCTGGACGAGACCGATACCGGGACCGGGACAGTACGTCCGCTGGTTCGAGAAGATCACTTCGCGATGCCCGCACCGGTGAGGCACCGCTCGACCACCGCGGCGCCGACGGGGCGGGGCGGACAGGGACACCACCCGGGCGCGGGACACCACCCGGGCGCGCGGCAGCCGGAGCTCGCCGCCCCTCCCCCGCTCCCTCCGCTCCCGAGTTCGGTCACCGGTCATTGAGGGGCATCACTGCTACCGCTGATCGCGGTACTGTCGCCCCTCGCGCCCGGTCCAGTCCTCAGCGTCGTCCCCCGCGCCGCGAGTCCGTTCGTCGCGGCTGCCCGAGAACGGGACCTACCCGGCGGCCTCCGGATCGACGGACCGCACGTCTCCCATCTCCACGCGGAAGGGGTATGTCCCGGCTGCGGTGAACGCGTCGTGGATCGGCATGATGAGCGAGGTGAGTCCACGGACGTCGGGTCGCCGATCGGCGTCCACAGCGCCGGCACTGCTCGCCTGTCTCGACCTCGATCCGCTCGCGCGCCGCGATGCCGGCATCGGTGGCGGCGCCATCGGCGTCGAGCCGGCCTCGTGCGGCGAGGCGTGTCGTTGCCGCGGTTGCCGGACGCGACCGCCCTGGACGGCGTCAGGTGACCTGTACGGGTGTCTCAGCCCCAGGGTGTCTCAGGTGGCGCACCTCCGTAGACGAGACGCGCTCGCCGCCGATGGTTCGGGGAACTGAGGAAGGTGATAGGGCCGTGCGGCCGTCGGCACGGCGCGGATAGCCTGCGCGGATGAAGCAGATTCAGCGAGCGGCCGGCGCGGTCCTCGGCTCAGCGGTGGGCGACGCCCTGGGCGCTCCCTTCGAGTTCGGCCCCCCGGGAGCGTTCTCCGCACGGTTTCCCGCGCCCGGTGCCGGTGGCGAGATGTGCGGAGGCGGTGGCTGGGACCCCGGCGAGGCCACTGACGACACGCAGATGGCCGTCCTGGTCGCGGAGTCCCTGCTGGAGCGGGGCGGACTGGATCTGCCGGACATCTTCGCCCGCTTCCAGCGGTGGGCGGCATCAGAACCGAAGGACATCGGTTTGCAGACCGAAGACGTCCTGACCAACGGCATGCCCTGGGACCTCGCCGCCGCGATTCACTTCCAGGTCAACCAACGAGCAGCGGGAAACGGCTCGTTGATGCGGGCATCGACCTCCGCGGTCTACTTCGCCTCCTCCGGCCAGGAAGCCACCATGGACGCGGCCCGCCGGATCGCTGCCCTCACCCACGGTGACCGTGCGGCCTGGGAGGGCACCGCGATCTTCCACGAGCTCATCCGTGTCACGTTCAAGGACATTCACCCCCTCGCCGCGCTCCCGGACGTCCTGGCTCTAGTCCACCCCGACCATCGCGGCCGCTACGCCGCAGTCCTCGCGCCCGGCTGGCACCCCGATCAGGCGACCGAGTTCAACGGTGCGGTCTGGCCCTGCCTAGGCTCAGCCGTCTGGGCCCTGCGCACCACCACCAGCTTCGAGGACGCGATACGCGCGGCGATCGACCTCGGCGGTGACACGGACACCATCGCCGCGGTCACCGGAGGCCTCGCGGGGGCGCACTACGGGCTGGACGCAATCCCCGCCCGCTGGACACAGCCGCTCCATGTCCCCCTCCCAGGCTTCGACGGACGGGTGCTGCACCTGACAGATCTGCTCCACCTCGCACACCGCCTCGAAGAAGGGCTGAATGTCGACCAGGTCTCGCGGGTCGCTCCTGGCTGCTGACCGGCCTCGGTGCATGCTCCAAGTGGGCGACGGGAGCTTTTCAGTACACACCAGTGGGGTTGCCGGGATTACCGGGGCGGCGGAAAGGGCCCGCACGCATCAGCCCGCACGGTCCTCCGGTCGGCGCAGCAGGCCGGTCGCAGTCGTCGCCGCGACCGGCTCGAAGCGGGTGAACTCCTCCACCACCCGGCCTTGTCCTCCGCCGACACTTTCGCCGCGACCTGCGGGCGCTTGAGGAAGTCGGTGGTCACCGCGGCTGCGACTTCCTCGTCGTGGGCCGACGAATGGATCGCGGCGCGGCGGAGTGTTTCATGGGGCTCCGCCGCGGCGCTCACGGCGGTGATCGCCACGGCACCGGCGCAGATCAGCCCCGCCAGCGCGGGGGTCCTGTGCGGCGGCTCATCGGTCGCCGCCGAAGTGGTCGCGGATTGCATCGCTGCAGTCATCCGCGCCGACCGGGGTTCGTGTAAAGGCCAGCACGCCGTCGTCGTTGCCTTCCGCCTTGGCCTTGGCCAGCTTCTTCTCGATGTCCGCGATGTACTCGGCGCACTCAGCGCTGACGGGCTTCTCGGGTTGCGGGTCAGGCGCCGCCGGAGAGGCGTTCAGTGCGGCGGTGGCAGCGAGAGCGGCCACGCACAGCACCGCCCACGTGGCGACCCAGGCGCGGCGGCTCATCCGTAACGGTCTTGACATTCAGGCATCCTACGAGCGTCCGCTGCGGGCTGTCGTCAGCTACACGACTCGGTCAGCCAACAGCACTTGTGCAGGGCCTTGTCCCGCACGGTGCAGCGGCGGGCGAGAGCCGGGCCGCATGCCCGGAGGGCTGACAGGCGCATGTCGCCGGACGACTTCGGTCGGACCGATGTCTCCGAAACTGCCCCCCCGGCCGGGGCCAGTCGGAGCTTGAAAGAGACTGAACCGCCAGCGGCTGGCCGGACCGGCTCATCTATACGCCGTCCCGCGTTGCGTCCTGCGCGGGTCCCCAGCATCGGCCATCGTCGAACTCGCTGCCGGATCTGCAGGCCCCCCGCAGGCCTTGCTCCCCTCGCCAAGGCGGTACGCCGGACGTCTGCCCCACAGCGCGTCACCCGCCGCCGCACCCACACCGCGCCTCGCCGCGCTGTTGCTGACGGCCAACCAGCGCCTCGTCGTCATGCCGTGCGCCAGGCGGACGCCGCCTGGACCCCCGTTTGCTCGCCGCACCCGGTCGCCCGTAGTCGATCGGCTCTCTACGGTATGCGCTGTTCACCCGGAATCTCACTGCGGCCGGCATCACCCACAAGGAGATCCGGCGCTACCGGCCGCAGACCAACGCAAGCGCACACCTCAACCGCACCTGCTCGACGAATGGGCCTACCTGCGGCCCTACACCTCCAACGACGAACGGCCAGCGGCCCTGGCAGACTTCCTCCACGTCCTCCACGTCCTCCACGTCCTCGACGCCCGGGACCGCGTCCTGCTGCTGCGCCACGACGAGAACGGCGGCTTCCGGGCGTCGCCCGGCGGCTCCCCGGAGTGGGGCGAGGACCACGCCACGGTGACGCTCCGTCAACTGCGCGAAGAACTCGGGTCCGATGAACACGCAGCGGAACCGGGAGCGCCGCGATGGGTGGACCTGTACCGCGGTCAGGTCCCGCGCCATTCGCCGCTCCTCACGGCATCCCTCCGACGCCGGCCGTGACCGCTGCAGACCTGCGCACAGCCGCCAAGACCGCAAAACTCGAGTGTGGCGAAGGGCGCAGCCGGGGCCAGGCTCGCCACCGGCCAGCTCACCGGCGTCCGCGCCCGTCGCGTTCAGCCTGCCAAGTCGCCGCCTGTTCTTCTCACTGCGCCCCACCCAGCCGCGACCACCCAGCTCCGGGCCGTGTGCGGGGTGACGCACGCACCGTCCTGCGGACAAAGCCGAGGTGAGTGGCGTGCAACGGCCTCGGACCTCCTCGCGATCCCCGCCCCCTCAATCAGTTGCGTATATAAACAAGCTGATATAAGGTTCCTGATATAAATCCTCGGAAGAAAAGAGAAGCCATGAGCGCACCGATAGCTGCCGGCAGTCTGCGGCCCACCCGCACCAAAACCGCCACGCTCGACGTCGGCTCCATGGGCCCGGTCGACGTGACCTTCCAGGATCGCGACCGCACCCGTCCGTTCCTGCTGCTGCACGGCGGTGGCGGCCCGGCGACCATGGCAGGTTTCGCCGACCTGCTGGCCGAGCGGACCCACTCCCGCGTGCTGCTGCCGACGCACCCCGGCTTCTGCGGCACCCCGAGGAACTCCGCACTCACCAGCGTTTGCGACCTTGCGAAGGCCTATGTGGCGATGCTGGAGACGCTCGACCTGAGCGACGTCACCGTGATCGGAAACTCTTTCGGCGGTTGGCTGGCCGCCGAGATCGCCCTCCAGGGCAGCCCGCGTGTCAGCGGAGGGGTGATCATCAATGGAATCGGCATCGAGGTCGAGGCCGCTCCGACAACTGACGTCAGCGGCCTGACGCCCGCCGAAGTCCTGGCCCACTCCTTCCACGACCCCCGCAGGGCACCCATGCTGTCGAGCACCGGCAGCAAGGGGCCGGGCCCGGACATCCCCGCGCTCATCGGCTACACGGGTCCCACGATGTCCGACCCGACGCTCGCCAAGCGGCTCGGCGACACACACGTGCCGTTCCATGTGCTGTGGGGAGAAAGCGACCGCATCGTCACTCCGGACTACGGCAGGGCCTACGCGGCCGCAATCCCGATGGCGACATTCACGCTGCTGCCCCGCACGGGCCACATGCCACAGGTCGAGACACCCGAGGAACTGCTGGGCACACTGCTCGACCTCGGCAACAAGTGACCACCCACACGCACCCCTCAGCCAAGGAGAACCCCTCATGAGTGTCCCACTGAAGGTGACCCGGATCGACCATGCCTGCCAGCTGATCGAGTTCGGTGAGATCCGTGTACTGACTGACCCCTGGTTCACCCAGACCGCGAACTACTATCCGGGCGAACCGACTCATCTGACCGTCGCGGAACTCGGCCGCGTCGACGCCGTCGTCATCAGTCATGAGCATTACGACCACTGCGACCTCGACTCCCTCGTCGCCGGCGGCTTCGACCTGGACACACCCCTGATCGGGCCCGGTACGGTCGCGTCCATCGCGCGGAGCAAGGGTTTCCGCGACGTCCGGGTCATCGAGGCGTGGGAAGCCACCAGCGTCGGGGACCTTACCGTGACGGCAACCCCGGGCCAGCACGGCGTCCACGAGGTCACCTTCGTCATTCAGGCCCACGGACGCACGGTCTTCTTCGGAGGCGACTCGCTCCGGGTTCCCGAACTCGACCTGATTCCGCAACGGTTCGGCCACATCGACCTGGCCCTCCTGCCGACCAACGGCCTGTGCGTCAGGCCGCTGAACCTTGAGCAGTCCGTCATGAACGCCGAGCAGGCCGCAGGACTGACGGCTGTTCTCAAGCCGACCCTCGCCGTGCCGCACCACTACGCCTTCCACAGCGGTCGGCTGGGTGACCAGATCATCACCAAGACCGACCGGGATCCCCGCCACTACGCCGACGCGGTCGCCCGCATCGCGCCAGAGATCGACGTCCGGATTGTCCTGCCCGGCATCGAGGTGACAGTGCCGTGAAAAGAAGCAGAGGCACTCGGCGTCCTCGGGGACGATGACCGCAGCTCAGTGAGTCCCGCAACTGTCTCACCTCATAGGATGAGGAGCTGCAGCTGAGGATACCGAGAGTGAAGGGCGACCATGAGTGCCGTGACATTGCAGGACGTAGGACTGGCGGTCAAGCGGCTGCAGTGGCACCACCATCGCACGGCGAACACTCACTTGGCCGAGCTCGGTCTGTCGTTGTCACAGTGGGATGTGCTGAGACACCTGCACGCGCAGCCGGATGCTTCCTTGCACGCTCTCGCGGTGCTGACGTTCCAGACGGATCAGTCGATGGGCACGCTGGCGGGCCGGATGATCAATCGAGGGCTCATCGAACGTGTCGACGGGCCGGGTCGCGCCGTACGACACCGCCTCACTGCAGAGGGAGAACGGCTCAGGCTCGAAGGAGCCGCTGTCGTCGACCGCGTCATGAAAGACACTCTCGGCGTACTGACGCCGGAAGAACTGGCAACGCTGCACGGGTTGCTGCTCAAGGCGAACCCGGGCGACACCACCTGAGCGGTGTCGCATCTTGGGGCGGATCGGTGTTCGGCCTGCGTGACCGTGTGGCGAGGGTGAGGTAGTACTCGCTCTCAGTGCGCTTTCGAAGAGGGACCTGACGGGCCCGAATCCGACCGACCGCGGCAAGAACAGATAGAAAAGCACCTGATCGTCGACTGCCGGGGCCTGCCCCTGTCGATCGGCATCTCCGCCACGAACCTCGACCCTGGCTGTCCGGCCGCCGGCGACACCACCGCCGCTACGAACACAAGCCCGAACACCTCTACGCCTTCACCACCATCGCCGCCACCCTCGTGTACCACCGCGGACTCACCCACTGAAACGGCCTCCGAGAAGGCACGAGCCCCGGCCCCAGAGGATGCACAACCCGCCACGTTGACCCCAGGTGAGCCGGGCTCATGGAGATCTCTTTCGAACCGGTCGGGCACTTCCACCGTCGTGTCTGCGACCGGACTTTGCCGGCGCGCCCGCGTGACGTCACCACTACGACCCGTACGAACGGAGTCGCATCAGTGGGACGGCAACTCTGCCATCCCAGGAGTGACGCATCACGCACCTCAAGGAGATCAAGTGAATGTGAAGACAGCCCTACGCCCCTTCCGCAGAAATGCCGCCGCGTTCGCAGCGGTCGCGGGCGTAGCCGCCCTCAGCCTGACAGCCCTGGTCCCGTCCCCCGCGGCCAAGGCCGAGACCGAGGCCACCAGGCGGGGACCGAAGCCCACGGTCGTGCTCGTACACGGAGCCTTCGCCGACTCCTCCAGCTGGAACGGCGTGATCAAGCGTCTGCGGCACGACGGCTATCCGGTCGCCGCTCCCGCCAATCCCCTGCGCGGGCTGGCCAGCGACTCGGACTACCTCGAGAGCTGCCTCAAGAGCGTGCAGGGACCGATCGTGCTGGTCGGCCACTCCTACGGCGGCTCCGTGATCAGCGACGCCGCCGTCGGCAACCCCGAAGTCAAGGCACTGGTCTACATCGCCGCCTTCATACCCGACAAGGACGAAACACCCGCCCAACTCGGCGACCGTTTCCCCGGAGCGACCCTCCCCTCGGCCCTCGAGCCCGTCACCTACCCACTGCCCGGCGGCGGAACCGGCACCGACCTCTACGTCCAAAAGGACAAGTTCCACGACGCGTTCGCCGCCGACCTGCCCAAGTCGGTCACCGATCTCATGGCCATCACCCAGCGCCCGTTGGCCGCGTCGGTCTTCGACGAGAAAGCGACGGAAACGGCCTGGAAGACCATCCCGTCATGGGACCTGGTCACCACCAAGGACAACGCCATCGCACCGGACGAACAGCGCTTCATGGCCAAACGCGCCCATGCACACACGGTGGAGGTCAACTCCTCCCACGCCGTCTCCGTCTCCCATCCCGGCGCGGTCACCCGCCTCATCGAACAGGCCGCCCGAACCACGTCCGAGTAGCCCTTGGGCACCCGTGCCCCGATCATGACCCGCCGTCTCCGGCCGGGGTGAAGTGATCGGCGGGTCCCCCGGAAGGGGCACGGTCGAACGAGAGAGCAGACCAGTCGCACAGGTCTGGACGCCGGAGCCCTGAACATACTTTGGAGGTTGGACGTCATGGGACGTATCAAGGTCGGCACGGAGAACAGCAGCGACATCGAGGTGCAGTACGAGGACAAGGGCTCGGGTCAGCCCGTGGTGCTGATCCA
>NZ_JBEOTZ010000044.1:0-44595 GCF_040303825.1 Streptomyces sp. NPDC094143
GGGGGGGGGGGCGCGGGCGGGGGGTCCCCGCTGGTGGGGGGGGGGGGGGGGGGGGGCGGGCGGGGGGGCCCCGGCCCGCGGCCCCCCCCCCCCCCCTGGGGGTGGTGCTTCGTGGTCGGCGCCCGGATCAGCCGGGGGCCACGGCGCGGCCCGTCTGCGGGGAGATCATGCCCGCGCACAGGCTTCTGGACGCCAGGTCCCGGGCGATGCGGGGGATCGCGGCCAGGGTGTTGGCGGACCAGTCGTGCATGAGGATGACCTGCCCGTTCGTGAGGCGGGCCGCGGACTGGACGATCGCGTCGGTGCTCGCGCCGTTCCAGTCCTGCGAGTCGACGTGCCAGATGATCTCGGTCAGGCCGTGGCGGGCCGCGACCGACTTCACGGTCGCGTTGGTCTCGCCGTACGGCGGGCGGAACAGCTTCGGTGTGCCGCCTCCCGCGTTGGCGATCGCCTGCTGGGTCCGGGAGATCTCGGAGTCGATCTGCGCCTGGCCCAGTTGGGTCAGGTGCGGGTGGGTGTAGCTGTGGTTGCCCACCCACATCCCGGCCGCCACCTGCGCCCGGACCAGGGACGGGTTGGCGGCGGCGTACTGGCCCTGGTTGAACATCGTGGCCCGCAGCCCGTTCTGGCGGAGCGCGTCGAGGAGCCTCGTCGTGTTCCCGGACGGGCCGTCGTCGAAGGTGAGTCCGACGTAGCCGTTGCAGGCGGCCGGCCGCGGGGGAGCGGCGGTCGCGGTGGTGGTGAGGGCGGCGGCCGTGGCAGCCATGGCCGTCGCGAGGACGGTCAGCCTCCTGAGCAGGGCGCGCGGTGCGGGGCGCGAGTCCGTCCGCCCGGTCATCGGACGGTGATGTTGGAGCTGCCGCTGCTCTGGTAACCCTCGGTCGCCATGATCATGTAGTACTTGAAGTTGCCGAGGGGCATGCCGGCGCGGGCCCAGGCGTCGAAGTGGTTGCCGGCGGTGATGGTGCCGCCCGTCCGCTTCGACTGCCGCACGCTCCAGTACTGGTCGAAGGTGCGCGTGCCCTCGACGGACGGGGCGTTGTACCGCGTGGTCTTGTAGATGTCGTACGTGCCGCCGTCGCTGGTGACGGTGCCCTTGTACTGGCCCGTGGGCCGGTACGTGCCCCAGTTGTCGACGATGTAGTACTCGACGAGCGGGTTGGCCGTCCAGCCGTAGAGCGTCAGGTAGGCGTTGCCGGACGGGTTGAAGCTGCCCGAGTACGTCACCGTGCGGCGGGCGCCGGTGCTCCAGCCCTTGCCCGCGACGAAGTTCCCGGTGTTCCGCCACGAGGTGCTGTAGCTGCCTCCGTTGGACAGGGTCATGGAGACCGTGCCCGGGGCGTCGGTCCAGAACGAGTAGTAGTAGCCGTTGTTGGTGCCGGTCTGGTTGGTCGTGACCACCGTGTCGGCGTGGGCGGTACTGGCGGCCGCGGTCACCAGCAGCATGGCGCAGACACTGCTGATGAGCAGCCGTAAGCGATTCGACAGCGTGTTCATGGGGGGCGCTTCCTCCTTCGCCTCGTCGGTCATCGGGAGTGTTGGCCGGGCCCTGACAACTGTCAACAGTTTCGGTAAGAGTTTCGAAATATTCGTCGGGCTCTGGGCTCCGAATCCTGCCGGATTCCCCTGCTTGCCGGGTCCCTGAGCAGGGGCGGCGGTCTCTCGGGCAGCCGTCGTGGGGATGATGGCCCCGGACTGATCACTTCCGCTCGTCGAATGTTTCGAATCCCTTCCGGATCAGGCCACCCCTCGGCGGATCCTCGGCCCTGATCGCTGATGTGGGCGAAGTGTCGGTACCTGTTATTGAATGAGGTGTGCGGTCAGGAATGTCGGGATCCTCGTCCTCGTCGCCGTTCGACATGATCAGCAGCGCCCTGGGGAAGTACATCCCACGCGGCGGAGCGGCAACGTCCGCCGGTTCTGCCGCCCCGCAGGGCGACCCGCCCGCCCGCTCCCTCGTGTCCGCCGACCCCGTCCCGGCCCGCCAGGAACAGATCCTCGGCGCGGTCAACCTGGACCGCGACCTCAGGATCACCCGCTGCAACCTGGGCGCCCCCGTCTTCGCCGGGGTGGAGGCCGCGACCGGGAGCCCGTTCGTCGATCTGCTGCCTCCGGGGGACGTGCCGACGGTCACCCGGCGACTGCGCCAGGTCCTGGAGACCGGTGAGCCGCACGTCGCCCGGGTCCAGCGCCTGCGGCGTGCCGATGGGTCGGAGCTGGTGGTCTCCATGAGCATCCTGGCCGCCGCGGCGCCGCAGGAGGGCCTGACCGTCTCCCTGATCGCCATGGCCAAAAGGCTGCACCTGTACGCCGCCGAGACCGCGATCGGCACCTCGCTGGACATCGGCGAGACCGCGCAGTCCCTTGCGGAGTCGCTGCTGGCCTGGGGAGACGTCGCCGCCGTCGACCTCGACTTCGCCGTGTGGACCGGCGAGGCGGTCGCCAGGCAGCCGCAGGGACGCATCCGGCTGCGGCGGGCGGCCCTGGTCCCGGACCGGGCGTGGCCGGACGGCTACGTCACCCCGGGCGACGACCTCCCCGGCGACGCCAGCCGCCTGCTGTCCCACGTGATACGGCGGGACGACGCGGCCCAGGCGATCGTCATACCCGACCGGGACGCCATCGAGCGGGTCCTCGGCGGCCCGCGGCTGGTGCGCGCCCTGGTCCCCGGCGACCAGGCGGCCGCCGTGGCGTTCATCCCGCTGGTCCTGGACAGCACACCGCCCGCCGTCCTGGGCGTGGCGGAGGTCTGGCGACGGGCGGGCCGGCCCTTCCACGACGGCGAGCTGCTCGACCTGCGGGAACTGGTGGCCAGGACCTCCCACCACGTCGACCTGGCCCGCCAGCACCAGCGCGAACACACGCAGGTACTGGCCCTGCAACGCCGCCTGCTGCCCCGCACCGGCGGCGACACCATCGAGACCGCCAGCGTCTACCAGCCCGCCACCCCCGACAGCGCGGGCGTCGGCGGCGACTGGGTGAACAGTTTCCCGCTGCCCGACGGCCGTACCGCCCTCGTCGTCGGCGACGTCGTCGGACACGGCCTGGGGGCCGCGGCGACCATGGGGCAGCTGAGCATGGAGGCCCGTGCCCTGCTCTCCGCGGGGCTGGCGCCCGACGAGGTGCTGGAGCACCTGGACGAGACCGTGTCCCTGCTGGACGACGCGGACTCCGGCCTGGCGGCCGGTTACAGCGCCCTCGGCTCGACCTGCTGCGTGGCCGTGTACGACCCGGTCAGCCGGCACGTGGCGCTGTCCAGCGCCGGCCACCTCCCTCCGATCCTGGCGCCCCCGAACGGGCCCGCCGCCCCGCTGCCGATCCGGCCCCACCCCGGCCTGGGTGCCGAGTTCGCGCTGCGGGAGCCGTTCGACGTGCACACCTTCGCCGCACCCCCGGGCTCCCTGCTCGCCCTCTACACCGACGGCCTGGTGGAGGACCCCGCCCTGTCGATCGACGAGGGCATCGCCAGGCTGGCGGACGCCGTGTCCGCGGTGGACCCCTGGGACGACCTGCCCCAGGCCGCCCGGCACGTCGTCTCCACCCTGGCGCCCGCGCGCCGGCGCGACGACGTGACCCTGCTGCTCGCCCGCATGCTCGGCTACCGCAAGGGGGACACCGCGACCTGGCGGCTGCCCGCCCGCGACGACGCGGCCGCCCGGGCCCGCGCACTGGTCTCCACGCTGCTGGCGCGGTGGCGCACCCGGCCCGACACCCGGGACCGGGTGGTGCTGGTGGTCGACGAGCTGGTCGCCAACGCGGTCCGCTTCGGCGGCGGCCCGATCACGGTACGGCTGATCAGGACCGGGCACGGGCTGCTGTGCGAGGTGGGCGACACCGGCAACGGCAGACCGCGACTGGGCCGCAACGAACCGTTCGACGACGCGGGCCGGGGCCTGCACGTCGTCCACCGGCTCACCACCCGCTGGGGCGTGCGGTGGACGGACACCGGGAAGGTGGTCTGGGCGGCGGTCGCGAGGTGAGGACCGGCACCCGGCTCTGGCGATGACGACCGAGGCGGTGACGGGGATTGCGGCCCGTCGTGGGGGGCTGGGGGTGGTGACTGGGGCCGCGGCCCGCCGCGGTGGCTGCGGGTGACGACTGGGGCCGCGGCCCGCCGCGGCGACCGCAGGCGGCGGGGACCGCGGCCGCACCGGTGGTTACAGCCACTCGCCTTCCAGTGCGGTGGCCGTCAGGCCCGGAGCCGCCGCGTAGAGCACGGCACGGCTGCCCGGTTCCTGACCGGCGTCGTGGGCCCTGCGCATGATGTCGAAGACGGCGGCGCCCCCGCGGTTTCCGCTGGTGTAGCTGTCCCGGCTGTGGTCCAGCAGCCCCGACGGCCACCCGTCGGGCATCGTCTGCTCCATGTACTCCAGCACCCGCGTACCGCCCGGGTGCGCGAGCAGGACGTCGGGGTGCCAGGAGCCGGGGTCGTCCTCGTAGCGGGCGCGCAGCCACCCCCACATCGCGGTGACCGTCTCCTGCACGGTACGCGGCCCGCGCCGGTCCATCACGAAGTGCGTGCCGTCCGCCCGCGTCTCCAGCCGGTGCAGGTCCTGCGTGCCGGGCAGGGTGTGGTGCCAGGCGGCGTCCAGCCGCAGCACGGACTCGGGCCGCGGGCGGCCCGTGACGACCGCGGCGACGGCGGTGTCCGCGAACAGCAACCGGACGATCAGGGACTCCAGGGTGTCGTCCGCGGGCTGGTAGGTCGTGCTCAGCGCCTCCGCGATCACGACCAGGACCACCCGGTCGGGGTCGGCGGCCACGAGGTCCGCCGCCAGCGCGAGGGAACGGGTCCCGGCGATGCAGGCCCACTGCGTGGCCGGCAGCAGCAGGACGTCGCTGCGCAGCGGCAGCCTGTTGGCCAGGGCGATGTCCAGCCCCGGCAGGGCCGGCGTGGTGGAGTTGCTCGTGATCAGGCAGTCCACGTCCGCGGTGTCCAGCCCGGCGATCTGCAGGGCCCCGCGCGCCGCGCGCTCCCCGTAGGACTGCACGGCGGCCCAGGCCGGAGCGGTGCGCTCCTGGACGGTCTGCGGGGCGGGTATCGCCTCCAGCGCGGCGATCACGCGGTCCACGTCCTGCTCGCCGAACCCGTCACGGGCCAGCGCCTCCCGGGCGGGCCCGGTGCCGGCCGGCCACAGGCCGCTGCCGTCCCCGGGCGCGACGGCGGTCTCCAGCGGGAGCATCCAGCCGCGGGACTCGATGCCCGTGCCGGCCGCGATGCCGTCGATCCGCGACGCCCAGGCCGCGTGGGGGTGCCGGGCCCGTACCTCCTCCACGATCTGGCTGGTCTTCACGGTGTGCTCGCCGTGGATCACGGCAGGGGGGCACAGGTAAGCGGCCATGGTCGGCACCTTTCTGAAGGGAGCTGAGAGGGAGCTGGAGCAGAGCAGGGGTGAGCTGGAGAGGAACTGAAGAGAGCCGGAGGGAACCGGAGGACAGCCTCACGAAGGCTGTGGCGTGGGTCACTTCACCCTGGCGCGTACCAAGTCGGCGTCGCCGTACTCCACTTCCGGGCCCGGCGTCGTACGAACCGAGCATGGACGCCAAAGGGACATTTGCGCAGTGAGCTGGGCAACTTGGGCGGCACTTCGGTGCGTGAGGCGGCACACACCGACGGCACGGGCGCCAAGATCGATGCCGTGTCCCTGAGGGGAAGTCAGAACTGCGCTCTGGCGTACGGGGGCTCAACGGCCCCTTCAGATGAGGGAGTTGCTGTGAAACGGTGCCCTGGTCGAACCGGACAGGGCTCTGCCGCGGAGGTGTGGTTCAGGACACCCGGCGCGGAGGAGGCATGAGCCGCACGCGCGGGTGGTCCCCGGGGGGCGACGCTCCCGGATCCCGCTCGCTCGGCTGATCAGCCCTGACCGGGATCCGACCCCTCGGACGCCTGGTGCGCGGCGCGGCGGTACTCCGCGTTGATCCGCTGGGCCTCCTCCAGCTGGTCCTCGAGGATGATGATGCGGCAGGCGGCCTCGATCGGGGTACCCCGGTCCACGAGCTCGCGGGCGCGCGCGGCGATCCGCAGCTGGTAGCGGGAGTACCGGCGGTGCCCGCCTTCCGAGCGCAGCGGAGTGATCAGGCGAGCTTCCCCGATGGCCCTGAGGAAGGCCGGCGTGGTGCCGAGCATCTCGGCGGCGCGGCCCATCGTGTACGCGGGGTAGTCGTCGTCGTCCAGACGATCGCTGAGCGGAGTATCTGCTGCCATGTCACCTCGTTGTCGCAACGCGTCGAGGGGCCCTGGTGCCGTACGGCACCAGGGCCCCGAAGGAAATGAAACACCATCTGTCGGCCCTCATGCTGCGCCGACCTTCTGTTTCCGCTACCCGGCCCGGCTGAGGGAGGGGTGCGGGGATCGCGACTGCCTGACCGGGAATCACCGTCCATTCCGGGGTCTTGCGGTACCCGGACCGAGGACTGACCCGGCCGGGCGATCCTGATGGCGTCTTGCTCCCTTCCTTCGACCTACGGGGGAACTACCCGCCAGTTCGTGTCTGCCGGGTCTCACTTGACCGTGTCAACGAGACCAAGGTTAGCCGGACCGAGGAGCAATGTCTACAGCGGCAAGAGTAGATTTTCTTCGGCGGCAGACTGCAGATCGTGGATCGCCGACGCCCGCGTCACGCGAGAGCGGGCGACCGGAGAGGACGTACGAGGGCGGCGACACGACGACGAGGGCCCTGCCGACGCGCGTCGGCAGGGCCCTCATCGGGTCTGTGGTGGCGGTTTCCCGCCGGGTCTCACCCCTGCGTGGGGGCATCCGCGGAGGCGGCGGCACCCGAAAGCAGTGCCGAAGCCGCCTGGAGCGGAGTGAGGACGGGCGCCGGCGTGTTCCCGGGCTGCTCGTGACACGTGAAGCCCAGGCGGGTCAGGGCCCGGACGACTTCGCCGCTGGTGAAGTCCCGACGGTCCTGCCGGGTGATGACCTGGCCCACCTGCTTGACCGGGTAGCGGCGGCGGCCGATGGTCACGGACTCGCCCGTGACGAGCTCGGGGGCGACACCCTTCATCGAGTCCAGCACACCGCTCTTGGTCAGGTCGAACGGATACCGGGCGATGACACAACGCATGATGCCTCACAGAGGGGAAGGGGACGGCCTGACCGGTCTAGGCGAGGGGCCCGCCGAGGACGTCCCGCAGGCGGATCCGGTCCGTATAGGCAGGACTGCCGCTGAGCACGGCGAGCCGGGCCAGGGAGATCAGGCCCGTGCTCTGGTCGTCCCCGTCGCAGAGGACGAGGTGATCGACACGGGCCCCGGCCATCAGGGACAGCGCCACTTCGACGGTCATGTCGTCACGGACCCGGGGCCCGAACGCGCCCGGCTCGTCCCGCACGGCCGTGGCGCGGGAACCCACCGCATGGTGCGTGGTCTGAGTCGGTGTCACATGTGCCTCCGGCTGGGGAAGGGATCGGCTCGCGGTCACAGCGGTCCTAAGCGGCCGAGCCGAAGCCGGGCCGCCGCTGCGACCTGCGACGCGCCGCCGTTTCACCGGCGGCCCCGCCCTGGCCGGCGTGGCCCGGGCGCGCCCGGCCGCCCCGACGGCTCCGGGACGGCGAAGACGCCCCGCCGGGACGCTCCGCGCGCGGCGTGGTGATGACGACCGGGACACCGGAAGGCGCCTGGGCGCCGGTGATGCGGTTCAGCTCCGCCTCACCCGACCGCACCTGGGCGACCTGGGGAGTGATGCCCGCCGAGGCCATCAGCCGGGTCATGCCGCGCCGCTGATCAGGGGTCACCAGCGTGACGACGCTGCCGGACTCGCCGGCGCGGGCCGTACGGCCGCCGCGGTGCAGGTAGTCCTTGTGGTCGGTGGGCGGATCCACGTTGACGACCAGGTCGAGATTGTCCACGTGGATCCCGCGGGCCGCGACGTTGGTCGCCACCAGCACCGTCACGTGCCCGCTCTTGAACTGGGCCAGGGTCCGCGTGCGCTGCGGCTGGGACTTGCCGCCGTGCAGGCCCGCGGCCCGGACCCCGCTGCTCAGCAGGTGCTCGGTCAGCCGGTCCACCGCGTGCTTGGTGTCCAGGAACATGATCACTCGGCCGTCCCGCGCCGCGATCTCGGTGGTGGTGCGGTGCTTGTCCGCGCCGTGCACATGCAGGACGTGGTGCTCCATCGTGGTGACCGCGCCCGCCGACGGGTCGACCGAGTGGACCACCGGGTCCGACAGGTAACGGCGGACCAGCAGGTCGACGTTGCGGTCCAGGGTGGCCGAGAAGAGCATCCGCTGGCCGTCGGTACGCACCTGGTCCAGCAGGGCGGTCACCTGCGGCATGAACCCCATGTCGGCCATCTGGTCGGCCTCGTCGAGAACGGTGATGGCGACATCGCCCAGCCGGCAGTCGCCCCGGTCGATGAGGTCCTTGAGCCGCCCGGGCGTCGCGACGACGACCTCGGCGCCGGCGCGCAGCGCACCGGCCTGCCTGCCGATGGACATCCCGCCGACGACGGTGGCCAGCCGCAGGCGCACGGAGCGGGCGTACGGCGTCAGCGCGTCGGTGACCTGCTGGGCCAGCTCGCGGGTGGGGACGAGGACGAGGGCGAGCGGCTGTCGCGGCTCGGCACGCCGTCCCGCGGTACGGGCCAGCAGGGCGAGGCCGAACGCGAGGGTCTTGCCCGAGCCGGTGCGGCCACGGCCGAGCACGTCGCGGCCGGCCAGCGAGTTCGGCAGGGTCGCCGCCTGGATCGGGAACGGAACCGTCACGCCTTCGTGGCCGAGCGTGGCCAACAGCCCGTCGGGCATGCCCAGTTCGCCGAACGACTCGACGGCGGGCAGTGCGGGCGTGATCGTCTTCGGCAGCGCGAACTCGCCTTGCAGGCCCCGCCCGCCCTGACGATTCCCATAACCCTGGTAACCCTGGGAACGGCGCGGACCGCCGGAGCGGCCGCCATCGCCGCCGCCTCCGAATCGGTCATAACTACGGGACGTGCGGGATGTGCGGGAGTTCTGGGACGTGCGGGCGCGCTTCATGCGGGATGAGACCTTCCTTGTGGGGCACGTGGCAAGGAATTCCCGCAGCAGAGGAGCGGCGCAGAGAATCTCGAGACGAGCCGGATGTGATGAGGGGGCGAGCCGGGCCGACGGAAATGCGTCACCGTCGAAGAGCCGAAGGCAGTCCTGCCCCGAAAAGCAGCGAGCCGGGGCCCGCACCCCATCAGGTGCGGGCCCCAGCTGCGAAGTATGCGTCAACCGCGCTATCAGGCGGGGACGATGTTCTCGGCCGTCGGGCCCTTCTGGCCCTGCGCGATGTCGAAGGACACCTTCTGGCCTTCCAGCAGCTCGCGGAAGCCCTGGGTGGCGATGTTCGAGTAGTGGGCGAAGACGTCGGCGCCGCCGCCGTCCTGCTCGATGAAGCCGAAGCCCTTTTCCGCGTTGAACCACTTCACGGTGCCAGTAGCCATTTTGTTTCTCCTTCGGAGGCGGTGTCGGGAAAACGCCCTGTGCGAATTCCGTGTCGCCGTGATGATTACCCCGTAGGAAATGAACCTTCTGGCAACCACACCTGCAACTGAGAAAGACACTAGCACGGCACGATCGGCCCTGCGTGATCATCGAATTGCCCCCGATTCGCGCTGCGCGGAATAATCACCACGCCCCGCCCCAATACCTGTAGCCACGACCACAGATATCGCGCTCCCCAGAAGCGCCCTTTCCTGCCCGCACCAGGGCGCGCAGCGCTGTGACCTGCCCTGATGAGGATCTGCCGCGGCCGGAGACATCAGAGCTCACGGCGACGGCGAACACCTGAAAACCCGGCTGCCGAGAGGAGAGTCACACTTCGACCGCGGTTCACCCCTGCGGTGCCGTCAGGGGAAGCAGGCAGGGTCCGCCGCATAGCGGTGGACGGCACGGTGCACGGCTGGTGCTTCGGGCACCGTCACGATCGGGTACGGGGTTACGCCGGGTGCAGCAGCACGCTGACGCTGCGGCGTGCCGGGCACCGGGCGGCCTGTCCATGTCTGCTGCTCCAGCCGGCACCCGGCCGTGCCATCGCAGACGGCTACTTCGACGAGGGCGCGGTGGTGCGCCTGTCCGACCGGGAGTACCTGAACCTCCATGAGCCCGCCAGCGTCCGGGCGTTGCGGACGAGGCGTTGGTCCGTGGCCTGTTTCCCGCGGCAGGGACCGTGGAGGCGGACGGCTGGCCCATCTTCGACGAGACGAGACCACGGGCCCGTCAGCCAGCGCCTGGTACTCCAGCCGTAGATCGTGATCTCGATGGTGAGGGGCGTCGAGGCGGCAGGTGTCCAGCGTGGATCATCTCGCCCGAGATCGCCCATGCCGTCGCGGGCGTCGGCTCCTTCTCCGTCTACCCGAGTTCACCGCGACGGAGGGCGTCCCTTATCTCCCTGAGCTTCGCGGTCGTTGCCGGGGTCCGCTCCTGTGCTTGTTCAGCGAGTCGGAGGGCATCGTCGATCTCGCTGAGCTTCCTGGAGGACAGGACGGCCGCCCGCTCCATCAGGTCGTCCCGGGACACGGTGGTCAGCCACGTGCACGGGGTGAAGCCTGGACGCGGGAACGCGAGCCGCAGCACGCCTTCGAGCGGCAGCCTTCACCGGCGCCGACCGTCACTTCGATGCCCAGACCGCTGATGTCGAGGCCCGCCGGAGCGACGACCTGCATCGCCCGGAACCCGGACGCGTCGTCTCCTGACAGCAGTACGACCAACCTCCGCTCGTCGAACTGGACCCACCAGACTTCGCCACGTTGCACAAGCCCTCCGATACGCAGGACGGCCGGCAGACGCTGCGCGACCTGACGCGGTGTGGAGACGGGTGCGGCCACCGTTGATCATCGGTGTGTGAAGACAAACGATCATGCGGTGGCCGCAGGTCACAGCGTAGACCCTGCCGTAGTCACCCACCTCGTCGCGGACCTGGTCGGCATCCCGCTTCGCCCTGCCGAGCAGGTGCTGCCTGCCGTCCGGGGTCCTGTCCCCGGCCCCCTCGGCGATGATCCGGCAGTTCTTGCGCGGCAGGTCCGACAACAGGCCGAGAGGAACGCGACCGCCTCGACGCGAAGGTGACCGAGCTCAACGCGAAGCTCGCTGAGCAGGCAGCGCTACGGGCCGCTGACCAAGCGGAGATCGCCCGACTCCGTGCCCTCATTCCACCCGGAGGACAATCGTGACCCGGACAAACTGCACTTCCACGATCTTCGGCACACGGGCAACACGCTGGCCTCGACGGCCGGGGCCAGCACGCGAGAGCTGATGACGAGGATGACGAGGATGGGGCACAGCAGCTCCCGGGCTGCGCTGATCTATCAGCACATGACCAGTGACCGGGACCGGGTCATCGCTGATCGCCTTGGTGCCATGATCCGCGAGAGTGAGGGTGAGGCGCCTCCGGACTAGGGCATGTCCGACATGTGACGAACGGCGCGGTCGGGCGCACCCCTCGTCCGACCGGCCGTCGGCGGTGGCGCGCTTCAGCCGGTCTTCGCCGACTCGTCGAAGAACCTGACGATCCGGGGCAGGGCTTGCCGGACCGATTCGTTGTGGTCGAAGTCGCCGACGTCGGTCAGTCGGCGTGCGGCGCCGTTCCTCGACAGCTGGTCGGCACAGTACGCCGCGTGACTGAAGTCGACGTCCTTGTCGCCCCGTCCGTGGAAGATCTCCACCGGTACGTTCGGCCGCCAGTCGCACGTGTTGTCCATCGGGCGCAGCTTGTCCTTCAGGACACCGTCGGGCTTGCGGATCTTGTTCAGGAAGTCCTCGGTGAACAGGTCCTTGGAGGCCGCCGGCAGTTCGCTGAGGATCTGCCCGGCGGTGTGGTGGCCGTCGAAGAGAGCCTCCACCTTGCTGTCGTAGGGGGAGCGGAAGACGTCGCCGGGTGACGTGTAAAGGCCGTACATCCTGTTCCAGGCGGTGACGAAGTAGGCGAGGTAGATGCCGGATCTGGCGATCTTGTCGTCGGCTGCGGCGGCCTCGAAGGACGAGAGGTCGTAGGGGCCGCTGACCGGGGCGAGTGCCCCCAGCCTGAAGTAGCGGTCGGCGCCCTTCTGCTGAAGCGCCCGGCCTACCAGCATGGTCGCGGGGCCGCCCTGCGAGAACCCGCTGACCTGAACCTTCCGCTTCAGCTCCCGGCCGTTGCGGTGGACGAAGGTCCGGGCCGCGCGCAGGCCGTCCACCGAGGCCGCGACGGTGGCCCGGGGGTCACCGTAGGGATGGAAGCCTTCGCCCGAGCCGAGGCCCACGTAGTCGGGCGCCGAAACGGCCCGCCCGGTGGAGGCGAACAGCAGGGCGACGAGCCGGTCGTTCGACTTCGGATTCTCCGAGGCGACGTCCTTGCGGTAGACGGTGGTGCCGTGCAGCCAGGAGACGGTGGACAGGCGGCGCGCCCCGTTCTTGGGCAGGACGACGAGTTGGCTCGCGGTCGTGGGGGCACCCGCGCTGTCAGTGGTGCGGTAGGTGACCCGATAGGCGGTCACGCCGTAGCGGACCTGGGAGGAGTCGATCTTTCCACGGAGTTCCCCGGCCACTTCCTCCGCTGCGAGGTCGGCCGCTTGCTCGACGGAGACGACGGCCCCGCCTTGTGCCCGCTCGCTGTGGGAGCCGGCCGCCGCCGAGACCGGGGCCACCAGGGCGGACACACTGCCGAGAACCGCCGCACCAGCCGAAATCCGGATACTTGTTCGCCGTAAAGTCATGGATGGATCATGCCCGTCGGCCGCTCCGCCGGGACATGGAGCGACCCCCCGGACAGCAAAGGGAGAAACCCCCTCGGGGCCCGTAGGGGATACCGGATGGCGCGGGGGAGCGGACCGTACAGTTCGGCAGCGGCTGGGTCGGGCCGAGGGCGAGAGCCACCAGGACTTCGTCCGGGACTTCGATGGGCGGTGCTGTGTCACGCGACCCGTCGGACACGCCCTGAGGGATGGGGCTCCAGACCTGGTAGCGCGTAGTGGCACGCGTGTGGCACGACCCCCGGAACGACGAAGGGCCAGCCTGGGAGGAAACCCCTCCTGAGCTGGCCCTTTTCTCTGTGCCCCCGGCAGGATTCGAACCTGCGACACCCGCTTTAGGAGAGCGGTGCTCTATCCCCTGAGCTACGAAGGCAGTGGCAGCGGACGCGAGGAGCGGCGGCGTGCCGGTGGTCCGGGAAAGACCACAGGCGTCAGCGTACCGGATCGCAGTCGGGCGGGTGTGGGGGTCAGGTCAGGGGGACGTGGGTGAAGCGGGCGGCTGTGTGGAGGTCGGACTCGATGCGGGTGGCTGTGGCCGTCAGTTCGGGGAGGAGGTCCTTGACGCACTCCTGCGGGGAGCGGCGGCTCGCGTGCATCGCCGTGCTCAGGGCCGCCACCACCCTGCCCTCGCGGTTGCGGATCGGGACCGCCAGGGAGCGCAGGCCCTTTTCCAGCTCCTCGTCGACCAAGGCGTAGCCCCGGGCGTGGACCGAGGTGCCGGCGTCCGCCAGGAGGACCCGGCCCGATGCCGTCGCGTGGGCCGGGAGCCTCGCGCCCACCGTGATGTTCACGCTCATCACCCGGCCCGTCGCCACCCTCGCCGTGTACTGGATCTCCTCGCCCGAATCCGACAGCACCGCCAGTGCCGTCGACTCGTGGATGCGGGACGTCAGGGCGGCCAGGTACGGCTGGGCGATCTCCGGGAGGGTCGTGCGGGAGAGGGGTGGGAAGCCGAGGGAGAGGACGCGGGGGGTGAGGGAGAAGGCGCGGTCGGACGTGGTCACCAGGCCCAGGTGCTCGTAGGTGATCAGGGCCCGGCGTGCCGTCGCCCTGGCCAGGCCCGTCGCCCGGGCCACCTCCGTGAGGGTCGGCTCCGGCCTGCCCTCGCCGAACGCCGTGAGGACCGTCAGGCCCCGCGCCAGGGACTCGATGAAGTCGCGGCCGAGCTGCAGTTTGGAGGCGCCGGTCCACAGTGCCAGGTCGGCGGGGGGCCGGCCGGATTCCGGGGGTGGGGTGCGGTGGAGCTCCTCTTCCATCTCCGCCACCGCCGAGCGCAGCCTCGGCAGCAGGTTCGTCCGCAGGCCCTCGGCCGTGTGGCGGCTCGTGTGGCTGACCACGCTCGCCACGCACGCCACCTGTCCCCGCTCTCCTCCCGGTGCGCCGGCCGCGTGGACCGGGACCGAGAGCGCCACCAGACCCGGTTCGATCAGCTGGTCGTCCAGGGCCCAGCCGTTCGCCGCCGCCTCCTCCGTGCGGCGGACGAAGTCCTGGTCGTACGCCGCGTCGGTCCCGGTCCTGCGGGGCGGTACGGCCGTGAAGGACAGGTCCCTCGGATCCGCGGCCCTGCGCTCGCGCCAGCGCTGCCAGTCCGCCGCCGTCCACTCGGTCGCGAACAGCGGGCCCGGGGCCGTGCGTTCGGCGGGGAGCAGGTCGCCGATGCGGAAGCTGAGGGACATCGCGCGGCGGCGGGTCGCCTGGTGGACGAAGCGGATGCCGTCGCGGTCGGCGACCGCCAGGGAGACCGACTCGTCCAGTTCGTCGGCCAGGGCGTCCGCGGCGGGGGAGAGGAGGGAGGGGAGGCGCAGGGCGGCCAGGTAGGCGTTGCCCAGTTCCATCAGGCGGGGTGCCAGGAAGACGTCCCGGCCGTCGACCCGGACGTAGCCCATGCGGGCGAGCGTGGCCGTGACGCGGTCGACCGTGGAGCGGGCCAGGCCCGTGGCCCGTTCCAGGGCGCTCAGGCTCAGCGTGCCGTTCGCGTCGGTCAGTTCGCGCAGTACCGCGATGCCGCGGATGAGTGGAGTGACCGCCTCCGCCGGGGCGGCGGCACCGGCCCACCCTCGGGGCGGCACCCGCGTGGTGTCCACAGGTGCGGTTCCCCGCGTGTCCGTGACCCCTGCCCGCGTGCCCTTCTCGTCGGCCGGTGGGGCGGACCCCTCGGCGGGCTGGGGCGTGGGCTTCGGTGGCATCGGCTCTCCGGTACGGCGGTCGGGGCAGGCCCACCGTAATCGCGAACCGGCTGGCCGGCGTCCGAGGGGGCGCGCTCCCTGCCGTACGTACCCCTAGCTCCGCCGCGCCTGCTCCTTCCGCGTCACCCGTACCCGGTGGTTGCCCTCCCCGTCCACGCCCGTCACCTCGATCGTGACGCCCCCGCGCGCGTCCCGGAAGGTCTCCCCGGGGACGAGGGGCGCGTCGGACAGCTCCGCGTGGACGTTGGGGGCGCGGGTGCAGCCGCCGCTGTCGGGGCGGGAGTCGTGGACCGTGACCGGGCCCATGCCCGTGTCGACCTCGGCGTCGACCTTGTAGACCAGCACGCCCGGACGGCACACCGCCTCGTCGTTGCCGCCGCGCGTACGCAGCTCCAGGGCGTAACCGGTCCGGGAGTCCAACGGCACGACGACCAGCTTGGAGCCGCCCGCGCGGGCCAGCGGGGTCAGGGTGTACTCGGCCGGGCCGGAGGACGTGGCGCAGTGCACCTGGGTCGCGTCCAGCCAGCCGAGCTTCCACTTGTGCCAGCCGAGGAAGTCGTTGTTGGCGCCCCAGTCCTCGCTCATGATGTCCCAGTGTCCGACCGCGCTCCCGCCCTCGGCGGTGTACAGGTCGGGCAGGCCGAAGACGTGGCCGTTCTCGTGGGGGAGGACGCGGTAGCCGGTGCGGTGGTACGAGCCGGAGCCGTCGTCCTGGCGGGAGTAGACGAACGAGGCGTTGGCCACGGCGGTGCCGTCGGCTCTCGGGGCGTCGGGGTTGCCGGCGAAGGTGACGGACAGGACCGTGTCCAGGGCGGAGGGGCCGGCGTTCGGGGTGACCAGGACGTTCAGCAGGTCGTAGTCGCCGAAGTCCACCTTCGGGTCGGCCGCCGCGACGAGGTCCTGGACCAGCGCGCGGTAGCCGGGCTCGAAGGGGGCGCCGCGCTCTATGCCGTACTCGCGGAACGACTTCGGCATCCGCAGCCAGCCAGGGACGGGGGTCTCGGGGCGGTAGTCCAGGCGGCCGTAGGAGCTGGTGCGGAACCAGTCGCGGGTCTGCGGGAAGAATTCCCGGAAGCGGTCCCGGGCGCTGCCCTCGCCGGGGGCGTCCGAGAAGTCGATCATCAGGGTGAGGGCGCGGACGGTGCCGGTGGAGCGGGAGTAGCCCTCGGAGGTGGGGATGCCCTCGGACATCTGGACCTCGCGGGCGCCGCGTATCAGGCAGAGGGCGTGGGCGGAGGTGCGGGACAGGGATATCGGGCCCGCGCCGGCCGGCGTGGGGCCCGGGGCGAGGTGGGCCGTGCCGGCCGAGGTGCTGACCGCGAAGGTCAGGGCGGACACGCAGGCCAGGGCGGCCAGTCGCCGCCGGGGTATCCGGTGTCCCGGAGGGGCGCACGTGCCCGGTCGGCTCGGCCGGGGCCTCGGTGGAGGTGGCTGCATGTCGGGCACCTGCAAGGGACCTCCCGCGCCACGGCAGCCTCCGGTCTCCGGCTGCACCCTTGCGATCACCCTGCGTCGCGGGGTGCGGGGGCGCCCGTTGGGGGAGACCGATCGTGGGTTTCCGGTGAGTAGCCCCCGCGCACTGCGGATGATGTGATCCAGGTCACAGATAATTTCCTCGTTGGCAGGAAATACCGGGGACCTACTCCCCGTTTAGCCATGTGTCCGCGCGAAACGGGGAACCCCTCCCCGGATCGCGGAACGAAGAAGGACCCACCGATCAGGAGTACGCCGTGCAGACCGCAACCCCCGTGCAGCGCAAGGCACCCCGGCCCCGCGCCGACGCCCTGCGCAACCGGGAGCGGATCGTCACCGCCGCCCGGGAGATGTTCGTCGAGCACGGCCCCGAGGTGCCGCTGGACGAGATCGCCCGCCGGGCCGGCGTCGGCAACGCCACGGTGTACCGCCACTTCCCGGACCGCGACGCGCTGGTCCGCGAGGTCGTCTGCTCCGTCATGGACCGTACGACCGCCGCGGCGGAGCTCGCGCTCGCCGAGACCGGCGACGCGTTCGAGGCGCTGGAGCGCTTCGTGCACGCCGCCGCCGACGAGCGGATCAGCGCGCTGTGCCCGATGGTCTCCAGCACGTTCGACAAGCACCACCCGGACCTGGAGGCCGCGCGCGAGCGGGTCGAGCGGCAGGTCGCGGAGGTCATGGACCGGGCCAGGACGGCCGGGCAGCTCCGCTCCGACGTGGACGTCGGGGACGTCATGATCGCCGTGGCCCAGCTCAGCAGGCCCCCGGCCGGTACGGACTGCTTCCGTGCCGACCGCTTCGTCCACCGTCATCTCCAGCTGTTCCTGGACGGGCTGCGGGCCCCCGCCCGCTCCGCCCTGCCGGGCACGGCCGTGACCCTGGAGGACCTGCGCCGCCCCTGACCGACCAGACGACAGTCCAGCCCCGCCCGTCCTGATCGCGGCCCCGTCCTGACCGTCAGTCCCATCCCGACCGACCGTCCAGTCCAGACCACAGTCCACTGACCGATTAGTTCAGCTCGTTCCAGCCGTCTGAAACACGACGACAGTCCCCGCGGCCGTCACCGTCGACGAGCCCGTACCTTTCGTCGCCCTTTTTCCGTCACGAAGTCCCGAAGTGGGTATCCCCATGTCTGAAACAGCCGTCAAGGCCCCAAGCGTCCCGGACGCCAATCGCTGGAAAGCGCTCGTCTTCATCGCCCTCGCCCAGCTGATGGTCGTGCTCGACGCGACCATCGTGAACATCGCCCTGCCCTCCGCCCAGCAGGACCTCGGCATCTCCGACGGCAACCGGCAGTGGGTCGTCACGGCCTATGCCCTCGCCTTCGGCGGTCTGCTGCTGTTCGGCGGCCGGATAGCCGACCTGTGGGGCCGCAAGAAGGCCTTCGTCGTCGGCCTGGGCGGCTTCGCCGCGGCCTCCGCGCTCGGTGGCGCCGCCACCAACGAGGCCATGATGTTCGGCGCCCGCGCCCTCCAGGGCGTCTTCGGCGCCCTGCTCGCGCCCGCCGCTCTCTCCCTGCTGGCCGTGATGTTCACCGACGCCAAGGAGCGCGCCAAGGCGTTCGGCATCTACGGCGCGATCGCCGGTGGTGGCGGTGCCGTCGGCCTGATCCTGGGCGGCTTCCTCACCGAGTACCTGGACTGGCGCTGGACGTTCTTCGTGAACATCCCGTTCGCCATCATCGCCGCGGCCGGTGCCTACTTCGTCATCCGTGAGCCGGAGGGCGGCCGCAACCGCTCCCCGCTCGACATCCCCGGCGTGATCCTCTCCACCCTCGGCCTGGTCGCCCTGGTCTACGGCTTCACCCGCGCCGAGTCGGAGGGCTGGAGCGACGCCGTGACCGTGGGCATGTTCGTCGCCTCGGTGGTGCTGCTGCTGGCCTTCGTGGTCGTCGAGTCCAGGGTCAAGGCCCCGCTGCTGCCGCTGCGCGTGGTCACCGAGCGCAACCGTGGGGGCATCTACCTCTCCCTCGGGCTCGCGATCATCGCGATGTTCGGCCTGTTCCTCTTCCTGACCTACTACCTGCAGATCGTGAAGGGCTACTCGCCGGTCAAGACCGGTTTCGCCTTCCTGCCGATGATCGTGGGCATGATCACGGGCTCCACCCAGATCGGCACCCGCCTGATGACCCGGGTCGCCCCGCGCCTGCTGATGGGCCCCGGCTTCCTGGTCGCCGCGCTCGGCATGCTGCTGCTGACCCAGCTGGAGATCGGCTCCTCGTACGCGGCCCTGCTGCTGCCGGCGATGGTGCTGCTCGGCCTCGGCATGGGTACGGCGTTCATGCCGGCCATGTCGCTGGCCACGCAGGGCGTCGAGCCCCGGGACTCCGGTGTCGCCTCCGCGATGGTCAACACCTCGCAGCAGGTGGGCGGCGCGATCGGCACGGCCCTACTGAACACCATCGCCGCCTCGGCGACGACGTCCTACATCGCCGACCACATCGTGGGGGCGACCAGCCGGTCCCAGCAGCAGCTGGTCCAGCTGGAGGGCATGGTGCGGGGCTACACCAGTGCCATCTGGTTCGCCGTCGGCATCCTCGTGGTGGCCGCCGCGATCGCCCTGACCTTCGTCAACGCCGGCCGCCCGAACATGGCCGCGGTGACCGGCTCCGACGCGGACGCGGCGGACGAGGTGAAGATCCCGGTCGTCGCCCACTGACGGCGGCACCCACCCCTTCGGGCCCTGCTCGGGCACTTCGGGCCACCCGTGGGCACGGGGAAGGGGACGCCCCGTACCCACGGAATCCGGGACCTGCCCCGGCTCAGCGGAGCCAGGGCAGGTCCGCACCCGCTTCGGCCGGCTGGAGTCCCTCGGCGATGATCCGCATGATCTCGCCGAGGGACTTCTGCTGTTCGGGGCTGAGCCGGTCGAAGACCGCCTGCCGCACGGCCTCCACATGGCCCGGCGCGGTCTGCCGCAGCACCTCGTAGCCCTCGTCGGTCAGGACGGCGAACTGGCCCCGCTTGTCGTCGGGGCAGTCCTCACGGCGCACCCAGCCGTTCTTCTCCAGACGCGCGACGGCGTGCGAGAGGCGGGAGCGGGTGATCTTCGCCAGCATCGCCAGCTCGGTCATCCGCAGCCGCCGCCGCGGCGCCTCGGCGAGCTTGACCAGGAGGCCGTAGTAGATGTGCGGCATGCCCGCGTCGCGCTGGAGCTGACGGTCGAGATGGTCGTCGAGGAGGGTGACGCCCTCCATGAACGAGCGCCACACGTGCTGCTCCTCGTCGGTGAGCCAGCGCGGTTCCTGGGGCTCCGCGGTGGAGCCGGTTGCCGGTGCGGATGCGGGTGCCTTCATGGGTTCCACTCTACGCGGACTCTCCTTGAACTTTAAACAAGTGCGTCGTACAGTTTTCAAGTACACGGACGGAAGGAGCCGCAGCATGTCCGCCGCCACTCAGGAGCGCATGCCCGCTCTGTACCTCAGCCACGGCGCCCCGCCCCTGGCGGACGACCCCGTCTGGCCCGGTGAGCTGGCCGCCTGGGCCGCGGGCCTGCCCCGCCCGAAGGCGATCCTGGTGGTCTCCGCGCACTGGGAGGAGGCCCCGCTCGCGCTCGGTGCCACCGAGACCGTCCCGCTCGTCTACGACTTCTGGGGCTTCCCGCAGCACTACTACGAGGTGACCTACGGCGCACCCGGCGCGCCGGAGCTCGCCGAGTCGGTACGCAAGCTGCTTCGCGCCCCCGGCATGCCCGTCCAGGACGTCCCCGACCGGGGTCTGGACCACGGCGCGTACGTCCCGCTGGTCGAGATGTACCCGGGCGCGGACATCCCGGTCCTCCAGGTCTCCATGCCGACGCTCGACCCGGTCCGGCTGCTGGGGATCGGCCGCAGGCTCGCCCCGCTGCGGGACGAGGGCGTGCTGATCGTCGGCTCCGGCTTCTTCACCCACAACCTGGCAGCGCTCCGGCAGGGCGGCATCCCCGCCTGGTCGGCCGAGTTCGACGACTGGGGGCGGCGGGCGCTGGAGGCGCGGGACGTGGACGCCCTGCTCGACTTCACCCGCAAGTCGCCCGCCGGGCGGCTGGCCCACCCGCGCACCGAGCACTTCGCCCCGCTGTTCGTGACCATGGGCGCGGCCGACGCCACGGGGGAGCTGGACGCGCAGAAGTCGGTGATCGACGGATTCTGGATGGGGCTGGCGAAGCGGTCGGTTCAGTTCGGCTGACCGCCCCGCAACGGCTTCTCGTACCAGGCCACGTCCCAGTACCGCCCGAACTTGCGGCCCACCTCCCGGTAGGTGCCGACGTGCCGGAAGCCGAGGCGCTCGTGCAGCCGGGTCGACGCCTCGTTGGGCTGGGCGATGCCCGCGTAGGCCCGGTGCAGGTCCTCGCCGGACAGGGCCTCGAAGAGCGCCTCGTACAGCAGGGTGCCGATGCCGCGGCGGCCGGCGTCCGGCGCGACGTAGACGGTCGTCTCCACGGAGGTCGCGTACGCCGGCTTGGGGCGGAACGGGCTGGACGTGACGTAGCCCAGCAGCTCCTGTGAGTCCCGGTCCGTGGCAACCATCAGGCGGTACGGCCCGTCTTCAGGGTGGGAGAGCAGCCAGGGGCGACGCTCCTCCGGAGTGAAGATCGCGGTGTCGAACGTGATCGCCGTCTCCCGTACGTAGTGGTTGTAGAGGGCCGTGAGGGCCGAGAGGTCCGCTTCGACTCCCGGCCTGACCTGCACCTCTGCACGCTCCAACGACATCGCGTCTCCCTTCGGGCCGGACGGCGGCCCGACAGGGTACTGCATGATCAGAAAAATTGGAGGACCGGTTGGGAATTCTGTCCTGATTCCAGTCGTTGTTTCCATCGGATGCAGGGCACCCGAGGAGAGTCCGGAGAGAGTCCGGAAGACGGAGTCAGGCGTCCGAAGGACCACCCGCTGACCTCATACGCAAGGGAGCTCGCATGGCAACCCGTGCCGTCGCCCGTCGTCAGTCCGCCACCGGCGAGACGGCTGAAGCGGCAAGCAGTGTTCGCGCCCATGGCGGCGAGATCGCCGACCGCGACCTGGTCGGCATGTATCTCGACGAGATCGCGCGCACACCGCTGCTCGACGCGGCCAAGGAAGTCGAGCTGTCGCAGGTCATCGAGGCGGGTGTGTTCGCGAGGCAGGTCCTCGACGGGTACGAGGAGACCAAGACGGACGCGACCCGCGAGGAGCTCGAAGCGCTGGTCGACGCCGCGGAGCGCGCCAAGGACGTGTTCATCCGCTCCAACCTCCGCCTGGTCGTCGCCGTCGCCCGCCGCTACCCGCGCAGCGGCCTGCCGCTGCTGGACCTGATCCAGGAGGGCAACGCCGGCCTGGTCCGCGCGGTCGAGAAGTTCGACTACCGCAAGGGCTTCAAGTTCTCCACGTACGCTACGTGGTGGATCCGCCAGGCCATCACCCGCTCGATAGCCGATCAGTCCCGCACGATCCGCCTGCCCGTCCACCTCGTGGAGGAGCTCGGCCGGATCCGCCGTGTGCAGCGCGAGTTCAACCGCGAGCACGGCCGGGACCCGGAGCCGGCGGAGATCGCCGCCGAGCTCGGTTCCACGCCGGAGCGCGTCACCGACGTGCTCGACTGGGCCCGTGACCCGGTCTCGCTGAACATGTCGGTGGACGACGAGGGCGAGACGCAGTTCGGCGACCTGCTGGAGGACACCTCGGCGGTGTCGCCCGAGCAGTCGGTGCTCACGCTGCTGCGCAGCGAGGAGCTCGACGACCTCATCGGCCGCCTCGACCAGCGCACGGCCTCCATCATCAAGATGCGTTACGGCATCGAGGACGGCCGCGAGCGCACGCTGACCGAGGTGGGCAAGGAGCACGGCCTGACCCGCGAGCGCATCCGGCAGATCGAGAAGCACGCCCTGCTGGAGCTGAAGAAGCTGGCCCGCAGCACCGGTTTCGACGCGGCGGCCTGACCTCGGCGATCACCGTCGACCGCCCCGGCGCACCACTCGTGGCCCCTGCGTGACGGGCTGTGTGCGCCTGGTGGTCACCGCGTACGCCGGGTGGCGAAAGACCGCGCAAACATGGCGTTGTAACGCCGCTTCAAGTCCCAGGGCGCCGGGAACAAGACTTCCGGGTCCACCAGTTCGGGTCCGGGGTCACGCCCCGGCCCGCAGAGCCAAGTCCCGCCGCACTCCCCCCGGCGCCGGGACTCTCCCAAGGCCGGGCTTCGGCGTCCCTCCCCCCGGACGCCGGGGCCCGGCTCTCTCGTTCGCGCCGCCGGCCCCCGCCGGCTCCCGCCGACACCGCGCTGGAGAGCGGGCCACCCCGTACCTGAACCACGGGGTGGCCCGCCAGATGGCAGATTGTGTCACATGGGCATAGCCTGCCGGGCGTGAGCAGCACCACCCCGACCCCGCAGGCCTCGCTGACCGAGCGGCGCAAGGCCGAGACACGCATGGAGATCGCCCGGGCGGCGGCCGGCCTCTTCGTGCGGCGCGGCCTGCGCGCCACCCGCGCGGAGGACATTGCCCAGACCGCCGGCATCGCCCCGCGCACCTTCTACCGGTACTTCGCCACCAAGGAGGAGGCCGTCGCCCCGCTGTACGCGGCCGGTGCCCAGCGCTGGGTGGCGGCGGTCCGGGCCGCGCCGGCGGCGGTGGGCGTCGTGCAGGCCCTGGAGGACGGGGTCCGCAACACCCTCACCCCGGGCGTGGTCGTCTCCGCGTCCTCCTGGGAGTGGGTCCGCACGCTCCTGCGCCTGGCCGCGGCCAACCCGTCGCTGCGCCGGGTGTGGGCGGAGGTGTGCCAGGACTCGGAGCGCATGCTGGGGGAGGCGCTGGCGGAACGGGTGACACGTGCCGGTGCCGTGGCGAGGGACGACGGCGACAACGTTGCCGCCACCCCCGAACTGCGCTTCGCCGCCGCCGTCGCGAGTGCCGCCGTGCGGACCGCGCTGGAGGGCTGGGCCGAGGGGGACGGGCCGGTGGAGGGCCCGGGAAGCCCGGCCGAGCTGGCGCTGCGCAACCTCGCGACGCTACGGGACTTCCCGTTCGGGGCGTGACCCGGCGGCTCGCCCCCGGCTTTCCCCAGGTGCACCGGCCCGGGCGCCTGCCGTGACCCGGCGGGCGTCCTCGGCAACCCGGCGGGCGTCCTCGGCGAAGGACCCGGCGGCCTCCCCGGCGCCGGCCTCGAACCGGGCCGCGAAGTCGAAGTCGGGGGCCCGGCCCTGCCGCTTACGCCCCCGCCCCTGCCGCTCTGCTCAGCCGTGCTCCCAACTCCCGCACGGCGTCGACCAGTTCCCGCGGCTCGTGGACGGTGAAGTCGCACTCCAGCATGGCCAGCCGGAACGCCACCCACTGTGTCGCGTCCCCGACCGACCCGCGCAGCCGGCAGCTGTGCTCGTCCACCGGCTCGGGCGTGCCCAGCCACGCGGGCAGCCGGGCGGCGACGAAGGCGGCCGGTGCGGCGAAGGTGACCTCGAAGTCGTAACTCGGCTGCTGCCGTTGCATCGACCGCCGCAGGTACTCCGCGGCGCTCCCCGTCGGCAGCTCGCGCGGCGTGAACCTCGCGCCCGTGGCGAACGGTTCGCTCACCCGGTCGACCCGGAAGGTGCGCCAGTCGTCCCGGTCGAGGTCGTACGCCACCAGGTACCAGCGGCGGCCCGTCGACACCAGCCGGTAGGGCTCCGTCAGACGCCGTGACTCGGTGCCGTCGGCGGCCCGGTAGGCGAACCGCAGCCGCTCGTGCCCGGCCACCGTCGAGGCCATGACGGTCAGCGTCTCGGGCGCGATGCTGGGTCCGTCCCCGCTGGTCAGCGGGGTGGTGGCGGCCTGCAGGGTGGTCACGCGGTGGCGCAGCCTGCTCGGCAGCACCTGCTCCAGCTTGGCCAGCGCCCGCACCGACGCCTCGTCCAGGCCCTCCACCGCGTGCCCGGCGCCGGCGCGCAGGCCGACCGCGATGGCCACGGCCTCCTCGTCGTCGAGCACCAGCGGCGGC
The DNA here is from genome assembly GCF_040303825.1 of Streptomyces sp. NPDC094143. Classification (NCBI taxonomy): domain Bacteria; kingdom Bacillati; phylum Actinomycetota; class Actinomycetes; order Kitasatosporales; family Streptomycetaceae; genus Streptomyces; species Streptomyces sp. NPDC094143. The sequence goes on from NZ_JBEOTZ010000044.1 coordinate 24,265, forward strand.
ATGGCCTTGCCGGCGACGAGCCGGTAGCCGCCGTCGGCCCCCTTGGTCGCCTGTACGGGATAGCCGAGTTCACGGAGCCGGTCGATGTCGCGCCGGACCGTGCGGCGGGAGACCCCGAGCCGGCCGGCGAGCTCGCCGCCGGGCCATTCGCGGGGCGTCTGGAGGAGGGAGAGGAGCGTCAGCAGCCGGGCCGGGGTGTCCGTCGTCATGCCGTCGAGGATGCCGCACCACTAGGACACGACCTGACCTATTGGGCTCCTAGGGTCGGCGTATGAACTCCACCGAGACCCCTTCGGGCACGGACCGCCGCCGCTGGTTCGCCCTTGCGATCGTGATGACCGCGGCCTTCATGGACCTCGTCGACGTGACCATCGTCAACATCGCCATCCCGTCCATCCAGCGGGACGCGGGCGCGTCCTTCAGCGAGATCCAGTGGATCACCGCCGGATACGCCCTCGCCTTCGCCGCCGGGCTGATCACCGGCGGACGGCTCGGCGACATCCATGGCCGCAAGCGCGTCTTCCTCGTCGGCATGGGGGGCTTCACCGTCGCCTCCGCGCTGTGCGGCCTCGCGGTGAACCCCGAGATGCTGGTCGCCTCGCGGTTCCTGCAGGGCGCCATGGCGGCGCTGATGGTGCCGCAGGTGCTGTCGATCGTGCACGCGACCTTCCCGGCGCACGAGCGGGGCAAGGTGTTCGGGCTGTTCGGCGCGGTCGTCGGCCTCGGTGCCGTGTCCGGACCGCTGCTCGGCGCGCTGCTGACCGAGTGGAACCTGTTCGGCTGGGAGTGGCGCTCGATCTTCCTGATCAACCTGCCCGTGGGGATCGCGGGCCTGGTCCTCGGCAGCCGTTTCATCACCGAGTCCAGGGCGCCGCGAGCGCTGAAGCTCGACCTCGTGGGCGTCTCGCTGGTCACGCTGGGCCTGCTGATGCTGATCTACCCGCTCACCCGCGGCCGTGAGCTCGGCTGGCCGCTGTGGGGACACCTGTCGATGGCCGGCTCGCTCGTGGTCCTCGCGGTGCTGGTGGCGTACGAGCGGCGCAAGGCCGTGCGGGACGGCTCGCCGCTGGTCGAACTGTCGCTGTTCAAGGTCAAGAGCTTCGCGGCGGGGATCGCCGTGCAGACCGTCTTCGGTGTCGCGCTCGGCGTGTTCTTCCTGGTCTGGACGCTGTACATGCAGATCGGGCTGGGCTGGAGCCCGCTGAAGGCCGGGCTGACCGGGGTGCCGTTCTCGATCGCCGTGTCGGCGGCCGCGGGCATGTCGGTGCAGCTGCTGGTGCCGCGCTTCGGACGCAGGGTGCTCCAGGCGGGCGCGCTGGTGATGGCGGCCGGGGTGCTGCTCTACATCTGGGAGTCCGGCCACTACGGCCTCGCCATCACCCCGTGGCAGATGGCCCTTCCGCTGGTCGTGATGGGCGCCGGCATGGGCCTGATCGTCGCGCCGCTGACCGACGCGATCCTCTCCGAGGTGCCGCGCGAGCACTCCGGTTCGGCCTCCGGCCTGATCAACACCGTGCAGCAGATGGGCAACGCGCTGGGGCTCGGGCTGGTCTCGGTGGTCTTCTTCGGCTCGATCGCCGAGCACCTGCGCCCGGAGCAGATGGGCCCGGCCTACGCGGACGCCTTCGAGAACGCGCTGGGCTGGGTGGCCGCGGTGATGGGCGCCATCTTCCTGCTGATGTTCGCGCTGCCCAAGCGGCCCGCGCAGCACGTGGAGGGCGAGCAGGCGCCGGCCAGGCGGAAGGAGCAGGAGCCGGCGCCGGTCTGACCGGACGGACGGCGCGGGACGGGCTCGGCACCTGGGGTGCCGGGCCCGCTGTGTGGTCGGCTGAACTGCTGCGGATTTCCGATCATGCCCGATTGGGCCCGAACCTGTTTACTTCCCGGACATCTCGGCGTAGCCTCCCGCTGAAACCACACGTTCGGGCATGAGGCGGAGGCGAACGGACATGTACGCACCGGAACGGCAGCAGGAGATCCTCCGGCTCGCCCGTGACGGCGGCCGAGTGGATGTCGTGTCGCTGGCCGAGGAGTTCCAGGTGACCGCGGAGACCATCCGCCGGGATCTGAAGGCCCTCGACCGCGCCGGGCTGGTCCGCCGGGTGCACGGCGGCGCCATCCCGGTCGGGCGCCTCGACTTCGAGCCGGACCTCGCCGAGCGCGAGTCCACGGCCGCCGACGAGAAGGACCGCATCGCCAAGGCCGCCCTCGCGGAGCTGCCGACCGAGGGCACGATGATCCTCGACGCCGGTACGACGGTGGCGCGCATGGCCGCCGCCCTCCCGCTGGAGGCCTCCCTCACGGTCGTCACGCACAGCCTGCCCATCGCGGCCCGCCTCGCCGACCACCCCGGCATCCAGCTCCACCTCGTCGGCGGCCGCGTGCGGCACCGCACCCGCGCCGCCGTGGACGCCTGGGCGCTGCGGGCCTACGGCGAGATCCGCGCCGACGTGCTGTTCGTGGCCGCCAACGGCTTCTCCGCCGAACACGGCCTGACCACCCCCGACCTCGCCGAGGCCGCCGTGAAGCGGGCGGCGGTGGCCGCCGCCCGCCGGGTGGTGCTGCTCGCCGACTCCTCCAAGCACGGCCAGGAGCACTTCGCCCGCTTCGGCGACCTGGGCGACGTGGACCTGCTGATCACCGACAGCGGGCTGAGCCCCGAAGACGCCGTCGCGATCGAGCGCGGCGGCACGGAAGTAGTGCGCGCATGATCCTCACCGTCACCCCCAACCCGTCCCTGGACCGCACCTACGAGGTGCCGTCCCTCGACCGGGGCGAGGTCATCCGCGCCACCGGCGAGCGGATGGACCCGGGCGGCAAGGGCGTGAACGTCTCGCGTGCGGTCGCCGCCGCCGGGCAGCGCACGGTGGCCGTCCTGCCGCTCGGCGGCGCCCCGGGCGCGCTCGTCGCCGAACTGCTCGACCAGCAGGGCATCGAGGTCGCCCCGGTCCCGGTCGCCGGGGCCACCCGCTCCAACATCGCCCTGGCCGAGGCCGACGGCGTCCTGACGAAGATCAACGCCCCCGGCCCGGAACTCACCGAGACCGAACGCGAACTCCTCCTGGAGACCATCCGGCACCAGTCCCGCGACGCCTCCTGGATCGCCTGCTGCGGGAGCCTCCCGCGTGGCCTCGCCCCCTCCTGGTACGCCGAGCTGGTCGCCCGCACCCACGCCGCCGGTGCCCGGATCGCCCTGGACACCTCCGGGCCCGCCCTGCTCGCGGCCCTGCGCGAACGGCCCGACGTGGTCAAGCCCAACGCCGAGGAACTGTCCGAGGCCGTCGGCCGCCCCCTCGCCACCGTCGGTGACGCCGTGAAGGCCGCCGAGGAACTGCGCGAGATGGGCGCCCGGGCCGTCCTCGCCAGCCTCGGCGCCGACGGGCAGCTGCTCGTGTCGGACCAGGGCGCCTGGTTCGGCAGCGCCCGGGTGGACGCCGTGCGCAGCAACGTGGGCGCCGGCGACTCCTCCCTCGCCGGTTTCCTGATCGCCGGCGGCAGCGGCCCCGAGGCGCTGGCCTCCGCGGTGGCCCACGGCGCGGCGGCCGTCCAGCTGCCCGGCAGCGTCATGCCCACGCCGGCCGACCTGGACCCCGCGGCGGTGACGGTCACGGCCGACCTGCCCGCGGACCGTGTGCTGAAGGAGCCGGTGTCATGAGCCACGACGAGCAGCGCCCGGTGACGCCCGGGCGGCGGACCTCCCCGTTACGTGCCGCCGCCCCTGTCATCCCAGTCACTCCCGTCACCCCCCACCGCACCCCCGTCCCCCTTTCCGCCCACCTCACCCACCGGGCGATACGCGTGCTAAGGAGCCCGCGATGAGCGACATGATCACGGCGGAGCTGGTCGATCTCGACCTGTCCGCCGACACCAAGGAAGCGGCGGCCCGTGCCCTCGCCGAGCGCATGGTGGCCCTGGGCCGGGTGACGGACCTGGACGGCTTCCTCGCCGACGTGGCCGCCCGCGAGGCCCAGATGCCGACCGGCCTCGACGGCGGCATCGGCATCCCGCACTGCCGCAGCGAGCACGTCACCGAGCCGACGCTCGCCTTCGGGCGCAGCACGGCCGGCATCGACTTCGGCGCGGCGGACGGACCCGCCGACCTGATCTTCCTGATCGCCGCTCCGGCCGGCGCCGACGACGCCCACCTGACGATCCTGTCGTCCCTGGCCCGGCAGCTGATGAACAGCGAGTTCACCGACGCCCTGCGCGCGGTGGGCGAGCCGGCCGCCGCCGCGGCGCTGATCCGCGGCGACGAGCCGGCAACGCCCGCCGAAGCTGCCTCCACAGACCCCGTGGCGTCGGCGGGAGCGGCCTCTCCCGCCGCCGCCACGGCCACCGCCGACACCGCTCCCGCCGAGGAGCAGCCGTTCCGCATCGTCGCCGTCACCTCCTGCCCCACGGGCATCGCCCACACCTACATGGCGGCCGAGTCGCTGGAGAACGCCGGCCGTGAGGCGGGCGTCGAACTCACCGTCGAGCCGCAGGGCTCGGCCGGCTTCACCCGGCTCGACCCACAGGTCATCGCGGCGGCCGACGCCGTGATCTTCGCCCACGACGTGCCCGTACGGGAGAAGGAACGCTTCGCCGGCAAGCCCACCGTCGACGTCGGCGTGAAGGCGGGCATCAACCGTCCCGCGGAACTCATCGCCGAGGTCCGCGAGAAGGCCGCCCGCGGCGAGGTCACCGCCGGATCCGCCCCGGCCACCCCCGTGGAGCGCTCCGGCGGCTCCGGCGAGGGCTACGGCACCAAGCTGCGCAAGTGGCTGATGTCCGGCGTCAGTTACATGGTGCCGTTCGTCGCGGCGGGCGGTCTGCTGATCGCCCTCGGCTTCGCGATCGGCGGATACGGGATCAACAAGGCGCCGTCGGTGATGGACCACTTCACCTGGACGCAGGCCGACAGCTGGGCGGCCCTGCTCTTCCAGATCGGCGGCGTCGCCTTCGGCTTCCTCGTCCCGGTCCTCGCCGGCTACATCGCCTACGGCATGGCCGACCGGCCCGGTCTCGTGCCCGGCTTCGTCGGTGGAGCGATCTCCCTCACCATCAACGCGGGCTTCCTCGGCGGTCTGGCCGCCGGTCTCATCGCCGGTGGCGTGGTGATCGCCATCCAGAAGGTGCGGATCCCGGCGGCGATGCGCGGCATCATGCCGGTGGTGGTGATCCCGCTGATCTCCTCGGCGATCGTCGGGTTCCTGATGTTCGTCGTCATCGGCAAGCCCATCGCCGAGGCCCAGAAGGGCATGACCGACTGGCTGAACGGCCTGTCCGGCTCCAACGCCATCCTGCTCGGCGCCCTCCTCGGCCTGATGATGTGCTTCGACCTCGGCGGTCCCGTCAACAAGGTCGCCTACACCTTCGCCACGGCCGGGATCGCGGTCGCCACCCCCAGCGACTCGGCGATGAAGATCATGGCCGCGGTGATGGCCGCCGGGATGGTCCCGCCGCTGGCGATGGCCCTCGCCACGACCGTGCGCGGCAAGCTCTTCACGCAGACCGAACGCGAGAACGGCAAGGCCGCCTGGGTGCTCGGCGCCTCCTTCATCTCCGAGGGCGCGATCCCCTTCGCGGCGGCCGACCCGCTGCGCGTCATCCCCGCCTCGATGGCGGGCGGCGCGCTCACCGGCGCCCTGTCGATGGCCTTCGGCGCCACCCTGCGCGCCCCGCACGGCGGCATCTTCGTGGTCCCGCTGATCGGCAACCCGCTGCTCTACCTGGTCGCCATCGCCGCGGGCGTCTGCGTCACCACCGCCCTGGTCGTCGTCCTGAAGGGCCTGCGCAAGCCGGCTCCCGGCTCCGCCACGGCCCCCGGTGAGGGCACCACGGCCCCGACGGCGGGGCGGAAGCAGCCGGTGGCGGCCTGAGGCACAGCGGAACCGTCCCTTTCGGGCTGTGTGAGCTGTTCATGCCGCCTGCGAGATAGATCACGAAAGTCACGGCCCGGGACCGATGCCCCGGGCCGTGGTGTCTACTGGGGCGCATGTCCGATCACGTCTCGCGGTGGCCCGAGCGCCACTCCCTCCCCGCCCTCCCGCAGCAGCGGCAGACGGGCTCCCGGTCGGAGTCCGTGGAACTGACCCCCGAGGAGGCAGACGCCTTCGCCGACCTGGTACGCCACTTCGTCGACGGCGGCTGAACCGCGCCACGACGCGCTACGACAGCTGCGCCGCCCGCCGCTCCATCGCCTCACGCGCCGCGTCCTCGCTCACGTACACCTCGCACATGTGCCGCCCGTCCGGCGTCGCCGTGTGCTCGACCTCCCACAGGGAGAGCTCCTCACCGTCGGGCAGCAGGAACGCGTGCTCGTAGAGCGAGAAGCCCAGGCCCGCCCGGCCCGCGCGGCAGGGGCGGCCGAAGGCCTGCGTGATCTGGTGACCCGACGCCGTGGCCAGCCGGGCCGCCGTGTCCGCGCCCGGCCGGTCCTCGTTCTCCGCCCGGCGCAGTAAGCGGCGGGCGTGGTCCGCCGAGTCCTCCGCCGCGTAGGCGTGCCGGGGTGTGGGAGCCGGGGGGAGTTGCACCGTCACCGGCAGTTCGAAGTCCGGCGTGTCCGGCGGCAGCGGGAGCCGCGAGGTCGCGGCACGCAACTCCTCCTCGTCGACGTACACCTCGTGCTGCGGCTCCCTGCCCGGCGCGGTGTTGTGGACGAGCTCCCAGAGTGTGAGCGCCGAGCCGTCGGCCAGCAGCCACGTGTGCCGGTACGTCTCCCGGTGCAGGCCCGCGCTGTGGTGCGCGGAGTGCAGTGAACCGTCGTGCGCCAGCGCGCAGTCCAGCCGCCTTATCGTCTCGTCCGGCAGCTCGAAGGAGTTCAGGGCACGGCCGAGGAGTCGCGCGAGGTGCTCCTCCGGAGACTCGGGCGAGTCATGGGGTTCGTACGCTGCCGTCTCGTACGGAACGCTCAAGGTTTCTCCCGGCGTTGCTGCATGTCACCTTGTGGGTGCATACCGTAGCCCCTCGGTCGGACATCATGTCCGGGAACCGAGAAAACGTACGTCCGGGAAAACGCGCGGGCCGCGCGAAAAGTTCCCGCGCGGCCCCGCCGGTCCGTCAAAAACCCCTGTTGGGCGGTGCTTCGTGAAGTCAGGAGGCGCTGCCCGCGACCCACTGGCTCCAGTCCATGTTCCATCCGTTGAGCCCGTTGTCCGGTGCCACCGTCTTGTCCGGCGAGTTCTTGACGATCACCACGTCCCCGATGAGGGAGTTGTCGTAGAACCACTTGGCGGGCGTGCTGCCCCCGGCGCCCCGGACGTCCGCGAGGCCGACACAGCCGTGGCTGGTGCCCTGGCGGCCGAAGGGCGGGTTGCCCTTGTTGTACCAGTAGTTGCCGTGGAGGAACGTCCCGGACGTCGTCAGGCGCATCGCGTGCGGCACGTCCGGTATGTCGTACTCACCGCCCAGCCCGACCGTCCGGCTGTTCATCCGCGTCTGCACGAACTTCTCGGAGATCACCATCTGCCCGTTGTACGTGGTGTGCTGCGCGTCGCCGGTGGAGATCGGGACCCTCTTGAGCGTCTTGCCGTCCCGCACGACCGTCATGGTCTGCGTGTTCGCGTCGACCGTGGAGACCTGCGAGCGCCCGACGGTGAAGGTGACCGTCTTCTTCTGCACGCCGAACACGCCGTTCGCGCCCTCGACCCCGTCCAGGTCGATCTTCATCGTGACCTTGGACCCGGCCTTCCAGTACTCCTCGGGCCGGAAGTCGAGCCGCTGGCCGTTGAACCAGTGCCCGACCACCTTCTGCCCGCTGCTGGACGTGACCGAGATGTGCGACTGCACGGCCTTGCGGTCGGTGATCGCCTTGTCGAAGGTGAACGAGACCGGCATGCCCACGCCGACCGTGGTGCCGTCGTCCGGCGTGTACGTCCCGATGAAGCTGTTCGACGACGTCACCGTCGTGAAGATGGAGTTGGCCGCGGCCGTCCGGCCGTCGGCGTCCTTGGCGGTCGCGGATATCTGGTACTTCGTCCCGCGCTCCAGCTGCTCCTTCGGCTTCCACACCCGGCCGTCCGCGGAGAGCGAGCCCGGCACGGCCTGCCCGCTGCCCGCCACCGTCATCCTCACGTCCGTCAGCTTGCCGTCGCTGACCTTCACGCCGGTCGTGTTGATGGACGCGCTGGCCGAACCGTCCTTCGCCGAGATGGCGATCTTCGCCACGGACGTCTTCGTGGCGCCCCCGCCGCCCTTCCCGTCGTTCTCGGCGTTGGCGCTGCCACCGCACGCGGTGAGCGTCAGGGCGCCGACCATCAGGGCGGCACTGGCCCCCAGAGTGCGCCGCGCTGAAATGTTCGGCGTTGTCACAGGCTGCTCCCAGTTCATGTGATCTGCGTGATCCGATCCAGTACGTGGGAGAAGAGGGGACCGGCACCCGGCCGGGTTCCGTCCGTGCGCGGTGAACGCCGTCACGTGACGAAACCGCGACAAAGTCCGGTTCCGCTGTGACATCGCCGTGCGCGGACGGGCCGCTCGGCGCCCCGGGGGCAACTCGCCGTGCGGGCGACCCGTTCAGGGCCCTGGGTGCAACTCCCCAGCGAAGAGAGCCTGTTCAGCTCCCCGGGTACAACTCGCCGTACGACGGCCACGCCCCACCGGGCCCGTCGACCGACTCGGCGGCCCGCACGGCCCGGACGATCGCCCGGGTCACGACGTCCGCGCCCGCCGCCAGGACCGCGTTGAGCGCGAGCGGATCCGCCGCGTCCAGGGCTCGGTCGCCCGTCGCCAGCGCGAACACCGTGTCCCCGTCGTTCAGCAGATGCACGGGCCGCACCGCGCGGGCGATGCCGTCGTGGGCCGTGCCGGCCAGCTTCTGCGCCTGCGCCTTCGTCAGGTCCGCGTCCGTGGCGACCACGGCCAGCGTGGTGTTGAGCGGCGGCGGCGCGCTCCGCGCGGACGTCTTGGCGAGCCGCCGCCGCGCGGCCTCGTGCACCTCCGCCCGCGGGTACTCGACCCGCCCCTGGAACAACTCCCCGTACAGCACCCCCGTTTCCGGATCCAGCACCGACCCCGCCGCGTTGGCCACCGCCAGCGCCGCCACCGTCACCCCCGAGCCGAGCACCGTGCTCGCGCTGCCGACGCCGCCCTTCACCACCCCCACGACCGCGCCCGTGCCGGCGCCCACACACCCCTGCGGCACCCGCGCGCCCGGCTCGCTCGCCGCGGCCGCCTCGACCGCGGCCCGCCCCAGGGCCGCGTCGGGCCGGGCCCGGAAGTCGCCGCCCCGCCCCAGATCGAAGACGCACGCCGCGGGCACCACCGGCACCACGTGCGCCGGGTCCACCCCCACCCGGATCCCGCGCCCCCGCTCCTCCAGCCAGTCCATCACCCCCGACGCCGCGTCGAGCCCGTACGCGCTGCCGCCGGTCAGGACCACCGCCTCGACCTTCCGCACCACGTTGCGCGGGTCCAGCGCGTCCGTCTCCTTGGTGCCGGGACCGCCGCCCCGTACGTCCACGGCGGCCACGGCCCCGCCCTCCGGGGCGAGCACGACCGTGGTGCCGGTGAGCCAGCCGTCGCCGACGCGGGTCGCGTGCCCCACCCGCAGACCGGCCACATCCGTCAGTGCGTCCATCCGAGCCTCGACTGTCATGGCGCACAGTCTCGTCCAGACGGCGGCCCGCACGGACCATCGCGGCAGGCGATGCCGTCTCAGGCCGCCGGGCGCGCAGCCGCGTGGATCCTCGCCGGGCGCGTCACCAGCGTCTCTCCCGCCACCACCGACAGCGCGCACACCACGCCCGCGGTGAACACCGCCCAGTCGCCCAGGAACGTGCAGCAGATCACCAGCAGAGCCGTCGCCGGCAGCACCAGCTGCTGGGTGATGCCCACCTTGAAGTGGCGGGAGTGCAGGGCCCACAGGGTCAGCAGGTACAGGGCCGTCGGCAGGGTCACGGCGGCCGACGCCGCCAGCGTGGAGATGTGCGCCTTGCCGGCCGTCCGCTCCACCGTCACCTCCAGACCCGCCCCGATCGCGGCCGCCGAGGCGAACACCAGGTAGTGGCCGTAGCCCCACAGGAACGCCTGCCGGTTGGAGCGCAGATGGCCGTGGACGGGCACCACGAAGTACAGCCACCACGCGGCGAAGATGATCAGCAGGCCGCCCGCCGCGATGGGGAGGAGCTCGCCCAGCGCGTCGTTCTCGTCGACGCCGGACTTCACGGCGACCGTGGCCGCGGCGATCGTCTCGCCCAGCACGATGATGGTGAACAGCCCGTACCGCTCCGCGATGTGGCGCGGATGCCAGGCCGTGCCGTACCCCCGCTCCGCGAACGGCGGCACGCACATCTCCAGCAGCGCCATCGCCAAAAACCACCAGGGCCGGGCCCCCTCGGGCAGGAACAGCAGCCCCAGCCAGCCGACCTGGCACAGCAGCACGCCGCCGGCGTAGCGCAGGGCCGTCGCCCGCTCCGGGCCCTCGCTCGACCGGGCCGCCCGCAGCCACTGCGCCACCAGGGCGAGCCGCATGATGACGTAGCCCAGCCAGACCAGGAGGTACTCGTGCTCCTCGAACGCCTGGGAGACCCCCGCGGCGAGGACGAGCACGCCCGCGATCTGCACCAGCGTGACCACCCGGTACAGCACGTCGTCGTTGTCGTACGCCGAGGCGAACCAGGTGAAGTTCATCCAGGCCCACCACAGGGCGAAGAACACCATCGCGTAGTCGACGATCCCCTCGCCCGCGTGCCCCTCGGCGACCGAGTGCACCAACTGGACGCCGGCCTGGGCGACGGCCACGACGAAGCACAGGTCGAAGAAGAGCTCCAGCGGCGAGGCCGTCCGGTGCTCCTCGTCGCGGCCGCGGGCCCTCAGCCGGCGCAGCAGGCCCCGGCCGCCGGGCGGGTCGGAGAGGCCGGGCGGGGGAGGGGTACTGGAGGTCATGATTCCCAGCACAGCAGAAGGCACCGGGTTTTTCTCCGCGACCGTACCCTGGACGCATGAGCACCGCTCCCGAACCCGAGCCGCGCGCGCCCAGGCCCGCGCTGGTCTTCGACGACCCGCTCGACCAGCAGTCCTCCGACGACACCGACCGCGGCTGGGGCGAGCGCACCGACTCCGGCGGCGGCGCGGCCGACCTCAAGCGCTTCCTCGACGAGAAGCCGCCGCACCACCTCTGAAACAGCCGGCACAACCCCCGGCGAAACACCCGGACGGCCGCCGCCCGGAGCGCTACTGCCGGTCGTGCCCCGGGCCGCGCTGCGCGACCAGGGCGTCCCGGATCTCCTTCAGCACCTCCAGCTCGGTCACGTCCATGACCTCCTGCGTGCCCTCCTTCGCCTTGCGGCGGGCCTCCATGCGGGCCAGGTACTTGGCCATCGGCAGGACCATCAGGAAGTAGACGACCGCCGCCGTGATCACGAAACTGAGGGTGGCGCCGAGGACCGAACCCCACAGGATCCGGATGCCCTGCTCGCCCTCGCAGGCCGAGCTCAGGCAGGAGCTGTAGTGGTCGAGGTTCTTGGTCCCGATGGCCCCGACGACCGGGTTGATGATCCCCTTCACCACGGCGTTGACGATGTTGGTGAACGCGGCACCGATCACCACCGCCACCGCCAGATCGACGACGTTGCCGCGCATCAGGAAGGCCTTGAAGCCCTCCCAGACGCTCGGGTCCTTCTTCTCGCTCACCTGGGGGCCTCTCCTCGTACGAGCAGCTTGTGGAACAAAACGCTCCGCAACCTACGGCACCGTCGGACCGGACCGGGCACGCGGGTCCCTCCGACGAGGGAGGCGACGGAACCGCGCCCCGCGGCGCCGCACCCCTCGCCCCCGTATCCCTTGTCCCCGCGCCCCTCGCCCCCGCGCCGCTCACCACAGCGTCACCGCCAGCCGGGCGGTGGCGCTCGCACCGGCCAGACGGGCGGCGGTGGCACGCGGCACCGAGAGCACGATCAGTGCCCCGCCGTCCAAGGCGCCCTCCACCGGCTCCGGCACCTCCCTCACCCGGGCCCCGCGCGCGACGACCCGGGCCTCCCCGCCCGTCGCCGTATCCTCGGCGGCGATGACGTCGACGCGGTCACCGGGCCGCAGCAGCCGTACGGTCGCGGCGTCGGCGATCCGGACCGGGGCCGTCGTCGCCCCGACCGCCCGGTGGGTCCGGGCGGAGTGCTCCTCGGGGAGCGAGGCCGTGCGGGCGGGTGACTGCGCCCGGGGCTGACCGCGGGCCCCGTCAGCGTCGCGCGGACCCGCCGCCACGAGCGCGGTCGCCGTGACCGCGAGCCCGACCGCGACGGCCCGCCGCCGGTGCCGCACGAGCCGGCCCGAACGGCACCGGCCGCGCACCCGTACCGGGTCGAACCTCGGCACCTCGCGGGTGGCGGGGACCTCGGCCCCGGGCGGGCCCGGTGCGACGGACCAGGAGGGAGACGACGGCGCGAACGAAGGGCGAGCGAGGGACACGGAGACCACCACCTGCGACGAGGGACCGGCTTGCGCTCCCCACGATGAGGCGTCCCGCCGCGTCCCGCTCAGGCCTGTGGACCCACCGCCGGGCTGTGGACAACTCCCTCACCCGAACGGCGAGTTCCGCACCAGCCGCCCCTGCCCCTCCCACCCTCGCCCCGGAACGGCGACTTACGCCCCGGCCGCCCCTCCCGCCCTCGCCCCGCAGGAGGGCACGCCCGAGGCACGCATGGAGGCACGCACGGAGGCACACCCGAGGCACGCACGGAGGCACACCCGAGGCACGCACGGAGGCACGCCCCAGGTCGCCCACCGCCTACGGCAAGGCGATCCCCGGATCCATGCCACCCAGCGCACTCACGCACAGACACTCCCGCTCGTCCGCCCCCGGCAGCGCGGCCACCGCGTCGAACAGCACCCCCCGCAAGCGGTCCACGTTCGCCGCGAACACGCGCAGCACCTCGTCGTGCGAGACGCCCTCGCCGGTCTCCGCACCGGCGTCGAGGTCGGTGACCAGCGTCAGGGACGTGTAGCAGAGCTCCAGCTCGCGGGCGAGCGCCGCCTCGGGATGGCCGGTCATGCCCACCACCGACCAGCCCTGCGCCTGGTGCCACAACGATTCGGCACGGGTCGAGAAGCGCGGCCCCTCGATCACCACCAGCGTGCCGCCGTCCACCGGCTCCCAGTCCCGCCCGCGCGCCGCCTTCAGCGCGACGGCCCGCCCGGTGGGGCAGTAGGGGTCGGCCAGTGAGACGTGCACCACGTTCGGCACCGTGCCGTCGGGCAGCGGCAGTCCGTCGTAGTAGGAGTTCGCGCGGGACTTGGTGCGGTCGACCAGTTGGTCCGGCACCAGCAGCGTGCCCGGCCCGTACTGGGGGCGCAGACCGCCCACCGCACAGGGGGCGAGCACCTGGCGCACGCCGACCGACCGCAGCGCCCACAGGTTGGCCCGGTAGTTGATCCGGTGCGGCGGCAGGTGGTGGCCCCGTCCGTGCCGGGGCAGGAAGGCGACCCGACGGCCGGCGACCTCACCGAGGAAGAGGGAGTCGCTGGGCGGCCCGTACGGGGTGTCGACCCGGACCTCGGTCACGTCGTCGAGGAAGGAGTAGAACCCGGAGCCGCCGATGACGCCGATCCCGGCGCCCTCCGTACCCACCTTGCCCACCGAGTCCATCGGGGTCGCCGCGTTCGTGTTGTTCGCCATGCCCGCACCCTAACCGCACGCGGAACCACCGAGGACCCCGTCGCCCGAGGGCGACAGGGTCCCGGAGGAATCAGGCCTCAGGCGGCGGTGCTGCTGCTGCTCGTGGAGCTGCTGCCCGTGCTCGACGACGAACTCGACGAGCTCGACGAGCCGGAGTCCGAGGACGACGAGGAGCTCGACGACTTCGACGCCGGGGCGCTGCTCGACGAGGAGCCGCGGCTGTCGTTCCGGTAGAAGCCGGAGCCCTTGAAGACAATGCCGACCGCCGAGAACACCTTCTTCAGGCGGCCCTGGCAGCTGGGGCACTCGGTGAGGGCGTCGTCGGTGAACTTCTGCACCGCCTCGAGGCCCTCGCCGCACTCGGTGCACTGGTACTGGTAGGTGGGCACTGTCTTCCTCCTGGCACTCTCACTCGATGAGTGCTAACGACGCTTAATAGTGACGTATTCCGGCCGCTCAGTCCACTGCCACCGGCGTGCGGTGACCCACGCCACGTGCGACGGTCCGGCCCCGCCCCCTCGGTGACAGCCGGGAACGCAGCGCCAGCAGGGTCGCCAGGGCCAGCAGAGTGCCGCCCATCGGCACCAGGAAACCGGCGCCGTCCCGGAAGCGGTCCTCCAGCTGCCCGGCGACCGTCACGGCCGCCGCCTGGCCGAGGGCGACCGCACCGGTCAGCCAGGTGAAGGCCTCCGTACGGGCACCGGCCGGGACCAGGCCGTCGACCAGGGTGTAGCCGGTGATCAGCGCGGGCGCGATGCACATGCCGACCAGCAGGCCGAGGCCGGCGAGGACGGGGACCGAGTGGGCGGCCCACAGGCCCGAGGCGGTGAGCGCCAGCGCCGTGTAGCCGACGACCAGGCGCCGGTGCGGTGCCGCCTTCCAGGCGATGGCGCCGCAGACGATGCCGGAGAGCATGTTGCCCGCGGCGAAGACGCCGTACAGGACGCCGTTCAGGCCGGGCTCGCCGATCGACTCGGTGAACGCCGCCAGGGAGACCTGCATCCCGCCGAAGACCGTGCCGATGCCGAGGAAGGTCACGATCAGCACGCGCACCCCGGGGACGCGCAGTGCGGAGGTGCGCTCCACGCGCGCGTGGCCGCCGCCGGAGACCGAGGGCTGGGTGCTCTTCTGGGCGGCGAACAGCAGACCGCCGACCAGGGTGAGCGCCGCCTCCGTGACCAGCCCCGCGGCCGGGTCGACGGCCGTGCACAGGGCGGTGGCCAGCAGCGGCCCGACGACGAAGGTCAGCTCGTCCGTGACGGACTCGAAGGCCGCGGCGGTCGTCATCAGGGGCGAGTCCTTGAGCGTGACGCCCCAGCGGGCCCGCACCATCGGCCCGACCTGCGGCACCGAGGCGCCGGTCGGGACGGCCGCCGCGAACAGCGCCCACAGGGGCGCGTCCATGAGCGCCAGCGCCGTCAGCGTCAGCCCGGACACGGTGTGCAGCAGCACGCCCGGGATCAGCACCGCGCGCTGCCCGTAGCGGTCGGCGAGGCGGCCGCTGTAGGGCGCGAACAGGGCCATGGAGACACCGGTGACGGCCGCTGCGGCGCCCGCCGCCCCGTAGGAGCCGGTGGTGTGCTGCACCAGCAGCACGATGGAGATCGTCAGCATCGCGAACGGCTGGCGCGCCGCGAAACCGGGGAGCAGGAACGTCCAGGCGCCGCGGGTGCGCAGCAGCCGGCCATATCCCGGGCGGGCGGAAGCCGGCGGGTTCTCCGACGTCTTCGAGGTGACCGTGGATGCCACGGCCCGTGCCTTTCTGCCGCCTGGTAGCGCGGCCCCGTCAGCGGGCGGCGCCGAGAGCTGTCCTCTTGCGCGGAACTGCGGTAGATGCCGGGGCCCGGTGAGGAGGGGCGTCCCGACCGCCATACGGTCGCGCCAGCTCTGCGTCAGGCAGAGTTGGTTCGATCTGGGTACGCCTTCATCCTACAGGGGTCAGGGGTCCCGCCACCTGTGAAAACGAGCACCATGACCCTGCCCGCCCTGCAAATGCCAAAACGGGACAAATGTTCAGCGAAGGTCTGTCAGGGGCCCGGCCCGTCCGTCCCCAGCCACCCGGCCAGCTTGCCGCCGTGCCCGACCGCCCGCAGCCGGCTCTCGGTCGCGTCCCGGACGGGGTCGGTGGCGACCACCAGGAGTTCGTCGCCCCGCTGCAATATCGTCGTCGGCAGCGGCACGAAGGACTCGCCCTCGCGCACCACGAGCGTCACGGCGGCACCGTGCGGCAGCCGCAGCTCGGCCACCTCCACGCCGTGCATCTTCGAACCGTCGGGGATCGCGACGGACAGCAGATGCCCGCGCAGCCGCTCCAGCGGCGCCGACTCGATGCCGAGGTCGGCCGCCTCCGAATCCTCGCCCAGGCGCAGCTTGCGGCCCAGCCAGGGCAGCGTCGGGCCCTGGACGAGGGTGTAGACGACGACCAGGACGAAGACGATGTTGAAGATCCGGTCACTGCCCTCGACGCCCTTCACCATCGGGATGGTCGCCAGGATGATGGGCACCGCCCCGCGCAGCCCGGCCCAGGACATCAGCGCCGACTCCCGCCAGGGCACCCGGAAGGGCAGCAGGCAGGCGAACACGCCCAGCGGACGCGCCACCATGGTCAGGACCAGCCCGATGACCAGCGCGGGCACGATGTCGTCGCCCAGCTCGTGCGGGGTGACCAGCAGGCCGAGCATGACGAACATGCCGATCTGCGCCAGCCAGCCCAGACCGTCGGCGAACCCGCGCGTGGCCGGCCAGTGCGGCAGGCGCGCGTTGCCCATCACCATCGCCGCCAGGTACACCGCGAGGAAGCCGCTGCCGTGGGCCAGGGCGCCCGCCGCGTACGCCGCCACGGCGATCGCCATGACGGCGATCGGATACAGGCCCGACGCGGGCAGCGCCACGTGCCGGAGGCCCCAGGAGCCCAGCCAGCCCACCGCGAGCCCGATGGCCGCGCCGATCGCCAGCTCCAGCAGGATCACACCGAGCAGGACGTACCAGTGCTCGACCGGCCCGGCCGTGGACAGGGACACCACGAGGATGACCACGGGGGCGTCGTTGAAGCCGGACTCCGCCTCCAGCGTGCCCTTCACGCGCGAGGGGAGGGGAATCTTGCGCAGCACGGAGAACACGGCCGCCGCGTCGGTCGAGGAGACGACCGCGCCGATGATCAGCGCCTGCCGCCACTCCAGTCCGACCAGGTAGTGCGCGGCCGAGGCCGTCACCCCGACGCTCACCGCGACACCGGCCAGCGCCAGCGCCGTGGCGGCCGGCATGACCGGCTCGATCTCCTTCCACTTCGTGCCCAGACCGCCCTCGGCCAGGATCACGACCAGCGCCGCGTACCCGATGACCTGGGTCAGCTCGGCGTTGTCGAAGTGGATGTCCCCGATGCCGTCCTGGCCCATGGCGACGCCGATGCCCAGGTACACGAGCAGGCTGGGGAGCCCGCTGCGCGAGGAGATCCGTACCGCTGCGACGGCGACGAGCAGGACGAGCGAGCAGACGAGCAGGAGCTGGTTGAGGTGGTGAACAGTCAGCGGCCGAATCCTTCCCTGGCCCGCACGCACCCGCGCGTGGGCTCACGTACATCGCACATGAAGAGGTGGCGCAGCGCGCCGACTACTTCGTTACCTTACCTAACTCTTGACGATTTCTTGACGCTCGGGAGGGCAAGATCGAACGCCCGCCCGTGCCGGTTCCCGACTCCGCGTCAAGGGGCGCAAGGCCCTGCGCCTATCGTTGCTCCAGCGCTCAGTTAAAAGCACAGCCGAACCTGCCGCTCGCGTTAGGACAGCAAGGACAGCGATGCCCACCGACACCACCGCCTCCACGGGTCAGCAGCCCGGCAAGTCCGGCAGGAGAAAGGGGCGCAAAGTCCGTCTCCTCGTGCTCGTCCTGGTGCTGGCCCTCCTCGGGGGCGTCGCCTTCGGCGCGTACTGGACCATCAGCACGGTCCGGGCCTCCTTCCCGCAGACCAAGGGCACCCTCACGCTCGAAGGTCTGACGGGACCCGTCGAGGTCAAACGGGACGACCACGGCATCCCGCAGATCTACGCCTCCTCCGACGCGGACCTGTTCATGGCCCAGGGCTACGTCCAGGCCCAGGACCGCTTCTACGAGATGGACGTCCGCCGCCACATGGCCGCCGGACGCCTGTCGGAGATGTTCGGCAAGAGCCAGATCGACAACGACGAGTTCCTGCGCACCCTGGGCTGGGACCGGGTCGCCAAGCAGGAGTACGACACCAAGCTGTCGGCCGCCACGAAGAAGTACCTCCAGGCCTACGCCAAGGGGGTCAACGCCTACCTCCAGGGCAAGGACGGCAAGGACATCTCCCTGGAGTACGCGGCGCTGGGCTTCACCAACGACTACAAGCCGCAGCAGTGGACCCCGGTCGACTCGGTCTCCTGGCTGAAGGCGATGGCCTGGGACCTGCGCGGCAACATGCGGGCCGAGATCGACCGCGCCCTGCTGACCAGCCGCCTCGGCCCGAAGCAGATCGCCGACCTGTACCCGCAGTACCCGTACAGCCGGAACAAGGCGATCGTCCAGGAGGGCCAGTACAGCCAGCTGACCGGCGCCTTCGAGCAGGGCGGCACGGCCGGCGGCGCCGGCACCGCCGGTACGGGTGGCACGGCCGGCACCGCCGGTACGGGTGGCACGGCCGGCACCGCCGGCACGGGCGCGGGCACCGCGGGCACGTCCGGCACGGCCTCCGGCACCGCGGGCACGTCCGGCACCGCGGGCGCGTCCGGCACCTCCGGCCTCGACAGCCAGCTCACCGGCCTCACCCGGGTCCTGGACGACCTCCCGCCGGCCGTCGGCGTGAACGGCGACGGCATCGGCTCCAACTCCTGGGTCGTCAGCGGGAAGCACACCATCACCGGCAAGCCGCTGCTGGCCAACGACCCGCACCTGTCGCCCTCGCTGCCGTCGGTCTGGTACCAGATGGGCCTGCACTGCCGCAGCGTCTCCAGCACCTGCCAGTACGACGTCACGGGCTACACCTTCGCCGGCATGCCCGGCGTGATAATCGGTCACAACCAGGACGTCGCCTGGGGCATGACCAACTCCGGCGTCGACGTCACCGACCTCTACCTGGAGAAGATCACCGGCGACGGCTACCTCTACGACGGCAAGGTCAAGCCGTTCGAGACCCGCGAGGAGACCATCGAGGTCGCCGGCGGCCCGTCCAAGAAGATCGTCGTCCGCGAGACCAACAACGGGCCCCTGCTCTCCGACCGCGACGAGGAGCTCGTGAAGGTCGGCAAGAAGGCCACCGTCGACACCGCCGCGCCCGACCGGGGTGACGGCTACGGCGTCGCGCTGCGCTGGACCGCGCTGCAGCCGGGCACCACCATGGACGCCGTCTTCGCCATGAACAGGGCGAAGAACTGGACCGACTTCCGCAAGGCCGCCGCCCTGTTCGACGTGCCCTCGCAGAACCTGGTCTACGCCGACACCGAGGGCCACATCGGCTACACCCTGCCGGGGAAGATCCCGCTGCGCGCGGAGGGCTTCGACGGCTCCCTGCCGGCGCCCGGCTGGGACCCGGAGTACCGCTGGACCGGCTACATCCCGCAGGACGCGCTGCCCCACGAGTACGACCCGGAGCGCGGTTACATCGTCACCGCCAACCAGGCCGTGATCGACGAGGACGAGTACCCCTACACGCTCACCACGGACTGGGGCTACGGCACGCGCAGCCAGCGGATCACCGACCTGATCCAGTCGAAGATCAAGGACGGCGGCAAGATCTCGACCGACGACATGCGCCAGATGCAGCTGGACAACAGCAGTGAGATCGCCCGGCTGCTGGTGCCCACGCTGCTGAAGATCGACACCGGCGACAGGGACGTCCGCGAGGCGCAGAAGCTCCTGGAGGGCTGGGACTACACCCAGGACGCCGACTCGGCGGCCGCCGCCTACTTCAACGCCGTCTGGCGCAACATCCTCAAGCTGGCCTTCGGCAACAAGCTGCCCAAGGAGCTGCGGCCCAGGGGACAGTGCCTGTGGGTCAAGCCGGTCAACACCACCGGCCCGGCCGACGAGGCCGAGGAGGTCCGCGAGTGCGGGCAGCGCGCCCCCGACAAGGCGCAGCCCGACGGCGGCGACCGCTGGTTCGAGGTGGTCCGCAAGCTGATGGACCAGCCGAAGAGCGACTGGTGGAAGACGCCCGAGGTGGGCACCCGCGACGGCGCCGTCAACCGCGACCAGCTGTTCAAGCGGGCCATGGTCGACGCCCGCTGGGAGCTGACCGCCAAGCTCGGCAAGGACATCGACACCTGGAGCTGGGGCCGGCTGCACCGCCTGTTCCTGAAGAACCAGACCCTCGGCACCGCGGGCCCCGGTTTCGTCCAGTACGCCCTCAACCGCGGCCCCTGGGAGCTCAGCGGCGGCGAGGCGACGGTGAACGCGACCGGCTGGAACGCCGCCGGCGGCTACGGGGTGGTGTGGGTGCCGTCCATGCGGATGGTGGTGAACCTCGGCGACCTCGACAAGTCCCGCTGGATCAACCTCACCGGCGCCTCCGGGCACGCCTACAGCGCCCACTACGTCGACCAGACCGACAA
The DNA here is from genome assembly GCF_040303825.1 of Streptomyces sp. NPDC094143. Lineage (NCBI taxonomy): Bacteria > Bacillati > Actinomycetota > Actinomycetes > Kitasatosporales > Streptomycetaceae > Streptomyces > Streptomyces sp. NPDC094143. The sequence goes on from NZ_JBEOTZ010000044.1 coordinate 44,419, forward strand.
GTGGGCCGACGGCGAACTGCTGCCGTGGTCCTTCTCCGACCAGGCGGTCGAGAAGGGCACGGCCGACAAGCTGGTGCTCAAGCCGTGAGCTTCTCGAAGACCATCGGCACGAGGTTGAAGACACCCGTGTCCGCCAGCTCCGGGCTCGCCGCGCCGGCCACGTTGAAGTAGCGCAGG
>NZ_JBEOTZ010000045.1:0-39234 GCF_040303825.1 Streptomyces sp. NPDC094143
GCCCGGTTACATTCCGAACCCGGAAGCTAAGCCTTACAGCGCCGATGGTACTGCAGGGGGGACCCTGTGGGAGAGTAGGACGCCGCCGAACAATCTTTGGAAGGACCCCTGGTCACCAGCGTTCAGCTGGGATCAGGGGTCCTTTTTGTTTTTGCACTGCGCGCTGGGCACCCGGCTGCGCGAGAATGACTTGCGGTACCGAAGACAGGAGTCACCATGTCCACCAACTCTCCCGACGACCGACCGGAGCGCGACCAGCGGCGACGGGAGGATGGCCGGAGCGACCGCGGCGGTCAGCGCGGGGACCGTGGCGACCGTGGCGGCTTCCGTCGGAACGACCGTGGTGAGCGCCGTGACGACCGCGGCGAGCGCGGTGGATTCCGGCGCGACGACAACCGCCGCGACGACAACCGCCGCGACGACAACCGTCGGGACGACAGCCGTCGTGAGGACAGTCGTCGTGACGACAACCGTGGCGGCGGCTACGGCCGGCGTGACGATCGTGACCGGGGTGGTTTCCGTCGCGACGACCGCGGTGACCGTCCTTCCTTCCGTCGCGACGACCGCGGGGAGCGCGGTGGCTTCCGTCGTGATGACAGCCGCCGCGACGACAGCCGCCGCGACGACAGTCGTCGTGAGGACAGTCGTCGTGACGACAACCGTGGCGGCGGCTACCGCCGGCGTGACGACCGCGGTGGTTTCCAGCGCCGCGACGACGGTGGACCGCGCGGTGGATTCCGGCGTGATGACCGCCGGGACGATCGTCGTGATGACCGCCGGGACGATCGTCGTGATGACCGGCGTGATGGTGACCGGGGCGGTTTCCCCCGGCGTGACGACCGCGGCGAGCGCCGCGGCTTCCGTAGCGACGACCGCGACCGCAGGGCCCGTGGTGACGACCGCGACCGCGGGTCCCGTGGTGACGACCGGGACCGCGACCGTGGGTTCCGGCGGGATGACCGTGGTGGATTCCGGGGCCGTGACGACCGCGGGGACCGTGGCGGGTTCCGTCGTGACCGCGATGACGCCGGTCGCGGTGGGCGTCCCGGGTTCCGTCGTGAGGACGGCCCGCGCGGTGACGGCCGCGGCGAGTTCCGGCGGGACGACCGACGCGATGACCGACGTGATGACCGGCGTGACGATCGTCGTGACGACCGGCGTGAAGGTGACCGTGGTGGGTTCCGTGGTGGCCGTGACGACCGTGGTGGGCGTGGGCCCCGGCGCGACGACCGCGGGGGGCGTCCCGGCGGCTTCCGGGGCGGCCGTGACGACCGGCGTGGTGGCGGCGGCCGGTTCCGTGAGGAGCGGGAGCGGGACAGGGAGCCGATCAAGCGGCTGCCGATCCCCGAGGACGTCACGGGTGACGAGATCGACAAGGACGTTCGGCAGGAACTGCAGAGCCTGCCGAAGACCCTCGCGGAGGACGTCGCCAGGAACCTGGTGATGGTCGCGCGGCTTCTCGACGAGGACCCCGAGGGCGCGTACGCCTACTCCAGGATCGCGCTGCGGCTGGCCTCGCGAGTCGCCGCCGTACGGGAGGCCGCCGGGTTCGCCGCGTACGCCAACCAGAAGTACGGCGAGGCGCTGGCCGAGTTCCGGGCCGCCAAGCGGATGACCGGGAACATCGACCTGTGGCCCGTCATGGCCGACTGCGAGCGTGGGCTCGGGCGGCCGGAGAAGGCGCTGGACATGGCCGGTGCGCCCGAGGTGCACAAGCTGGACAAGGCCGGGCAGGTCGAGATGCGGCTCGTCGCGGCCGGTGCGCGGCGGGACATGGGGCAGCTGGACGCGGCCATCGTGACGCTGCAGAGCCCTGAGCTGGCCGCCAACGCGGTGCAGCCCTGGACCGCGCGCCTGCGCTACGCGTACGCGGACGCGCTGCTTGCCGCCGGGCGTGAGGACGAGGCGCGGGAGTGGTTCGCGAAGGCCGTCGAGGCCGACCGGGACGGCAGCACGGACGCCTCGGACCGGCTCGCCGAGCTGGACGGCGTGGAGTTCCTGGACGTCCTCGCCGACGACGGGGACGACGACGAGAGCACCGATGAGGTCAAGGGCGGCGGCGCGGACGGCGACGCAGCTCCTGAGGAGCCGGAGCAGAAGGACTGACGTCGGAACGTGAGTGAAAGGGGCGGATCCCGGCCGGGGTCCGCCCCCTCGTGCGTCGTGGGGCGTGGGTCAGAGGTCCAGCGCGCGCAAAACCAGCCCCGTCGCCGGCTTCGGGCCGAACGACGTCGACTTGCGCGGCATGGTCACGCCCTGCCGGGCCAGGTCGCGGACGACCTCCTCGCGGACCGGGTGCATCAGGACGGCCGTACCGCCGTCGCGCTCGGCCTTGGCGACCGTGGCGGCCGTGTCGTGGATGTAGGCGATGCGGTCGGGGGAGTCCTCGGGGATGTGCCACACGTGCTCCAGGAGCGTGGCGTGCAGGACCGTCGCGTCCAGGGTGCGCCAGGCCGTGGGCCGGTCGGCCGGGATCGTGCGGGCCAGCAGGTCCGGGTCCGGGTGGTCGACGAGGTGGAAGGCGCCGTCGCCGGCGAGCAGGAACGCGTTGCCCGCGCGGGCCGCGTCCGCCAGTGCCGCCAGGGCCTCGGCGAGCGGCACAGCGAGGCGGCGTACGCGGAAGCGGCCGTCCAGGGCGGCCACGGCCTCGCCGACCGGCAGGGCGTGCAGGAGGCGGTGGATGGCGCGGACCCGGAGGGGGTAGCGGGCCGTGTCGACCAGGAGGACCAGGCCGTGGTCCCACGGGCTCGGCGAGGGGTGTTCCGTGCGGAGGCGGCGGTAGGTCGCCCAGCGGTGGTGGCCGTCGGCGATGAGGGCCTGGTGGCGGGCCAGGCCGTGCTGGATCGTGGTGAGCTCGGCGGGGTCGGTGACCGCCCACAGGCGGTGGCGGAAGCCGTCCTCCGTGGTGGTCGCGAGGAGTGGGGGCCGGTCGGCCGTGCGCTCGATCAGGTCCGCCGTCGCGGCCGACGAGTCGTCACCGCGGTACGTCAGCAGCAGGGGTTCCAGGTTCGCCGAGGTGGCCCGCATCAGGGCCGCGCGGTCCTCGACGACATGCGGCATGACGTCCTCGTGCGGCAGCACGACCTGCTCGGCCGGGTCGGACACCCGCAGGGCGCCGATGAGTCCGCGCTGCAGCATGCCCTCGCCGTCGCGCTGCTCGTAGACGTAGAGGCAGGGTTCCGGGTCGGTGGTGAGGATGCCCTCGGACAGCCAGCGGCGCAGGGTCGCGGCGGCCTGCTCGTTGCGGGCGCCGACGGTGGCGGCCTGGGGGAGGATCAGGCGGACGATGTTGTACGGGTCGGAGGATTCGAGGTGGTGCAGGCCGTCGGGGCGCACCACGACGTCGTACGGCGGAGATGTGACGGCGGCAAGGCTGCCGACTCGGTCGGGGTCGTAACGAAGGCCTCGGAACGGGGTGAGTTCCAGGCCTCGGTGCACCGTTGCCTCCGAGTGACCTGCTGTCTTCATCCCGGCATCGTACGGGTGTCGGTGGCATGGGGGATGATCGGGGGAAAGCCGCCGAACCGAGGAGCGATGCGGGATGAGCCGGAGTGTCAGGACGAGGCCCGAGGGCAGTGGGCGGGCCCTGAGCGAGGCCTACGACACGGCCCTGCTCGACCTGGACGGAGTCGTCTACGCGGGCGGGAGCGCGATCGCGCACGCGGTCGAGTCGCTGGCGTCGGCCCGGGAGGGCGGGATGCGTCTGGCCTACGTGACCAACAACGCGCTGCGGACCCCGGACGCGGTGGCCGGGCATCTGACGGAGCTGGGGATACCGACGGGCGCGGAGGACGTCATCACCTCCGCGCAGGCGGTCGCGCGGCTGATCAGCGAGCAGGTGCCGCGGGGTGCGCGGGTGCTGGTCATCGGCGGTGAGGGGCTGCGGGTGGCGCTGCGGGAGCGGGGGCTGGAGCCGGTCGAGTCCGCGGACGACGATCCGGTGGCGGTCGTGCAGGGGTACGGCGGGCCCGATCTGCCGTGGGGCCGGTTCGCCGAGGCCTCCTACGCGGTCGCCCGGGGTGTGCCGTGGTTCGCGTCGAACACGGACCTGACGATTCCGAGCGGGCGCGGCATCGCGCCGGGCAACGGGGCGGCGGTGGAGGTCGTCCGGATCGCCACGGGCGCCGAGCCGCAGGTCGCGGGCAAGCCGCTGCCGCCGATGCACCGGGAGACGATCCTGCGGACGGGGGCGGAGCGGCCGCTGGTCGTCGGGGACCGGCTGGACACGGACATCGAGGGCGCGTTCAACGGGGAGGTCGACTCGCTGCTCGTCCTGACGGGCGTGACCGACGCTGCACAGCTGCTGGCCGCTCCGCCGCAGCACCGGCCGACGTATGTGGACGCCGACCTGCGCGGGATGCTCGGCGGCCAGCCGGACGTCGTCGAGGCGGGCGAGGGCGGGTTCCGGTGCGGTGGCTGGACGGCGAGGGCCGGGGCGGACCGGCTGGAGCTCGACGGCGAGGGCGAGGCGCTGGACGGTCTGCGGGCGTTGTGCGCCGCGGCGTGGTCGGCCGCCGGTGACGGGGTGTGCGGCCTGGACAGCGGGAAGGCGCTGGCGCGGCTGGGGATGTGAGCGCCGGTTGGACAGCGGCGGGGCGGGCAGGATCACGCGTGTGTGAGGGGCGGCCGGGCTCTCGCATCGTGATCGGTTGCGAGGGTAGGCTAACCTAACTGCGTGTTGGTCGAGAGTCCCCCCGAACATCGCGCGGAGACCGCCCCCGCGCCCCCAACCCGACGTGCGGCGCGTGCCTTTGGGCTGCTCCTGTCCGTCGCGATCCTGGTGCTCGTCGCGCTGGCGAGTATCGCGATCGGAGCGAAAGAGCTGTCCCTCGGCCAGGTGTGGCACGGCCTGTTCGAGGACTCGGGGAGCTACGGCGACGTCGTCGTGGCCGAGCGGCTGTCGCGGACCCTGCTCGGGGTGCTCGCCGGTGCCGCCCTCGGACTGGCCGGGGCGGTCCTGCAGGCCCTCACGCGCAACCCGCTGGCCGATCCCGGACTGCTCGGCATCAACGCGGGCGCGTCCGCCGCGGTCGTCACGGCCATCACCTTCCTGGGCGTCACCTCGCTCAGCGGCTATGTGTGGTTCGCGTTCTTCGGCGCGGCCGCGGTCGGGGCGCTGGTCTGGTTCCTCGGCGGCAGCCGGGGGGCGACACCGGTGCGGCTGGCCCTCGCCGGTACGGCGATCAGTGCCGCGCTCTACGGTTACCTCCAGGCCGTGATGATCATGGACGACGCGGCGCTCGGCAAGATGCGCTTCTGGACGCTCGGTTCGCTCTCCGCGGCGACCGACTCGACCATCGAGCAGGTGCTGCCGTTCCTGCTCACCGGCACGGTCCTCGCGCTGGCCCTGGCCCGGCCGCTCAACGCCATGGCCATGGGCGACGACACCGCCAAGGCGCTCGGCGCCAACCTGAACCGGACGCGGGCGCTGTCGATGCTGGCCGCGACCGTGCTGTGCGGGGCGGCGACCGCCGCGTGCGGGCCGATCGTGTTCGTCGGGCTGATGGTGCCGCACGTGGTGCGCTCCTTCACCGGACCCGACCTGCGCTGGATCCTGCCGTACGCGGCGATCCTGTCGCCGGTGCTGCTGCTCGGCGCCGACGTCATCGGCCGGATCGTGGCCCGGCCGGCGGAGCTCCAGGTGGGCATCGTCACCGCGATCCTCGGCGGGCCGGTGTTCATCTTTCTCGTACGACGGCGGAGGACGGCGCAGCTGTGAAGACCACCAACCGTGCCGTGAAGATCACCAGTGGTGCCGCGAAGATCACCAGTGGTGCCGCGAAGACCACCAACGATGCCGCGAAGAGCATCCACCGTGCCGTGCGGACCCCGGGCGGGCTGTCGATACGCCTGGACGTGCGGGCTTTCGTCGTCGTGCTCCTGCTGCTGGTCGTGGCGCTCGCGGCGAGCGTGGTGCTCATCGGCACCGGCGACTTCCCGATCCCGGCCGCCGACGTGCTGCGCACGCTGGTGGGCGAGGGCAACGCGGGCCAGGAGTTCATCGTCAACGAGCTGCGGCTGCCGCGGGTGCTGGTGGGGCTGCTGGTCGGCGCCTCGCTGGGGCTGGGCGGCGCGCTGTTCCAGTCCATCTCCCGTAATCCGTTGGGCAGTCCGGACGTGCTCGGCCTCGGCCAGGGCGCGACGGCCGGCGCGCTCACGATGATCGTGCTGTTCTCCGGCAGCGCCAACCAGGTCGCGCTCGGTGCGCTCGCGGGCGGCCTGGTGACCGGCTTCGCGATCTACGTGCTGGCCTGGAAGCGGGGCGTGCACGGCTACCGGCTGGTCCTGGTCGGCATCGGCGTCTCCGCGATCGTCACCGCGGTCAACGGCTATCTGCTCACCAAGTCCGACATCGTGGACGCGGCCCGCGCGGTGGTGTGGATGACCGGCTCGCTCGACGGCCGCGACTGGGCCCAGGTGTGGCCACTGCTTGCCCTGTGCGCCGTGCTGGTGCCGCTCGTCCTGGCCAACGGGCGCGGGCTGCGGATGATGGAGATGGGCGACGACGTGGCGTACGCCCTCGGGGTGCGGGTCGAGCGCGTGCGGCTGCTGCTGATGGTCGCGGCGGTGCTGCTCACCGCCTCCGCGACCGCCGCGGCCGGTCCCGTCAGCTTCGTGGCGCTCACCGCTCCGCAGCTGGCCCGGCGGCTGACCCGGTCGCCCGGCCCGAACCTGCTGGCCTCGGTGTGCATGGGCGCCGCCCTGCTGGTCGTCGCCGACTGGGCCTCGCAGCGGGCGTTCGGCGCGGAGCAGTTGCCCGTGGGGGTGGTCACCGGCGTGCTCGGCGGCGTCTACCTGCTGTGGCTGCTGGTCACCGAACGCAAGGCGGGGCGGATATGAGTACCGGCACCGCGGCGGGCACGAGCGCCCGGAGCAGCAACAGCAGCGGGCTGAACAACCGAAGGAGCACCGTGAACCGTCTGTCCGCCGAGAACGTCACCCTCGCCTACGACCAGCGGGTCATCGCCGAGCAGTTGTCGGTGGAGATACCCGACAACTCCTTCACCGTGATCGTCGGGCCCAACGCCTGCGGCAAGTCGACGCTGCTGCGGGCGCTGTCGCGGATGCTCAAGCCCAGTGAGGGCCGGGTGCTGCTCGACGGGCAGGTCATCCAGTCCCTGCCCGCGAAGAAGGTCGCCCGCACGCTCGGCCTGCTGCCCCAGTCGTCCATCGCGCCCGACGGCATCACCGTCGCCGACCTGGTCGGCCGCGGCCGCTACCCGCACCAGGGCATCCTGCGCCAGTGGTCCACCGAGGACGAGCGGGTCGTCCAGGAGTCCATGCGCCAGACCGGCGTCGCCGAACTCGCCGACCGCTACGTCGACGAGCTCTCGGGCGGTCAGCGCCAGCGCGTGTGGATCGCCATGGCGCTGGCCCAGCAGACGCCGCTGCTGCTGCTCGACGAGCCGACGACGTACCTGGACATCCAGCACCAGATCGACGTCCTGGACCTGTGCGCCCAGCTGCACGAGGAGCAGGGGCGCACGCTGGTGGCCGTGCTGCACGACCTGAACCACGCCGCCCGCTACGCCACGCATCTCATCGCCCTGCGTCAGGGCACGGTCATCGCCGAGGGCGCGCCGAACGACATCGTCACGGCCGAGCTGGTCGAGGAGGTCTTCGGACTGCGCTGCCAGGTCATCGACGACCCGGAGACGGGCACGCCCCTGGTCGTGCCGGCGGCGCGCAGGGCACGCGTGCGGGACACGGCCGGGACGCGGACCCCGGTGGAGACCGGGGCGGAGAAGGTCGCCGCTACAGAAGCTTCCTGAGGCGGAGCAGGTCCCGCAGCCCCGCGTGCAGCTTCACCCGGCCCGAGCCCCAGGCCGTGGCGAAGTTCAGCCCGCCGTCGACCAGGGCCACCAGGTCGTCGCCGGTCATGGCCAGTCTGATCTCGGCCTTGTCCGGCGGCGGTCCGGGCACCGTGTCGCGCACCTCGATCCGGCCGCCCCGCATCCGGCCCACGAAGGTGACGTCCAGGTCGGTGATGTGGCAGCTCACCGAGCGGTCCAGGGCCGCGGCCTCGCGGACGTCCCCTTCGGCGCGCTGCATGCTGTCCGAGAGCTTGTCGAGTGCGCTGCGGCACTCCTCGATCGTGGCCATCGCGATCGACGGTACCGCAGCGGTTCGCGGTAGCGTCGGGGCATGGACGACGCAGTTCCCCCGAGGGACCTCCCGGCGGAGGCGCAGCAGGCGGAGCCCGAGCCCGACCCGGCCGCCCCCGCCCCCCTGAACGTGCCCCGCACGCCCACCGGCGACGCCGGCGTGGACGCCGCCCTGACCCGGCTCGGCGACGCGGACCACCTCGCCACGGACGGGCACATCGAGGTGTACGAGGATGTACACCGGGGGCTGCGCGACGCGCTGACCGCGCTCGACGTACGCCCGGGACCTCCGGCGCCCCCGCCGCCGTCTGGACCGAGGAGCTGAACCGAACGTGGCAGGAGTCGCACGACGCCGTCTGGACGCGGAGCTGGTCCGCCGCAAGCTCGCGCGCTCGCGTGAGCACGCCGGCCAGCTGATCGCCGCGGGGCGGGTCTCCGTCGGCAAGACCGTCGCGACGAAACCGGCCACGCAGGTGGAGACCGCCGCCGCGATCGTCGTCGCGGCAGACGAGAACGATCCCGACTACGTCTCCCGGGGCGGCCACAAGCTCGCCGGCGCGCTGGAGGTGTTCGTGCCGCAGGGCCTCGCCGTCGAGGGCCGCCGGGCGCTGGACGCCGGCGCGTCGACCGGTGGGTTCACCGACGTCCTGCTGCGGGCGGGCGCCGCGCACGTCGTCGCCGTGGACGTCGGATACGGCCAACTCGCCTGGTCCCTGCGGAACGATGAACGCGTCACCGTCAAGGACCGTACGAACGTACGCGAGTTGACGCTTGAAGCGATCGATGGGGAGCCTGTGGATCTTGTCGTGGGGGATCTGTCCTTCATCCCGCTCGGGCTGGTCCTGCCCGCCCTGGTGCGGTGCGTGAAACCGGACGCCGACCTGGTGATGATGGTCAAGCCGCAGTTCGAGGTGGGCAAGGAGCGGCTCGGCAGCGGGGGAGTCGTACGCAGCCCCCAGCTGCGGGCCGAGGCGGTCCGGGGGGTGGCCCGGAAGGCCTGGGGACTGGGGCTCGGGGCCAAGGGCGTGACCGCCAGTCCGCTGCCCGGACCGTCGGGGAATGTCGAATACTTCTTGTGGCTGCGGGCCGGGGCACCGGAACTGGACCCGGCCGACGTTGACCGAGCAGTGGCGGAGGGGCCGCGTTGACCGAGAACCGAGCTCGTACTGTTTTCCTGCTCGCCCACACGGGCCGGCCCGCGGCCGTGCGCAGTGCCGAGCTCGTGGTGAAGGGGCTGCTGCGCTCCGGCCTCGGCGTGCGCGTCCTGGAGGACGAGGCACGGGACCTGCCGCTGCCGGACGAGGTGGTGCTGGTCAAGGAGGCGACCCCGCAGTGCCTCGACGGGTGCGAGCTGCTCATCGTGCTGGGCGGCGACGGGACGCTGCTGCGCGGCGCCGAGTTCGCGCGGGCGTCGGGGGTGCCGATGCTCGGCGTCAACCTCGGGCGGGTCGGCTTCCTCGCCGAGGCCGAGCGCGACGACCTCGACAAGGTTGTCGACCGGGTGGTGACCAAGGCGTACGAGGTCGAGGAGCGGATGACCGTCGACGTCGTGGTGCACCAGAACGGCGACATCGTGCACACCGACTGGGCGCTGAACGAGGCGGCCGTGCAGAAGGTGTCCGCCGAGCGGATGCTGGAGGTCGTCCTGGAGATCGACGGGCGGCCGGTCACGGGGTTCGGCTGCGACGGGATCGTGTGCGCCACGCCTACGGGATCGACCGCGTACGCCTTCTCCGCGGGCGGGCCGGTGGTGTGGCCGGAGGTCGAGGCGCTGCTGATGGTGCCGATCTCCGCGCACGCGCTGTTCGCGAAGCCGTTGGTGACCTCGCCGGATTCCGTGCTGGCCGTGGAGGTTCTGCCTCACATTCCGCCGGGTGTGCTGTGGTGCGACGGGCGGCGGACGGTCGAGTTGCCGGCCGGGGCGAGGGTGGAGGTGCGGCGGGGGGCCGTGCCGGTGCGGCTGGCCCGGCTGCACCACGCTTCGTTCACGGACCGGCTGGTGGCGAAGTTCGCGCTGCCAGTTTCCGGGTGGCGGGGCGCTCCTCATTGACCTGCCGGCCCGTCGGCGGCGGGTGCGGGTCCTTCTGTGGCTGGTCGCGCGGTTCCCCGCGCCCCCGGGAGAGCCACTTCCACTCAGGTGGGTGACAAAGGCAGGCCGGTCGCAATCCCAGGGCCGGACCTCGTAAGGTCGTGTCCGTGTTGGAGGAGATGCGGATACGGTCGCTCGGTGTGATCGACGACGCTGTCGTCGAGCTGTCGCCGGGGTTCACCGCGGTCACCGGTGAGACGGGTGCGGGCAAGACCATGGTGGTCACCAGCCTGGGATTGCTGCTGGGCGGGCGGGCGGACCCGGCACTCGTGCGGATCGGGGCCGGGAAGGCCGTCGTGGAGGGGCGGATCACCGTCTCCCCGGACGACACGGCCGCGCTGCGCGCCGAGGAGGCCGGGGCCGAGCTCGACGACGGTGCCCTGCTGATCAGCCGTACCGTTTCGGCCGAGGGCCGCTCCCGGGCGCACCTCGGCGGACGCAGCGTGCCCGTGGGCGTCCTCGCGGAGCTCGCCGACGAGCTGGTGGCCGTCCACGGGCAGACCGACCAGCAGGGGCTGCTCAAGCTGTCCCGGCAGCGGCAGGCGCTCGACCGGTACGCGGGCGACGCGGTCGCCGTGCCGCTGGCCAAGTACGCCGAGGCGTACAAGCGGCTGCGGGCCGTCTCCGCCGAGCTCGACGAGATCACCACGCGCGCGCGGGAACGGGCCCAGGAGGCCGACCTGCTGCGCTACGGGCTCGACGAGATCGCCGCCGTCGAGCCCCGGGCCGGCGAGGACGTGGAGCTGGCCGAGGAGGCCGAGCGGCTCGGGCACGCCGAGGCGCTGGCGTCCGCCGCCGCGGCCGCTCACGCCGCGCTCGCGGGCAACCCGGAGGACCCCGAGGGCGTCGACGCCGGGACGCTCGTCGCGGGCGCCCAGCGGGCCCTGGACGCCGTACGGTCGCACGACCCGGCGCTGGCCGCGCTCGCCGACCGCATCGGCGAGATCGGCATCCTGCTGCGCGACGCGGCCGGGGACCTCGCGGGCTACGCCGACGACCTGGACGCCGATCCGCTGCGGCTGGCGGCCGTCGAGGAACGACGGGCCGCGCTCACCGGACTGACCCGCAAGTACGGCGAGGACGTCGCCGCCGTGCTGGCCTGGGCGGAGAACGGTGCCGCCCGGCTGACCGAACTCGACGGCGACGACGAGCGGATCGGGGAGCTGACCGCCGAGCGGGACGCCCTGCGGGCCGAACTGGGCGGACTCGCGCAAACCCTGACGGACGCGCGGACGGAGGCCGCCGAGCGGTTCGCCGCCGCCGTGACCGCGGAGCTGGCCTCCCTCGCCATGCCGCACGCGCGCGTGTCCTTCGACATCCGGCAGACCGAGGACCCCGAGGGCGTCGAGGTCGGCGGGCGGCCCGTCGCCTACGGGCCCGCCGGTGTGGACGAGGTGGAGCTGCTGCTGGCCCCGCACCCGGGCGCGCCGCCCCGGCCGATCGCCAAGGGCGCCTCCGGCGGTGAGCTGTCCCGCGTGATGCTGGCCGTGGAGGTCGTGTTCGCGGGGACGGACCCGGTGCCGACGTACCTCTTCGACGAGGTCGACGCCGGGGTCGGCGGCAAGGCGGCGGTCGAGATCGGCCGGCGCCTCGCGCGCCTGGCGAAGACCGCGCAGGTCGTGGTCGTGACGCATCTGCCGCAGGTGGCCGCCTTCGCCGACCGGCAGCTGCTGGTCGAGAAGACGAACGACGGGTCCGTGACCCGCTCCGGCGTCAAGGTCCTGGAAGGGGAGGAGCGGGTCCGGGAGCTGTCCCGTATGCTCGCCGGCCAGGAGGACTCGCAGACGGCCCGGGCGCATGCGGAGGAGCTGCTGGCGACGGCACGGGCGGACCTGTAGCCGGAGGGCGTTGTGACGTCGGGCGGGTCACCAAACTTCACTCGTGTGGGTGACCCGGCCCGGCGCGTTTCCCCGCTGCCGCGCCCCGCTGTCGCGCCGCCGGGGTTCCGGCGTTCCCGGAACCCCCGTATGTGCTGGCATCCTTGGCGGAGTACGCGTGGGAAACCGCGCCGTGACCGCCCGACCGAACCAGGAGCCCGGCCACGTGACGCCCGTGAGCAGCCACTCACCGCCTGGCCAGTCGCCGCTGCGCACCGTGCAGGTGCTGGGCGGGGGTAATGCCGCCAGCAGTGCGCATGTGCGCTCGCTGGCCGCGGGGCTCGTCGCTCGGGGCGTGAGAGTCACGGTGTGCGCCCCCGCCGAGGCGGATCGCGCCTACGACTTCAGCGGGGTCGGTGCCGACCATGTGCACGTGCCGCGCAGCAGTGACCCCGTGTCGGTGGCGGCGCTGCGGGCGGCCTGCGCCGACGCCGATCTGGTGCACGCCCACGGGCTGCACGCCTCCTTCCGGACCGTCCTCGCGCTCAGCGGGCGGCGCGTGCGGACCCCGCTGGTCGTGACGTGGCACGACCGGGCGCACGCCGACGGTGCGCGGGCCCATCTGCTGCGCGTCCTGGAGCGGCGGGTCGTCAAGGCGGCCACGGTGGTGCTGGGCACGACCTCGGCGCTCGTGGACCGGGCCCGGCTGACGGGCGCCCGGGACGCGCGGCTGGCCGCCGTGGCGCTGCCCGGCCCCCGCAGGCCCGCCGAGCCGGAGGACCCCGACCGGCTGCGGCCCAAGGTCCGTGCCGAACTCGGCGCGACCGGACGGCCGTTGCTCATGGCCGTCGGCTCCCTGGAGCGGCACCGCGGCTACGACGTGCTGCTGGACGCCGCCCGCGTGTGGCGCCGCCTGGACCCCCTGCCCCTGGTCGTGATCGTGGGGGAGGGGCCGCTGCGCGGGGAACTCCAGGAGCGGATCGAGAACGAGGGCCTGCCGGTCCGGCTCATCGGACGCCGCGACGACATCACCGACCTGCTCGCCGCCGCCGACCTCGCCCTGCTGCCGAGCCGCTGGGAGGCCCGCTCGGTGCTCGCCCAGGAGGCCCTCCACGCGCGCGTGCCGCTCGTCGCGACCGATGCCGGCGGCATCCCCGAACTGGTCGGCGACGCGGCCGAACTCGTCCCGTCGGGAAACGCCCAGGCCCTCGCCGCGTCCGTCGTGGGCCTGCTCGGCGACCCCGAGCGCCGGGCCCGGCTGCAGGACAAGGGCGCCCGGCAGGCGGCGACCTGGCCGACCGAGGACGAGACCGTCGCCCAGGTGCTCAGCGTCTACGACGAACTGACCCGGCCCCTGCCTCTCGCCTAGGGCCCCGGAGCCCTCGTCGGCGCCGCCCGGGGCACATGGCGCCGGGCCCGCAGGGCCAGGCTCAGGGCCAGCACCGTCTGCGGATCGTCGAGGTCCGTGCCCAGCAACTCCCCGATGCGCGCCAGCCGGTTGTAGAGCGTCTGCCGGTTCAGATGCAGCTCCCGGGCCGTCTCCGCCTTGCGTCCCGCGTGGGCGAGGTAGGTCGTCAGGGTGGGCAGCAGCGGCGGCCGGGAGCGGCGGTCGTGCTCCAGGAGCGGTCCGAGGGCCCGGTCGACGAAGGCCGCCAGGTCCGGATCGTCGCGCAGCCGCCACAGCAGCAGGTCGATGTCCAGGCGGCGGGCGTCGAACCAGGGCCGGTCCGGCAGGCCCTGGGCGGCCGTGGCCGTCTCGGCGGCGTGCCGCAGGCCCGACGCCGCCGCCGTCCAGCCGCCGGCCACCCCGACGACCACCACGGGCGGCTGCCCGCCCGGCCGCAGCATCCCGGCCCGGCCCACCCCGGCCCGCAAAGCCGCCGCCACCCGGTCCGCGATCGTCGCCCGCTCCGCCTCGGCGCGCAGCCCGAGCAGCACCAGCACCCGCCCCTCCACCGGCCGCACCCCGAGCAGCACCGGCACGCCCACCGCCGCCAGCTCCTCCGAGACGGCCCGGGCCAGTACCGCCCAGCCTCCCCCGGGGGCCAGCGCGTCGCCGAGCCGCATGACGACCGGCAGCAGTGGCCCCTCGACCGGCCGGAAGCCCAGCACCCGGGCCTGCGCCGGGGCGTCCTCGGCCGTGACCCGGCCCTCGGCGAGGTCCGTGAGGAAGTCGCCCCGCCCGCGCGCCGCCAGCTCCTCCTCCTGCCGCGCCTGCATCAGCACCACGGCCAGGATGCCCGCGGCCCGCTCGGCGGCCATCCGGTGCACCGGCGCCAGGGGCGTCCGGACCGGAAGCAGCACCAGACGCGCCCGGACGCCCCCGCTGCCGGGACCGCCGCCCGGCACGTCCACCAACAGCGAGCCCGCCAGCGGCGGTTCGTCCTTGTGCTGGCCGCGCAGCCCCTCCCACACCTGGAGCGGGTCCGCGCCCTGGGGACCGGCCCCGGCGGCGTACAGCAGCTGCCCCTCCGCCGTCTCCAGGAAGACCGGGTTGGCGCCGAAGTCGGCCAGGATGGAGAGCACCTGGGGCACCCCGCCGCCGCTCAGCACGGCCCGCGTGCAGCGCCGGTGCACCTCCTCGGCCCGCTGGAGCAGCGCGTAGTGGCCGTTGACGATCTCGGTGTGGATCTCCTCCGTCACGGTGACGAACGGCACCTCGCGGTGCAGCTGCACCAGCGGCAGCCCGGCCGAGCGGGCCGTGTCGACCAGGGCCGCGGGCAGCCGGGTGAAGCGCGGGCCGAGCTCCACCACCAAGGCCGCGATGCCCCGCTCGGCCAGCGTGCGCACGAACGCCCGCTGCTCGGCCGGGCGGGTGCCGAGGCCGTAGCCCGTGGTCAGCAGGAGTTCGCCGCCCTTGAGCAGGGAGGCGATGTGCGGCACCTCGCCGGCGTGCACCCAGCGCACGGTCCGCCCGAGCCGGTCGGCGCCCGCCAGCACCTCGGGCAGTCCGCTGCGCAGCCCCGGCAGCTCCAGCGCCCGCCGCACGGTGATCCCGGCGCCCTGGGTGTCGTAGCCGCTGTCCGTCCCGCTCTCCATGGGCCGGACGCTACCCGGGCGGGTGCCCCTCGGACATCTGCGGACAGGTACCGGGACGGTCACACCGGGCCGGGCGCGCGGCGGATCCCTGCGGATTACGGCCCGGGCGACCGGGTACGGGCGCCGTCATGGACATGAGCGTGGTCGCGGTGGGGCGAGAGGACGACAGCCCGGTCGAGGAGCCGTTGCGGGTCGCGGTGCTCGCCGACCGGCTCGGCTACCGGGAGGTGTGGGCGGGCGAGGGGCCGACCTGGGACTCGTTCGTCCTGGCGACGGCGATCGGCGCGGCCACCGAGCGGGTCGCGCTGACCGCCGGGCCCGTGCCGGTGAACGTGCGCGATCCGCTGACCGTCGTCCGGGGCGCCGCCTCCACCGCGGCCGTCACCGGCCGGCCCGTCGGTGTGGCCCTCGGCACCTCCAGCAAGCGGGTCGTCGAGGGCGTGCACGGCCGGCCGCGTACCCGGCCCGCCGCGGCCCTGGAGGAGTCGGCCGCGGCCGTACGGGCGCTGATGGACAGCGTGCCGGGCGAGCCGGTCGTGCCCGGCAGCGGCTTCCGGCGCCGGCTGCCGCCGCCCGGCGGGATGCTCACCGTCGCGGCGTTCGGCGAGCGCGCGGTCGCCGCGGCCGTCGGGCACGCCGACCGGATGCTCCTCGACCTCGTCTCGCCCGGGCAGGTGCGGACGCTGCGGGCGCGGATGCTGGCGGCCGCCGAGAAGGCGGGGCGCACCCCGCCGCGGCTGGCGGCCTGGCTGCCCGCCGCCGTCGACCCGGAGCCGGAGTCGCTCACGCAGATCCTGCGCAGCGTGGTCGGCTACCTCTGCGTGCCGGGCTACAGCGACATGTTCGTCGACGCGGGGTTCGCCGAGGTCGTCGAACTGGCCGTGAAGGGCGCCGACCGGGACACCCTGCTGCGGGCCCTGCCGCCCGAGGCCGCGGGCACGGTCGCCCTGGTCGGCGACGCCGCCACCGTCCGCGCCCGCGTCGACGCCTACGCCGAGGCCGGTCTCGACGAGGTCGCGCTGGTCCCGGCCACGGCGGGCGACCCGGCGGGGGAGCGCACGCTCACGGCCCTCAAACCGCGGTGACGCTCCCGGGCCCTCGCTCAGCCGCCGTACGCGCCCGAGGCCGTCAGCCGCAGCGCCGTGTCGATGAGCGGCACGTGGCTGAAGGCCTGCGGGAAGTTGCCCACCTGGCGCTGCAGGCGCGGGTCCCACTCCTCGGCCAGCAGACCGAGGTCGTTGCGCAGGGACAGCAGCTTCTCGAACAGCTTGCGGGCCTCGTCCACGCGGCCGATCATCGCCAGGTCGTCGGCCATCCAGAACGAGCAGGCGAGGAACGCGCCCTCGTCACCGGGCAGACCGTCGACGCCCTCGTCGGCGCCCTCGGTCGGGTAGCGCAGGATGAAGCCGTCCGGCGTGGACAGCTCCCGCTGGATCGCTTCGATCGTGCCGATGACCCGCTTGTCGTCCGGCGGCAGGAAGCCCACCTGAGGGATCAGCAGCAGCGAGGCGTCCAGCTCCCTGGAGCCGTAGGACTGCGTGAAGGTGTTGCGCTCCTTGTCGTAACCCCGCTCGCACACGTCCCGGTGGATGTCGTCGCGCAGTTCCTTCCAGCGCTCCAGCGGGCCGTCCGCGTCGCCGGACTCGATCAGCTTGATCGTGCGGTCGACGGCGACCCAGGCCATCACCTTGGAGTGCACGAAGTGGCGGCGCGGGCCGCGCACCTCCCAGATGCCCTCGTCCGGCTCCTGCCAGTGGCCCTCCAGGTAGCGGATGAGCTTCAGCTGGAGCAGCGAGGCGTAGTCGTTGCGCGCGAGGCCCGTCATGTGGGCCAGGTGCAGGGCCTCGGTGACCTCGCCGTACACGTCCAGCTGGAGCTGGTGGGCCGCGCCGTTGCCGACCCGGACCGGGGCGGAGTTCTCGTAGCCCGGCAGCCAGTCCAGCTCCGCCTCGCCCAGCTCGCGCTCGCCGGCGATGCCGTACATGATCTGCAGGTTCTCCGGGTCGCCCGCGACCGCGCGCAGCAGCCACTCGCGCCAGGCGCGGGCCTCCTCGCGGTAGCCGGTGCGCAGCAGCGAGGACAGGGTGATGGCCGCGTCACGCAGCCAGGTGTAGCGGTAGTCCCAGTTGCGGACGCCGCCGATGTCCTCCGGCAGGGAGGTGGTGGGCGCGGCGACGATGCCGCCGGTCGGGGCGTACGTCAGGGCCTTCAGCGTGATCAGCGAGCGGACCACGGCCTCGCGGTAGGGGCCGTGGTACGTACAGTGGTCGACCCACTCGCGCCAGAAGTCCTCCGTCGCCTCCAGCGACTGCTCCGGCTCGGGCAGCGGCGGCGGCTCCTTGTGCGAGGGCTCCCAGGAGATCGTGAACGCGATCCGCTCGCCCGGCGCGACCGTGAAGTCCGAGTAGGTCGTCAGCGACTTGCCGTACGTCTCGACGGATGTGTCGAACCACACGGAGTCGGGGCCCGCGACGGCCACCGTCCGCCCTTCGTGCTTGTGCACCCACGGCACCACCCGCCCGTAGGAGAACCGCATCCGCAGCGCCGAGCGCATCGGCACCCGGCCGGAGACGCCCTCGACGATCCGGATCAGCTGCGGGGCGCCGTCACGCGGCGGCATGAAATCGGTCACCCGGACCGTGCCCCGCTGGGTGTCCCACTCGGACTCCAGGATCAGCGAGTCGCCGCGGTAGCTGCGCCGCGCCGCGGTGGGCGGCTCCTGGTCGGAGGCGTGCGCGGGGCCGAGCCGCCAGAAGCCGTGCTCCTCGGTGCCCAGCAGGCCGGCGAAGATGGCGTGCGAGTCGAAGCGGGGCAGGCACAGCCAGTCGACCGTCCCGTCCCGGCAGACCAGGGCAGCGGTCTGCATGTCTCCGATGAGTGCGTAGTCTTCGATGCGCCCGGCCACGTGCAACTCCAGTCGAACGGCCACGTCACCCCGCAAGGGGGCTGTCGCTAGTGCGGTCAAGGGGGTTTCAGCAGGTCTTGCAATGCGTCGTTGAGCGATGAAGCAAAACAGGTCACTCAGCCGTGACGCAAAGCGCCAATTGTTGCTCAACGAACTGCCGAGCTCACGTTGTTCCGGTGCTTACGGGCGGGGGTGGTGCCGTTGGGCCGGACGGGCTCGGCAGCGAGTGTCCGAGCAGGATACGACGCACGCGGATGTTCCGGGTGCCCGTCGCGACAAGGCGGGTACGCCGAACGAGTGAGCAACGGGTGAGGGGCCGGTGAGCATGATCGCCCCGTGTCGGAATGTGTGCGGAGAGTGGCCGGAAGCCACTTCCTCGCAGCGCTGATACGCTGGTAGCCCGTGGACCGGTGGGCGTCTGACCCCCGAACCGCACCTCCAGATCGCGACCACGGGAGCCCCCTCTTGGCCATGCCCAATTCCACGACGACCAAGCACATCTTCGTCACCGGGGGTGTCGCCTCCTCGCTCGGCAAGGGCCTCACGGCCTCCAGCCTCGGCATGCTGCTCAAGGCCCGGGGCCTGCGCGTCGTGATGCAGAAGCTCGACCCGTACCTCAACGTCGACCCCGGCACGATGAACCCCTTCCAGCACGGTGAGGTGTTCGTCACCAACGACGGCGCCGAGACCGACCTGGACATCGGCCACTACGAGCGCTTCCTCGACCGCGACCTCGACGGCTCCGCCAACGTGACCACCGGCCAGGTGTACAACACGGTGATCGCCAAGGAGCGGCGCGGCGAGTACCTGGGCGACACCGTGCAGGTCATCCCGCACATCACCAACGAGATCAAGCACCGCATCCGCCGCATGGCGACCGACGAGGTCGACGTCGTGATCACCGAGGTCGGCGGCACGGTCGGCGACATCGAGTCGCTGCCGTTCCTGGAGACCGTCCGCCAGGTCCGGCACGAGGTCGGCCGTGACAACGTCTTCGTCGTCCACATCTCGCTCCTGCCGTACATCGGCCCCTCGGGTGAGCTGAAGACGAAGCCCACCCAGCACTCGGTTGCGGCCCTGCGCAACATCGGTATCCAGCCGGACGCGATCGTGCTGCGCTGCGACCGCGAGGTGCCCACCGCGATCAAGCGGAAGATCTCGCTGATGTGCGACGTCGACGAGGCAGCCGTCGTCGCCTGCCCCGACGCCCGCTCGATCTACGACATCCCCAAGACCGTGCACGGCGAGGGCCTGGACGCCTACGTCGTGCGCAAGCTGGACCTGCCGTTCCGCGACGTCGACTGGACGACCTGGGACGACCTGCTCGACCGCGTCCACAACCCCGACCACGAGATCACCCTCGCCCTGGTCGGCAAGTACATCGACCTGCCCGACGCCTACCTGTCGGTGACCGAGGCGCTGCGCGCCGGCGGCTTCGCCAACCGGGCCCGCGTGAAGATCAAGTGGGTCACCTCCGACGACTGCAAGACCCCGGCCGGCGCCGCGGCCCAGCTCGGCGACGTCGACGGCGTCTGCATCCCCGGCGGCTTCGGCGAGCGCGGCGTGAACGGCAAGGTGGGCGCCATCCGCTACGCCCGCGAGAACAAGGTGCCGCTGCTCGGCCTCTGCCTCGGCCTGCAGTGCATCGTGATCGAGGCCGCGCGGAACCTGGCCGACATCTCCGACGCCAACTCCACCGAGTTCGACCCCGCCACCGGCCACCCGGTCATCTCCACCATGGCCGAGCAGATGGACATCGTCGCCGGTGACGGCGACATGGGCGGCACCATGCGGCTCGGCATGTACCCGGCCAAGCTGGCCGAGGGCTCGATCGTGCGCGAGGTGTACGACGGCAAGGAGTACGTCGAGGAGCGGCACCGGCACCGCTACGAGGTGAACAACGCCTACCGCGCCGAGCTGGAGAAGAGGGCGGGCATCCTGTTCTCGGGCACCTCGCCGGACGGCAAGCTCGTCGAGTACGTCGAGTACCCGCGCGACGTCCACCCCTACCTGGTCGCCACGCAGGCGCACCCGGAGCTGCGCTCGCGCCCGACGCGCCCGCACCCGCTGTTCGCCGGGCTCGTCAAGGCCGCGGTCGAGCGGAAGACTTCGAAGTAACACACCAGTTGTACGGTGGCCGGGGTGCATCCCTTCAAAGGGTGTGCACCCCGGTTTCGTTTCCGCAGGTCGTGTTGGGTACGTGGAAGGACAGGCATGACGATCAAGGACACCCCGGAGGCATGGGAGATCCGGGCGACGGACACGCCCTTCGTGGGCAACAAGACCTCCGTCCGGACCGACGACGTGGTCATGCCCGACGGCACCGTGGTCGGCCGTGACTACCAGGTCCACCCCGGCTCCGTCGCCGTCCTCGCCCTCGACGAGGCCGACCGCGTCCTGGTCCTGCGCCAGTACCGCCACCCCGTGCGCCACAAGCTGTGGGAGATCCCGGCCGGGCTGCTCGACGTACCCGGCGAGAACCCGCTGCACGCCGCGCAGCGCGAGCTGTACGAGGAGGCGCACGTCAAGGCCGAGGACTGGCGGGTGCTGACCGACGTCTACACCACCCCCGGCGGCTGCGACGAGGCCGTGCGGATCTTCCTCGCGCGCGATCTGTCCGAGGCCGAGGGCGAGCGCTTCGCGGTCGCGGAGGAAGAGGCCGACATGGAGCTCGACCGGGTGCCGGTCGAGGATCTGGTCCGGGGCGTGCTGGCCGGCGACCTCCACAACAACTGCCTCGTGGTGGGCGTCCTGTCGCTGGTCGCCGCGCGGGCCGGTGACGGCCTGGACGCGCTGCGCCCGGCGCAGGCCCCGTGGCCGGCGCGGCCCTTCGAGGCGTAGGCGCTCCGCTGGGGGTGCCGCGACGGATGGGTGCCGCGAAGGCCGTCGGCCGGGTGCGGCGGCGGTGTGGCTGGTCGCGCGGCTCCCCGCGCCCCTGAGGAGCGTGGCTCCGACGCCGTCGGTCCTACGATCTGCTGATCCGATCGGGGGATGCGCCCGCCCTGCTCTTCCGGGAACGTCGCAGAGCGTGAACTAGGCTCTGAGCACGCCCGAACCGGAGTCCCGGCGGGCTCGCAGGTGCGGTGGGACGGGAGTGTGGCCCGTGGCGGATCAGGTCGTGGAGACAGCCGACGTGCGGCCGGCCGGGCGCGCCGCCGCGAAGCACCAGTTCCTGGGCCGCACACGGGAGTTGAAGGAACTGCGAGCCGACATCGAGCGCGCCGGACTGGACACCCTCGCGGGCCGCAAGGCACCCCGCGCACGCGTGCTGCTCATCGCCGGCCGCCCCGGCTCGGGCCGCACCGCCCTCGCCGAGGAACTCGTCCGGCAGGTCGCCGACGGCTACCCGGACGGGGTGCTGCGCGCCCGCCTGACCGACCCCGACGGCACCCCGGTACCGGTCGAGCGGGCCGCCCGCGACCTGCTCGCCGCCCTCGACGAGCAGGCCCCGGCCGGGGCCTGCGAGGACGACCTCACCGACGCCCTGCGCACGGCCCTGGCCGAGCGGCGCGTCGTGCTCCTGCTGGATGACGCCGCCGACGCCCAGCAGGTCGACGCGCTGCTGCCCGACACGCCGGACTGCCTGGCCGTCGCGGTCTCCCGGGGCCCGCTCACCGGCATCTCGGACGTCCGCCCCTGCACCCTGGGCGGCCTGGACGCCAAGTCCGGGGTGGAACTGCTCTCCCGGCACACCGGCTCGGTCCGCATCACCGTCGACCCCCGGGCCGCCGAGGGCCTCGCCGAGGAGTGCCAGGGGCAGCCCGCCGCGCTGGTGCTGGCGGGCGGCTGGCTCGCGGCCCGGCCCATGGCGGCCGTCTCCGACCTGGCCAAGCAGCTGCGCGCCGAGGAGCCCGAGGGAACCGCCCTCACCCGGGTCTTCCGGCTCGCCTACGCGGCTCTGCCCGCCACCGCCGCCCGGATGCTGCGCCTGCTCGCCCTCGCCCCGGCCGGCCTGGTCGACCCGCAGGTCGCCTCCGCACTCGCCGGCTGCTCGGTCGGCACCGCCCACACCACCCTCGACGACCTCGTCGCCCTCGGTTTCCTGCACGCGGTCGACTCACCCCTGCCCCAGTACGAGGTGCCCGGCTGCCTCCACGACCAGCTCCGCCTCCTCGCCCGGCACCACGAGCGCCCGGCCGAACTCCAGCTCGCCCGCGCCCGCATGCTGGAGCGGACCGTACGGCTGCTCCAGGCCTGCCGGGCGATCACCGAGACCGACAGCGCCCAGGCGCGCCAGAAGCTCCTCGACCTGCCGCGGGCCCTGCGCTTCCCCACCCCGCGGGCGGCCGCCGAGTGGCTGCGCCTGACCCGGCCCGCGCTGCTCGCCGCGGCCCGGCTCGCGGTCGCCGACGGGGAGCTGGACACCCTGGCCCGGCGGCTGATGTCCCAGCTGGTCCGGGCCATGGTGGCGCACGTCGGGACCCAGGCGGCCGCGCCCGACCTCTACGTCGTGCACAGCCTGGTCCTCGACATCGCCGAGCGCCGCGACCTGCCCCGGGAGAAGGCCGCCGCCCTGCTGAACCTGGGCGACCTCGACGCCCGCACCGGCCGCACGGCCGACGCCCTGGCGCGCTACCGCGCCGCCCTGGACGCCGGACGCGAGGTGAACGACACCTACGCGACCGGCCGCGCGATGGAATCCGTAGGGGGCGCGCACCTGGAGCTCGGCGACTTCGACCGGGCCGCCGACTGGTTCGGGCGGGCCCTGACCGAGCGCCTCGCCCGGGGCGAGCGCGCGGACGCCGCCCGGCTGTACGGGCGCATCGCCGCCGCCCACACCATCGCGGGCCGCTACGGCGAGGCCCTGCGGAACTGGCGCTCGGCGATCGCCGGACACCGCCGATGCGGCGACGTGGCCGCCCAGGCGCGGGCGTTGAGCGAACTGGCCCGGGTCCAGGAGTACGCGGGCCGGCCCGAGGAGTCGCTGCGCACCTGCCGGGAGGCCGTGGAGTGGGCCCGGCGAGCGGAGGACACCCGGCTGCAGGCCGCGCTGCACCTGCGGGTCGCCGACACCCTCGAACACCTCGGTGACCCCGCCTCGGCCGGGCTGCACCGGGGAGCCGCCGAGCGGATCCTCGGCGAAGCAAACCTTGAAACCGAACCCGACGCCTGCGAAATCCGTACCGCATCCGCTGAAGGTTGATGCAATGGAAGGCTAGACAGCGGGAACACCTTCATTAGACTGGCTCTGCCGCACGTTCTCCTGCGGTCTCTCCCGGTGTGCCCGCGCGTGCCCGGGTATGTGTAAGAAGTACCCCCGTACCCTCTGAGCCAAGGACCGTGATCGACGTGAAGGTCGGCATCCCCCGCGAGGTCAAGAACAACGAGTTCCGGGTGGCCATCACCCCCGCCGGCGTGCACGAGCTGGTGCGCCACGGCCACCAGGTCGTCGTCGAGCGTGACGCCGGTGTCGGCTCCTCGATCACGAACGAGGAGTACGTGGCCGCGGGCGCTCGGATCCTGGACACCGCCGACGAGGTCTGGGCCACCGCCGACCTGCTGCTGAAGGTCAAGGAGCCCATCGCCGAGGAGTACCACCGCCTCCGCAAGGACCAGACGCTCTTCACCTACCTGCACCTGGCCGCGTCCAAGGAGTGCACGGACGCCCTGCTGGAGTCCGGTACCACGGCCATCGCCTACGAGACCGTCGAGCTGCCCAGCCGCGCGCTGCCGCTGCTCGCCCCGATGTCCGAGGTCGCGGGCCGGCTGGCCCCGCAGGTCGGCGCCTACCACCTGATGCGCGCCAACGGCGGCCGCGGTGTGCTGCCCGGCGGCGTCCCCGGCGTGCTCGCCGGCCGCGCCGTGGTCATCGGCGGCGGCGTCTCCGGCTGGAACGCCGCGCAGATCGCCATCGGCATGGGCTTCCACGTGACCCTGCTCGACAAGGACATCAACAAGCTCCGCGAGGCCGACAAGATCTTCGGCACGAAGATCCAGACGGTGGTCTCCAACGCCTTCGAGCTGGAGAAGGCCTGCCTGGAGGCCGACCTCGTCATCGGCGCGGTGCTCATCCCCGGCGCCAAGGCCCCGAAGCTGGTCACCAACGAGCTGGTCTCGCGGATGAAGCCCGGCAGTGTCCTTGTCGACATCGCGATCGACCAGGGCGGCTGCTTCGAGGACTCCCGCCCGACCACCCACGCCGAGCCGACCTTCCAGGTCCACGAGTCGGTCTTCTACTGCGTCGCCAACATGCCCGGCGCGGTGCCCAACACCTCCACCTACGCGCTGACCAACGCCACGCTGCCCTACATCGTGGAGCTGGCCAACCACGGCTGGGTGGACGCGCTGCGCCGCGACCCGGCGCTGGCCAAGGGCCTCAACACGCACGACGGCAAGGTCGTTTACCGCGAGGTCGCGGAGGCGCACGGCGTGGAGCACGTCGAGCTGTCCTCGCTGCTCGGCTGAGCCCCCGACCCGCACGCGACGGCCGGTAAGTCGGCTAAGTCATCAACCGGCAAAGGCGATACGTCAACACGTGTCGTCAACGCCGCGCACCAGGCCGGACCTTGCCCGACAAGGTCCGGCCGGATGTGTGTATGGTCACTTCGCGATTCTCGGGCAACTCGCCTCGAACGTAACCCTTCAACCGATTCGCACACCGGTGAAACCTGCCGTGCGACGGCCGTACGCCCTTGACAGCGGGATGTTTCATTGCCGACACATCGGGCCGGGTCCGGCGGATTGTGTTGCTGCGGACGCCCGACACGCCATAGAGTCGCCAACCGTCGGCATGGTGCCACGCTGACCTGTCTAGAAGTTTCCTGGTCACCAAGGAGGTAAGACGACTTGTGAATGAGTCGACATTTTCTCCCGGGGGTGGTCAACCAGGAATGCCTGCACGGGGCCAGGGGCCCGCGGGGTTCGAGGCTGTCGGCTCCGTCGCTGTGCGCACCTTCGCAGCCCACCAGAGTCAGCAGGCGACTCACACAGCACACCAGAAGATGGATGGCCATCACGTGAACGCCATGGCCGGCGACGGAAGTGGCGCGCCCCACAACCACTTCGCCGACTACGACGAACTGCCCGAGGGGCACTTCTACGACCCCGACGCGGAGTACGAGCCCGATCCCGAGTACGCGGCCACTCTCGCGCCCGACGCGGCCAGACAGCGCCGGGAGCGCATCGGCCCGACCGGGCGCCCGCTGCCGTACTTCCCGATCCCGGGCCCGCTGACCGACCACGGACCCGCGAAGATCATCGCGATGTGCAACCAGAAGGGCGGCGTCGGCAAGACCACGTCGACCATCAACCTGGGTGCCGCGCTCGCGGAGTACGGACGCCGTGTCCTGCTCGTGGACTTCGACCCGCAGGGCGCGCTGTCGGTCGGACTCGGCGTCAATCCGATGGAGCTCGACCTCACCGTCTACAACCTGCTGATGGAGCGGGGGATGGCAGCCGACGAGGTGCTGCTGAAGACGGCGGTCCCCAACATGGACCTGCTGCCCAGCAACATCGACCTGTCGGCGGCCGAGGTCCAGCTCGTCTCCGAGGTCGCCCGCGAGTCGACGCTGCAGCGTGCCCTCAAGCCGCTGCTGGACGACTACGACTTCATCGTCATCGACTGCCAGCCCTCGCTCGGCCTGCTCACGGTCAACGCCCTGACGGCCGCGCACAAGGTGATCGTGCCGCTGGAGTGCGAGTTCTTCGCCCTCCGAGGCGTGGCCCTGCTGACGGAGACCATCGAGAAGGTCCAGGAGCGGCTCAACCCCGACCTGGAGCTCGACGGGATCCTCGCCACGATGTACGACTCGCGCACGGTGCACAGCCGTGAGGTGCTCGCGCGTGTCGTCGAGGCGTTCGACGACCACGTCTACCACACGGTCATCGGGCGCACGGTCCGCTTCCCGGAGACCACGGTCGCCGGTGAGCCGATCACCACGTACGCCTCCAACTCCGTCGGTGCCGCCGCCTATCGCCAGCTCGCCAGGGAGGTGCTCGCCCGGTGTCACGCCGAGTGAGTCTGCCGGGGGCCGACGAACTCTTCCGTACGACTGGAGGGATGGGGCTGCAGTCGTCCACGCCCCGGCGCAACGCCAACGGCGACGCCCGGGTGCCCGCTCCGGCGGGTGAGGGCGACGCGGCGGCAGCGGCCGCGGAGGACGCACCGCAGTCGGTGCCCGCGCAGGGCGGTGACGGCGAGGGCGCGGAGCACGTCGCGGCGGACGCGGATCGGGCCGAGGCCGGGGAGTCCCGCAGCCGCTCCGGCCGCCGGACGGCGGCGCAGGACGGTTCTGCCGCCGCCGGTGCCGCGGCGGCTGCGCCCCGCAAGCGCGGGCGGGCCGCGGCGCGCCGTCCCAGCGGCCGGGAGCGGCACGACGAGAAGATCACGGTGTACGTGTCGGCCGAGGAGCTCATGGACCTGGAGCACGCCCGTCTCGTGCTCCGCGGTGAGCACGGCCTGGCCGTCGACCGCGGGCGCATCGTCCGCGAGGCGGTCGCCGTGGTCCTCGCCGACCTGGAGACCCGCGGGGACGCCAGCATCCTCGTACGACGACTGCGCGGGCGGTAGCGGTAGCCTGCGGGGGCCATGACCTCGAACGCTTCCCCGCCACCCGCCGCCGGCCCGGTCGGCCGCCGGCGTGCGCTGGGGAAGGGGCCGGGGGTTTCGCAGGCCGAGCCGGCGGGACCTGCCGAGGCGCCCGCCGAACAGGTGGCGGTGGAGCCGGGGCCCGGTGCTCCGGCCGGGCGGACGGACGCGGCCGGTGACCCGCGCGAGGACACCGCCGAGCAGCCGCACGTGCCGTCCGGCAGGCCCGGGGCCGCCGGGCCGTCCGCACCGGCCGGGGCACCGCCCGCAGGTGTGGAGCGACAGGCCGCGGCCGGTCCGGCGACGGCGGTCGCACCGGCCCACCCGGATCGTGCGGCCGGGCCCTCCGCTGCCGGGGTGGGCCCCGAGGGCGTGTCCCCGGAGGCGGACGACGCGTCCGGCGTGGAAACCGGCCGCCCGGGGCGCGGGCGTCCCGCTACGGGGACAGCGGCTGCGGCAGACGCCGTCACCCCGTCCTTCCCCCCGGGCGCCCGGGGGGAGACTCCCGCGTCCGCCCTGGGGGCTTCTCTGCCGGTTTCGGGCGAAGCCGGCGCGCGGGCTTCACAGGACCGGGCCGGGCCGGGAGACGCCGCGGTGCCCTCCGGCGACGGTGTCTTCAAGGTCCGGCTCGCCAACTTCGAGGGGCCCTTCGATCTGCTGCTGCAGTTGATCTCCCGGCACAAGCTGGACGTCACCGAGGTCGCGCTGTCGAAGGTGACCGACGAGTTCATGGCGTACATCCGGGCCCTCGGGCCGGACTGGGACCTGGACGAGACGACCGAGTTCCTCGTGGTCGCGGCCACGCTGCTCGACCTGAAGGCGGCCCGGCTGCTGCCCGCCGCCGAGGTGGAGGACGAGGCCGACCTGGCGCTGCTGGAGGCCCGGGACCTGCTGTTCGCGCGGCTGCTGCAGTACCGCGCGTACAAGCAGGTAGCCGACATCTTCAGCGGGCGGCTCGACGACGAGGCCCGGCGCTACCCCCGCACCGTCGGGCTGGAGCCGCACCACGCCGAGCTGCTGCCCGAGGTCGTCATCAGCATCGGGGCGGAGGGGTTCGCCCGGCTCGCCGTGAAGGCGATGCAGCCCAGGCCCAAGCCGCAGGTGTACGTCGACCACATCCACGCCCCGCTGGTCAGCGTGCAGGAACAGGCGGGGATCGTGGTGGCGAGGCTCCGGGAGCTCGGCGAGGCCAGTTTCCGCACGCTCGTGGCGGACACCGACGACACCCTGACCGTCGTCGCGCGGTTCCTCGCCCTGCTGGAGCTGTACCGCGAGAAGGCCGTGGCGCTGGAGCAGGAGACCGCGCTCGGGGACCTGCTCGTGCGGTGGACCGGCGGGGACGGGGACGAGACACCGACCGTCACCGACGAGTTCGACCGGCCGCCCGAGCCGCCGAAGGAGGAGAAGAAGGCGTGAGCCGACAAGCCACCGAGACCCCGGCCGGGCCGCGCGACGTCGCCGCCCTCGACCTCAAGCCCGCCCTGGAGGCCGTCCTCATGGTCGTGGACGAACCCGCGACCGAGGAGCACCTGGCGAAGATCCTGGAGCGGCCCCGGCGCCAGATCGCCGACGCGCTGCGCGAGCTGGCCGACGAGTACACGCTCCAGGGCCGCGGCTTCGAGCTGCGGTTCGTCGCGAACGGCTGGCGGTTCTACACCCGCGCCGCCTACGCGCCCGCCGTCGAGCGCTTCGTGCTGGACGGCCAGCAGGCCCGCCTCACCCAGGCCGCGCTGGAGACCCTGGCCGTCGTCGCCTACCGCCAGCCGGTCAGCCGCAGCCGCGTCTCGGCCGTACGCGGAGTGAACTGCGACGGCGTCATGCGCACCCTCCTGCAGCGCGGTCTGATAGAGGAGGCGGGCACGGAACCCGAAACAGGTGCGATCCTGTACAGGACGACGAACTACTTCCTGGAGCGGATGGGCCTGCGCGGTCTGGACGAGCTCCCGGAGCTCGCGCCCTTCCTCCCGGAGGCGGAGGCGATCGAGGCCGAGACCCAGGAGGGCGTACCGTCGTTCGACCCGGACGCGCCCGACGACGACGCGCCGGGCCGCCCGGTGAGCCCGGGGACCCACGACGAAGACGACCAGACGGAACTTTGATGCGAAGCAGCAGCGGCAGGAACAGCAGCGGAAACAACGGCGGGAGCCGTGGTGGCAACAGCGGCGGCCGCGGCGGGAGTGGTGGTGGTCGCGGGAACTTCCGCGGCGCCGGCAACAACCGCGACGACAAGCAGGGCAGTGGCCGTCCGAAGAAGCCGCGCCCGGAGGAGCGCCGCTACGACGTGGGCCCCGGGGCGACCAAGGACGGCCCCAAGGCCGGACGTGGCGGCGCGGCCCGCGGCGGCGCCAAGGGCGGGCCCAGGCAGCCCCAGCGGCCGGGCCGCACGGCCCCGGCGCGCCCCCGTGAGTACGAGGCGCAGATCGAGGAGCGCAACCGCGACCGGTACGCCGGCAAGAAGGAGGTCAAGCTCCCCAAGACCTTCCCCGGCGCCGAGCAGGAGGGCGAGCGGCTGCAGAAGGTCCTCGCCCGTGCGGGCTTCGGCTCCCGGCGCGCCTGCGAGGAACTGATCGACGCGGCGAGGGTCGAGGTCAACGGCGAGATCGTCCTGGAGCAGGGCAAGCGGGTCGACCCCGAGAAGGACGAGATCAAGGTCGACGGGCTGACCGTCGCCACCCAGCGCTACCAGTTCTTCTCGCTGAACAAGCCCGCCGGGGTCGTGTCGACGATGGAGGACCCGGAGGGCCGGCAGTGCCTCGGGGACTACGTCACCAACCGTGAGACCCGTCTCTTCCACGTGGGCCGGCTCGACACCGAGACCGAGGGCGTCATCCTGCTCACCAACCACGGCGAGCTGGCGCACCGGCTGACCCACCCGAAGTACGGCGTGAAGAAGACCTACCTCGCGCACATCGTCGGCCCCATCCCGCGCGACCTGGGCAAGCGGCTCAAGGACGGCATCCAGCTGGAGGACGGCTACGCCCGCGCGGACCACTTCCGGGTCGTCGAGCAGACCGGCAAGAACTACCTGGTCGAGGTGACGCTGCACGAGGGCCGCAAGCACATCGTGCGCCGGATGCTGGCCGAGGCCGGCTTCCCGGTCGACAAGCTGGTCCGGGTCGCGTTCGGGCCGATCACCCTCGGCGACCAGAAGTCGGGCTGGCTGCGGCGGCTGTCCAACACCGAGGTCGGCATGCTGATGCAGGAAGTCGACCTCTAGACCTTGTGACGGGCCCCCACCCCCTTTTATAGTCGTGCTGACTATTAAAGGGGGTGTTCGTCATGGACGGCTACGACAAGTACGCCCACGAGCCCTTCGCCGTCACCGTCGACCTCGCCGTGTTCACCCTCCGGGAGGGCGCCCTGCACGTGCTGCTCGTCGAGCGCGGCCAGGAGCCGTACGCCGGGCACCGGGCCCTGCCCGGCGGGTTCGTGCAGCCGGACGAGTCCGCGGAGACGGCCGCCCGGCGGGAACTCGCCGAGGAGACGGGCCTGTCGGACGTCTCGGGGCTGCATCTGGAACAGGTGCGGACGTACAGCGAGCCCGGCCGCGACCCCCGGATGCGGGTCGTGTCCGTCGCCTTCGCCGCGCTGCTGCCCGACGCGCCCGAGGCGCACGGCGGCAGCGACGCGGCGCGCGCCGACTGGCTGCCGTACGGCACGCCGGGGCCGCTCGCCTTCGACCACGACCGCATCCTGGCCGACGCCCACGAGCGCGTCGGCGCCAAGCTGGAGTACACCCGCCTCGCCACCGCCTTCTGCCCGCCCGAGTTCACCCTCGGCGAGCTCCAGCAGGTCTACGAGGCGGTGTGGGGCACCCCGCTCGACCGGCCCAACTTCCGGCGCAAGGTCCTCGCCACCCCCGGCTTCGTCGAACCCGTCCCCGGTGCCGCGCGGCTGACCGGCGGCCGGGGCAAGCCCGCCGCGCTGTACCGCGCCGGCACCGCCACCACGCTCCACCCGCCGCTGCTGAGGCCGACCCCGGAAGGACGCCCCGCATGACCACACTCGTCCACAAGCAGGCCGCCACCGGGGCGCTCACGGGTCTCGCCCTGGGGGACGCGCTGGGCTTCCCGACCGAGTTCAACGACGTCCCCTCGATCCTCGCCAAGTGCGGGCCGTGGCGGCAGATGGAGCTGCCGAGACCGGCGATCGTCACCGACGACACCCAGATGACGCTGGCACTGGGACGGGGCCTGCGGGCCGCGATGGACCGCGGCGTGCTCGAACCCCGGGGCATGGCCGCGGCCGTGCGGCAGGAGTTCATCGCCTGGAACCGCTCCCCGGAGAACAACCGCGCCCCCGGCAACACCTGCCTGCGCGCCTGCGCCCTCCTGGAGCACACGGACCGCCCCTGGCAGGACGCCAGTCAGATCCACTCCAAGGGCTGCGGTGCCGACATGCGCGTCGCGCCCCTGGGCCTGATACCCGGGCTGAGCGACGAACAGCGCGCGGGAGCCGCCCAGTTGCAGGCCGCCCTCACCCACGGGCACCCGACCGCCCTGGCCGCCTCCGACCTCACCGCCCACGCCGTACGCCTGCTCGCGCGGGGCGCCGAACCGACCGGGCTGGTCGGACTGCTGCGGTCGTACGCCCTGGAGAACCGCAGCCGCTACCACGAGCGCTGGCTGGGCGACCTGTGGAGGCGGGCCCGGGACGCGAGCGCCGAGCAGTTCATCGCGCGCGGCTGGGACGAGTGCCTGGCGATCCTCGACCGGCTCCGGCACGCCGTGCGGACCGCGTCGCCGGAGACCGACCCCTGCCTGGCCACCGGGGAGGGCTGGATCGCCGAAGAGGCGCTGGCGACCGGGCTGCTGTGCTTCCTGCTCTTCGTCGACGAGCCGCTCACCGCCCTGCGCCGGGCCGCCTGCACCGCCGGCGACTCGGACTCGATCGCCTGCCTCACCGGCGCCTTCGCCGGCGCGTACCTGGGCGCGGAGGCCTGGCCGGCCGAGTGGGCCGACCGCGTCGAGTACCGGACCGATCTGCTGACCCTCGGGGCGCTCTGGGATTCCTGACCGTCACGCCAGGCGCACGGAGCCGCCCTCCACGGTGATCTTCTCGGCGGGCAGGGGGCTCGTCGCCGGGCCGTTGGCCACGGACCCGTCCGCGACGCGGAACCTGCTGCCGTGGCACGGGCAGTTGATCGTGCCGTCGGAGACCGACCCCAGCAGGCAGCGCTGGTGCGTGCAGATCGCCGAGAAGGCCTCGAACCGCCCCTGCTCCGGCTGGGTCACCACGACCTGCTCGTCCTTGAAGATCTTGCCGCCGCCGACCGGGATCTCGCCGGTGGAGGCCAGCTCCTTGCCCTGGCCCGCGGAGGCGCTCGTGGCGTCCCGGCCGGTGGGGGAGTCCGCCGGCGATGAGCCGTTGTCGTCGCCGCCCCCGCCGCAGGCCGCGACGAGTGCCACCGCGCCCGTCGCGCCCGTGGCGAGGAGGACCGTGCGGCGCGTGGTCTCGTGGGTCATGTCGTCACTCCGAAGGTGCCGTAGGGAAGGAGAAAAGGGACTTCGCTGAATGTTGACTCCGAAAATACCCAACAAGCGGCAATCCTGGCGTCTCACCGGGCGGGCGCCGCGTACCCGGGCCGCGCGGGCTGACTAGGCTGGACGGACGCAGAGCGACACGCACGTCAGCAAGGAGCATCGCCGTGGCGGTACGAGCGGTCCGGGGCGCCGTCCAACTGGAGCGGGACGAGGCCGGGCACATGGACGAGCAGGTCGGCGCCCTGCTCTCGGCCATCCTGGAGCGCAACGGCCTCGTCGCCGACGACCTGATCAGCATCTGGTTCACGGCCACGCCCGACCTGCGCAGCGACTTCCCGGCGGCCGCCGCCCGCAAGCTGGGCATCGTCGACGTACCCCTGATCTGCGCCCAGGAGCTGGACATCGAGGGCGCCATGCCGCGTGTCGTCCGGGTCCTCGCACACATCGAGTCCGACCGGCCCCGCGCCGAGATCGCCCACGTCTACCTCGGCGCCGCGGCCGCCCTGCGCAAGGACATCGCCCAGTGAGAACCGCACTCGTCATCGGCACCGGCCTCATCGGCACGTCCGCCGCCCTCGCCCTGTCCCAGCGGGGCGTCACCGTGCACCTCGCCGACCCCGACCCGGAGCAGGCCCGTACGGCGGCCGCGCTGGGCGCCGGGACGGACGAGGCGCCGGACGGACCCGTCGACCTGGCCATCGTCGCCGCCCCGCCCGCGTACGTGGCCGGCGTGCTCGCCGACGCCATGGGCCGCGGTGCGGCGCGCGGCTACCTCGACGTGGCCAGCGTCAAGGGCGGGCCGCGCCGCGAGCTGGAGGCGCGCGGCCTCGACCTGGCCGCCTACATCGGCACGCACCCCATGTCGGGCCGGGAGAAGTCCGGCCCGCTCGCCGCGACCGGGGACCTGTTCGAAGGCCGCCCCTGGGTGCTCACCCCGACCCGGGACACCGACACCGAGGTGCTGAACCTCGCCCTGGAACTGGTCTCGCACTGCCGTGCCGTGCCCGTGGTGATGGACGCCGACGCCCACGACCGGGCCGTCGCACTCGTCTCCCACATGCCCCACCTGGTCTCCAGCCTGGTCGCCGCGCGGCTGGAGCACGCCGAGGAGGCCGCCGTACGGCTGTGCGGGCAGGGCATCCGGGACGTGACGAGGATCGCCGCCTCCGACCCCCGCATGTGGATCGACATCCTCTCCGCCAACCCCGGGCCGGTCGCCGACCTGCTCACGGACGTCGCCGCGGACCTGGAGGAGACCGTGCGGGCGCTGCGGGCGCTGCAGTCGTCCGACGACCACAAGCGGCGCGAGGGGGCGGACGGGATCGAGGACGTGCTGCGGCGCGGCAACGCGGGGCAGGTCCGCGTCCCCGGCAAGCACGGGTCCGCTCCGCGGGTCTACGAGGTCGTGGCCGTGCTCATCGACGACCAGCCGGGGCAGCTGGCCCGTATCTTCGCGGACGCGGGGATGGCCGGGGTCAACATCGAGGACGTGCGGATCGAGCACGCGACGGGTCAGCAGGCCGGACTCGTGCAGTTGATGGTGGAGCCGAAGGCCGCGCCCGTGCTGTCCGCCGCCCTGCGGGAGCGGGGCTGGGCGATCCGGCAGTAGCCCGCGGGGCGCCGCCGGTGCGGGCCGGCCGCCGGACCGGGGCGGGCGTGCGCCGTCGGCCGGGTACCGCCGGCGCCGACGCGCGGCCGGACGAGTGACCCGCACCCAGTAACCTTGTGCGGGGCAGTCGCGCCCTCACCCCGCCAGCCCGGTTCAGGAAGGTCCCCACAGTGGAAAGCGCCACGCCAGTGATTGTCGCCATCGACGGCCCCGCCGGCACCGGCAAGTCGAGCACGTCGAAGGCCGTGGCGGCCCAGCTCGGGCTGAGCTATCTGGACACCGGCGCCCAGTACCGGGCGATCACCTGGTGGATGGTGAACAACGGCATCGACATCGACGACCCGTCGGCCGTCGCCGCCGCCGCGGGCAAGCCCGAGATCGTCTCCGGCACCGACCCGGAGGCACCGACGATCACAGTCGACGGCGTGGACGTGGCCGGACCGATCCGCACCCAGGAGGTCTCCTCCAAGGTCAGCGCGGTCAGCGCGGTGCCCGAGGTGCGGGCCCGGATCACCGAGCTGCAGCGCTCCATCGCGGCCTCCGCGGCGAACGGCATCGTCGTCGAGGGCCGCGACATCGGCACGACCGTGCTGCCGGACGCCGACCTGAAGATCTTCCTCACCGCCTCCGCGGAGGCCCGTGCCGCCCGCCGCAGCGGTGAGCTGAAGGACGCCGACGTGCAGTCCACGCGCGAGGCCCTGATCAAGCGCGACGCCGCCGACTCCAGCCGCAAGACCTCCCCGCTCGCCAAGGCGGACGACGCCGTCGAGGTGGACACCACCGAGCTCACGCTGGCCCAGGTCATCGAGTGCGTCGTCACCCTCGTCGAGGAGAAGCGGGCCGGGAAGTGACCGAGCTGCCTTCGGTGCGGGGCGCCGAGGTCGGGCGGCGCATCGGCGTCGGCCTGATGTACGGCCTGTGGAAGCCGCGCGTGCTCGGCGCCTGGAAGGTGCCCGCGACCGGCCCGGTGATCCTCGCGGTCAACCACGCGCACAACATCGACGGCCCGATGGTCATGGGCGTGGCTCCCCGGCCGACGCACTTCCTGATCAAGAAGGAGGCGTTCGTCGGCCCGCTCGACCCGTTCCTGACCGGCATCGGCCAGCTGAAGGTGGACCGCGACACCACCGACCGCACGGCGATCACCCGCGCGCTCGGTGTCCTGGACAACGGCGGCGTGCTCGGCATCTTCCCGGAGGGCACCCGGGGCGAGGGCGACTTCGCCTCGCTGCGCGCCGGGCTCGCCTACTTCGCGGTGCGCAGCGGTGCCCCGATCGTGCCGGTCGCCGTGCTGGGAAGTTCCGAGCGCCCCGGACGGTTGATAAAGGCGCTGCCCCCGCTGCGCTCGCGCGTGGACGTCGTCTTCGGCGAGCCCTTCGAAGCCGGCGACGGCAGCGGCCGCCGCACGCGCAAGGCACTCGACGAGGCGACCGGCCGCATACAGAAGCAGCTGGCCGCCCACCTGGAAAACGCCAGGCGCCTCACCAGGCGCTAGGCGACACTGAGTAGTGGATCAGCCCGCACACGGCGGGCGATCCACCGACCACCACGATGAACGACGAGGTACGCACTTCATGAACGACCACATCCAGCCCGAGGGCGCGCAGGAGCACGACCACGGGGCACTCGGCGACGCCGAGTACGCGGAGTTCATGGAGCTCGCCGCGGAGGAGGGCTTCGACCTCGAGGACGTCGAGGGCGCGATCGAGGCGGCGGGCCACGGTCCGCTGCCCGTGCTCGCCGTCGTCGGCCGCCCCAATGTCGGCAAGTCGACCCTGGTCAACCGCATCATCGGGCGCCGCGAGGCCGTCGTCGAGGACAAGCCAGGCGTCACCCGCGACCGTGTCACCTACGAGGCCGAGTGGGCGGGCCGACGCTTCAAGGTCGTCGACACCGGCGGCTGGGAGCAGGACGTCCTCGGCATCGACGCCTCCGTGGCCGCCCAGGCCGAGTACGCGATCGAGGCCGCAGACGCCGTCGTGTTCGTCGTGGACGCCAAGGTCGGCGCCACGGACACCGACGAGGCCGTCGTACGGCTGCTGCGCAAGGCCGGCAAGCCGGTCGTGCTGTGCGCCAACAAGGTGGACGGCCCGAGCGGCGAGGCCGACGCGGCGTACCTGTGGGCGCTGGGCCTGGGCGAGCCCTACCCGGTCTCCGCGCTGCACGGCCGTGGTACGGGCGACATGCTCGACCAGGTGCTGGAGGTGCTGCCCGAGGCGCCCCGCGAGACCTTCGGCGCCGGCGGCATCGGCGGCCCGCGCCGCATCGCCCTGATCGGCCGCCCCAACGTCGGCAAGTCCTCCCTGCTGAACAAGGTGGCGGGCGAGGAGCGCGTCGTCGTCAACGAGCTGGCGGGCACCACCCGCGACCCGGTCGACGAGCTGATCGAACTGGGCGGCGTCACCTGGAAGTTCGTCGACACCGCCGGCATCCGCAAGCGGGTGCACCTCCAGCAGGGCGCCGACTACTACGCCTCGCTGCGCACCGCCGCGGCCGTCGAGAAGGCGGAGGTCGCCGTCATCCTGATCGACGCCTCCGAGTCCATCTCGGTTCAGGACCAGCGCATCGTCACCATGGCCGTCGAGGCGGGCCGCGCGGTCGTCCTGGCGTTCAACAAGTGGGACACCCTCGACGAGGAGCGCCGCTACTACCTGGAGCGGGAGATCGAGACCGAGCTCGGCCAGGTCGCCTGGGCGCCGCGCGTGAACGTCTCGGCGCGCACCGGCAGGCACATGGAGAAGCTGGTCCCGGCGATCGAGACGGCCCTGGCGGGCTGGGAGACCCGGGTGCCGACGGGCCGGCTGAACGCCTTCCTCGGCGAGCTGGTCGCCGCCCACCCGCACCCGATCCGGGGCGGCAAGCAGCCGCGCATCCTGTTCGGCACGCAGGCGGGCACCAAGCCGCCGCGGTTCGTGTTCTTCGCCTCCGGCTTCATCGAGGCGGGCTACCGGCGCTTCATCGAGCGCCGCCTGCGCGAGGAGTTCGGCTTCGAGGGGACGCCGATCCACATCTCGGTGCGGGTGCGCGAGAAGCGCGGCAAGAAGAAGTAACGCGACACATCAGTGAGGGGCGGCTCCGACGGGGCCGCCCCTCACTGATGTCCGGTGCTCGCTCAGACGCCGCTGCGCCGGCCCGGCGGCAACGCGGCCGGCACATGGCGCATCTGCGTGCCGTGCGTGCCGTGCGTGCCGATGGTCCCGACGCGCTGCCACTGCGGCTGCTGACCGGCGGCGTGCCGGGCGCTCTGGGCGCCCGCGCTGTAGGCACTGTACGAGCTGCCGCGTGAGCTGCTGTGCGAGCCCGTACTGTGCGAAATGTTCCCGAAGGCGGTGAAGCCCAGCTTCTCCTCGCCACTGCGGTCGCCGGGCAGCGCGCGGAAGGACCTGACGTACTCGGCGTAGAGCGCGTCGTAGATCGGCGTGGCCGATGGGCCGCCCTGGGAGTCCTGAGCCGACCGCGCGGAGGGGATCGACGAGAAGGACTGGCGGCGGGGAACCTCGTATGCGTGCACGTATGTCCAAACGACCTCGCGGGTCAAGGGATGCGGCCCCGGTTACGGCTTTCGCAGGGTTTCGGCCCGCGCGGGTGACGCCCGGCTCAGGTGCCGGCCAGCGGCAGGGCCGCGGCGACCAGCTCGCCGTTGGCCGCCGCCTTGTCCAGGGCGTCCCGCAGCAGGTCCTCGCGCGGCTGGCGGCCGATCGAGCCGACGGGCGCGGCGAACATCAGCACCTGCTGGTGCTTGTTGGCGGCCGCCCGCCAGGCGTCGGTGACCTGCAGCGGCTGGTGCGCCTGCCACCAGGCCACCGGCTGGCCGCCGTTGCCGCCCGGCTGGAGCACCGCGTGCAGCTGCCCCACCGCGAGCAGCACCGACCAGCCGTGCAGCACCGGCGGTACGGCCGACAGCTCGGTCAGCGGCATGAAGCCCTGCTCGATCAGCAGCGGCAAGA
Source organism: Streptomyces sp. NPDC094143 (assembly GCF_040303825.1). NCBI lineage: Bacteria > Bacillati > Actinomycetota > Actinomycetes > Kitasatosporales > Streptomycetaceae > Streptomyces > Streptomyces sp. NPDC094143. The sequence goes on from NZ_JBEOTZ010000045.1 coordinate 37,522, forward strand.
AGTCGTCGCCGGAGCCGGTCGTCCCGGGCCGGGCGATGGGCACGGTCGGCTCCACCACCAGGGCCGGGTGCAACTCGCCGCCGATCAGGACGAGTCCACTGGTCACGCCGAGCACCGCCTGCTCGGGAACCACCTTGTCGGGCTCCAGGTCGACGGTGTCGCCGGTGATGGACTTCACGGCACCCCGGAGCTGCTCCTCGGTGACCTGGACGACCTGCGAGGGCAGGCAGCCGGCGTGGGCGAAGGCGAGGACGGCGGTCTCGTCCCCGACGAACAGGACGGTGCTGGTGCGTTCCTGTCCGGAGTCGCCCGGGGTGCGGCAGGACGTGCAGTCGTAACTGCCCGGGGCGGTCTCTCCGGCGAGCAGGCGGTCGGCTTCTTCGTCGCCGATCTCGGCGCGTACCTCGTCGCTGACGTCGAGCATGCGCGGCACGGGTGGCTCCCTCGGGGATGCGGTGCGTGGCGAGGCCGGGTGGCTCCCGGTCCGTGGTCCGGGTCGGCCCCGGCTCATGAAGAAGACAACGGGCGATCTGTGGCGGGAGTCACGCCCTGGAGCGAACGGAATCGAACCAACCGGCGCGCAGGGTCACCTTCCGCGCGGAACCGCGCACTCATCGTCAACTCGGTTCGGCGCAAGGGGTGTTGGAATGGTGAACTAGGTCACACGCTTTCGCGTGGATGGGTCGAAAAATCCGGAAATCCACGAATGAAGTGGGTGTCCGGAAATCGCCGTTACCCGGGGTATCGGTGAACTGGCCTGCCGCAACGGACGACCGGTTGCTGCCGGGCCGCCGACGTCCCTAGATTCCTCGGCCGTGTGCATCGAGCACCGCTCGGGTACGTCCGCCGGCCGCACGGCTCCCTCGGGAACCGCGCACAGCGCCACCACCGGCGGGCGGGGCGGGCGCGACCCCCACACCCCATGGTGCGGGGCGTGGCGTGCCGCCCTGGGGGACCCCGAGTGCGTCGAGAGGGAACTACATGTCCGAATGTGCCCATAGCGCTCGCGACAACGCCCGCGGGAACCAGGTGCGTGCGACGGCGGTCCTCGCCGGGGCGGCACTGCTCGCGCCCCTGGGACTGCTGGCCGCGACCGGGAACGCCACGGCGGCCGACAGCGGAGTGTGGGACCGCATCGCCCAGTGCGAGAGCGGCGGCAACTGGCACATCAACACCGGCAACGGCTACTACGGCGGACTCCAGTTCGCCCCCTCCACCTGGCGCGCCTACGGCGGCACGGCCTACGCGGCCACCGCCGACCAGGCGAGCAGGTCGCAGCAGATCGCCGTCGCCACCAAGGTCCAGCGGTCCCAGGGGTGGGGCGCCTGGCCCGTCTGCTCGGCACGCGCCGGGGCGAGCGCCGGCCCGGTGAGCACCCGGTCCGCACCGGAGAAGCCCGCGAAGGCGCCGGCACGTCAAACGGGCCACCCGGACCGCGGCGCGAACCGCGGCGACTACACCGTCCGCGCGGGCGACACGCTGAGCGCCGTGGCCGCCCGGCACGGGACCACCTGGCAGCGCCTCTACGCCACCAACAAGGCCGTCATCGGCGGTGATCCCGACGTGATCGTGCCCGGCCTGCGCCTCGACGTCTGAGCCGCTGCTCCCCCTCGCCGGGACCGCCGACGAGGAGATGCGGCCGCCGGTCGCCCTGCTCGCCCACGCCGTGGACGAACCCGGCCGCTCGGCGTTCTGGCCGCTGGCCGAGTTCTC
>NZ_JBEOTZ010000046.1:0-36285 GCF_040303825.1 Streptomyces sp. NPDC094143
TCCCGATCGTCTTGTCGAGGAGGAAGGCGAGGACCGCGGAGACGACCAGGGAGTAGGCGAGGACACCGAAGACACCGGCGCACTGCTTCCAGAACTGGTCGAGGCCGCCGCCGTAGAACAGGCCCGCGACGTCGGACTGGCCCTTGCCGGTGGCGAAGAAGCCGATGAGCAGGGAGCCGAGGATGCCGCCGACCAGGTGGACGCCGACCACGTCGAGGGAGTCGTCGTAGCCGAACTTGTACTTCAGCCCGACGGCCATGGCGCACAGCACACCGGCGATGGCGCCGACGGCGATGGCGCCGAGCGGGGAGATCGCGCCGCCGGCCGGGGTGATGGCGACCAGGCCCGCGACCGCGCCGGAGGCGGCTCCGAGCGTGGTGAAGGCGCCGTGGCGGATCTTCTCGTAGGCGAGCCAGCCGAGGACGGCGGCGGCCGTGGCGACCTGCGTGTTGACGAACATCAGCGCGCCCACGCCGTCGTCGTTGCCGAGCCAGGAGCCGGCGTTGAAGCCGAACCAGCCGAACCACAGCAGACCGGCACCGAGCATGACCAGCGGGAGGCTGTGCGGACGCATCGGGTCCTTCTTGAAGCCGACGCGCTTGCCGATGACCAGGATCACGCCGAGCGCGGCGGCACCGGCGTTGATGTGCACGGCCGTACCGCCGGCGAAGTCGATGACGCCGAGCTCGAAGGCCCAGCCGCCGGCGCCCCAGACCCAGTGCGCGACCGGGAAGTAGACGACCGTGGCCCACAGGGCGACGAACAGCGCCCAGGCGCTGAACTTCACACGGTCCGCGAGGGCGCCGCTGATCAGGGCGGGCGTGATGATCGCGAACATCAGCTGGAACACCAGGAAGACGAACACCGGGATGGTGTAGCCGTCCCACAGCTCGGTCAGGCCGATGTTGCCGAGGCCCACCCAGTCGGAGTTCCAGCCGATGAGGCTGCCGGAGTCGGTGCCGAACGCCATGGAGAAGCCGTACAGCACCCACAGGATGGTGACGATCCCGAGGCTGATGAAGCTCATCATCAGCATGTTCAGGGTGCTCTTGACGCGGACCATGCCTCCGTAGAAAAAGGCCAGGCCCGGGGTCATGAGCATCACCAGGGCGGAACAGATGAGCATGAACCCTGTGTTGGCGGCAGACAGCTTGGGCGCTTCTGCGGCAAGGGTGATGGCTGGTGCCATCGGCGTCTCCTCGTCATTGGTACGGCCCCGTGCGGGCGAAGCCTGGAGCGGAGTGAGGGGGTGGGCCGGTTATGCGCCACGAGATTGGCGCAGCGCGGTTTCGGTGGAGGCCCCTCGTTGTTTCGCGACCGTGACGAAGGCGCGTGCTGTGTTACGCGTCGATGAACTGCCGGAGGGCGGGTGCGCCGATCGTTATCGTGGCGCAACCTTCGGCGCTCGTGGCCTTACGAGCGCACAGGCCGGCCGCGGTCGGCCTTCCGCTGACCTGGCTGGGGGAGCCGAGTCGGGCAGTTCGGGAGGGCCGGCCGCGGCCGGGGTTCGGGGTCGGGGCCTCAGACCGCCTCGGCGGCGGTTTCGGGCAGCTCGGCGGCGAGCCGCTCGGTGAGGTCGACGACCTCACCGAGGTCGCCGAAGTCGCGTGCGGCGGTGTCGACGGTCTTGCGGATACGGGTGTTGACGCGCTCGGAGCGGACCTTCTTGGCGACCTGCATGGCCTCGGCGGCGAACACCGTGCTCTGCTCGGGCTCGCGCTGCAGGAGGTGCACGGTGGCCATGCCGATCAGGTTCAGCGCATACGACCGCTGGTGCTCGCCGTCCTCGGCGAACAGCTCCACGGCCCGCTTCATCAGGGGCTCGGCCAGCGAGGCGTAGGTGGGGCTGCGGCCGGCGACGTAGGCCAGGTCGCGGTAGGAGTGGGAGTTCTCGCCGTAGAGCTCGGCCTCGGAGAAGAAGCGGATCCAGTCGGGGTCGGGCTCGTCCCACTCGTCGGCCTCGGCGAAGGTGTCCTCGGCCATCCGCACCGCCCGCTTGCACTTGCCGGGCTGGCCCATGTTGGCGTAGGCGCGGGCCTCCATCGCATACAGCATCGACTGGGTGCGCGGGCTCGCGCAGTCCCGGCTGCCGTACTGCGCGAGGTGGATCAGCTCCAGCGCGTCGTCGGGCCGGCCGAGGTGGATCATCTGACGGCTCATGCTGGACAGCACGTACGAGCCGAGGGGCCGGTCGCCGGCCTCCTTGGCCGCGTGCAGCGCGAGGACGAAGTACTTCTGCGCGGTCGGCTGCAGCCCGATGTCGTACGACATCCAGCCGGCCAGCTCGGCGAGCTCGGCGGCGACCTTGAACAGGCGCCGGGTGGTGGTTTCCGGCTGGGGTTCCTGGAGCAGGTCGGTCACCTCGTGCAACTGGCCGACGACGGCCTTGCGGCGCAGCCCGCCGCCGCACTGGGCGTCCCACTGGCGGAACATCACCGTCGTGGACTCCAGGAGGTCCAGCTCCGGCTTCGACAGCCGGCCGCGGGAGCGCCCGGAGGCGGCCGCCGGCTCGGGCTCGGACCGCGGGCCGGGGGGCGAGGGCACGAGCCAGCGCTGCATGGGCTCGATGAGGGCCGGGCCCGCGGACAGGACCAGCGAGCTCCCGAGGAAGCCGCGCCGGGCCAGCATCAGGTCGCTGCGCGAGAACTCGCTGAGCAGGGCCACGGTCTGCGGGCCCGTCCAGGGCAGGTCGACGCCGGTCGCGGACGGTGACTGGCGCGCGGTGCGCAGCCCCAGGTCCTCGACGGAGACGACGACGCCGAAGCGCTCCGAGAACAGCTCGGAGAGGATCTTGGGGATCGGCTCGCGCGGGTTCTCGCCGTCGAGCCAGCGGCGCACCCGGGAGGTGTCCGTGGAGATGTGGTTGGCGCCGAGCTGGCGGGCTCTGCGGTTGACCTGGCGGGCCAGCTCGCCCTTGGACCAGCCGCTGCGCACGAACCAGGAGGTGAGCAGCTCGTTCGGGCGCTTGTCAGTGTGCGTCGCGTGTGCAGCGTTCGTTCCGCTTCCGCCGTTGCCGCTCACTGGAACGCCCCCATCCCTGAGACCACTTGCCGCCGAGTGCGCCAAGCCCTATCAGCATGCCGGTTCGTACGGCCGTCCGTCCGGCCCTTGTCACCCTTCGAACGGAAAAGGCGAGTTGCCACCGGCATACCCGCGAGTGCATGTGCCCCCAGGCCTCGTGCACACAGAGTAATCCTACGATCACCCGTCCAGCCACGGCTCACACGCAATCGCCACCATTCGCCACCCCTTCGAATGAACTCACGTACGTCAACGCGCGATTCACTTGACACAGCACACCCAGGAGCGGGTGCAGCGATGCATCCAGGGGCGCGCGCCGACGGGCACACCACCCTGGGCACTTCCCGGCGCGGAGTGAACCGTCCGTCACGGGGAAGGTGGAAACGGAGAGTCACGCATCGCGTCCGCTGCGTAACCGCCGGTGCGCCAGACCCGTTGGAGGGGGTATGGGCTTCACGATCGGCATCAGCCGGGGCATGCGCGACATCCGGTCCGGCTCGCGCCGCCGCAGCCGCTCGTCGGAGGGCACGGCCGTGGCCGAGTACACCGGCCTGTGGGGCTGGGACGTGGTGCCGGGAGCCCGGGCGTCGGCGGGCGCGTGCTCCTGCGGCCGCCGCGACTGCCCGGCCCCGGGCGCGCATCCGCTGGACTTCGCCCCGGTGATCCCCGCCGGGGCGACGCTCGACGACGTGACCGAGGCCTGGGGCGAGTTCCCCGGCGCCTCGGTGATGCTGCCGGTCGGCCGGGCCTTCGACGTCATCGAGGTGGCCGAGCCGGCCGGCTGCCGCGCCCTGGCCCGGCTGGAGCGCATGGGCCTGCCCGTCGGCCCGGTCGCCGCCACCCCGGACGGCCGCGCCCACTTCCTCGTCGCGCCCGGCGCCGCCGCCGACCTGCCCGGGCTGCTCTACCGCATGGGCTGGGACGATCCGGACGCGCTCGATCTGCGCGGCCTCGGCCCCGGCACGCACATCACGGCGCCGCCCTCGGACCGCGGCGGCCTCGGCCCGGTCCGCTGGCTGCGGTCCCCCGCCCTGGACTCGGCCTCCCGGCCACCGGAGGCCCGCCTGGTGCTGGGCACGCTGGCGTACGTGGCACACCGCTCACGGGCGTAGCCGCGGCCAGGACACAGAGCGAAGCGCCCGTCCCCGACTGCACCTCGGGGGCGGGCGCTTCTCGCGCAGGTATGGTTTTTCGCAGGTCGTGCCGCGGCGGGTGCCGAGCTCACTCCCCGATAAGGGCGTCAACGAACGCCTCCGGCTCGAACGGCGCGAGGTCGTCCGCGCCCTCGCCGAGCCCGACCAGCTTGACCGGGACGCCCAGCTCGCGCTGGACCGCGACGACGATGCCGCCCTTGGCCGTGCCGTCCAGCTTGGTGAGCACGATGCCGGTGATGTCCACGACCTCGGAGAACACCCGGGCCTGGACGAGGCCGTTCTGGCCGGTGGTGGCGTCGAGGACGAGCAGCACCTCGTCGACCGGGGCGTGCTTCTCGACGACCCGCTTGACCTTGCCGAGCTCGTCCATGAGGCCGGTCTTGGTGTGCAGCCGGCCGGCGGTGTCGATGAGCACGACGTTCGCGCCCATCTCCTTGCCCTCCTTGACCGCGTCGAAGGCCACGGAGGCCGGGTCGCCGCCCTCCGGTCCGCGCACGGTGTAGGCGCCGACGCGCTCGCCCCAGGTCTGGAGCTGGTCGGCGGCGGCGGCCCGGAAGGTGTCGGCCGCGCCGAGCACCACGCTCTGGCCGTCGGCGACCAGGACACGGGCGAGCTTGCCGGTGGTGGTGGTCTTGCCGGTGCCGTTGACGCCGACGACCATCACGATGCCCGGCTTGCGGTCCTCCGGCTCGGTCTTGACCACGCGGTCCATGTCGCGGCCGACCAGGGTGAGGAGCTCCTCGCGGAGCAGGGTGCGCAGTCCCTCGGGGGTGCGGGTGCCGAGCACCTTCACGCGCTCGCGCAGCCGCTCGACCAGTTCCTGGGTGGGCTGCACGCCGACGTCGGCGGTGAGCAGCGTGTCCTCGATCTCCTCCCAGGTGTCCTCGTCGAGGTGCTCGCGGGACAGCAGGGTCAGCAGGCCCTTGCCCAGGGCGTTCTGCGAGCGGGAGAGCCGGGCCCGCAGCCGGACCAGGCGGCCCGCGGTGGGCTCCGGGATCTCGATCCCGGGAACCTCGGCGGGCGGCTCCTCGACGACGACCGGAGCCGAGCCGTCCGGGAGATCAACCTCCTCTATCGTGCGCCGCGGTTCCTCCCGCGGCGTCTCGGCCTCGTCGCCGACGTGCGGCTCGGCCGGTGGGGCGGTGATGTCGGGCGCCGCGGGCGGGGGCGGCGGCAGCTGCTTCTTGCGCCGGCTGCCGACGATGAGCCCGCCGAGCGCGCCGAGCACGACCACGGCGATGACTACAGCAAGGATGACGATGTCCATAACGCGTCCAGTATCAGTCATGGGACCCCGGGTCACCCTGCCCGCACCGCCCCGAAAGGCCGGGGCCGCCGGATCTCCACACCTCTGAGCGTCTGACGCCCTGTCAGCTGACGGGCCTCTCCCGTCGAACTCGGGGGCCCGTTGCCGCGCAGCCCTGGAGATCGCCGCGTACGCCGACGACCGGGGCGTCGCCACGGAACCGGTGGGGGTCGGAGGCGGTGCGCGCGGTGGGCGCCCGCTTCCCGCCGGTGCCGGCCGACGACGACCTGGAGGTGGAGGGCGAGGACGCCGCGGGCTTCCTGCGCGAGGTGGCCCTGCCGCATGACCGGCTCGACGCGATCGCCGAGGGCACGCGGGGCCCGCGCGCGTTCGCAGGAGAACCGCCGGGGCTGGTGAGACGGCTGCGGAACCTGGAGGTAGCTGCCCCGCACGCGCGGATGATCGAGGGCGGCGGTGTCATCGTCCGGTGAGACGACGGACCGCCGCCCCGGCTCGGGCAGTGGCCGAACCGGGGCGGCGGCGGGTTACGGGGAGAGGGGCAGCGGGGACTTTGGCCCTTCTCCCCGAGTGCGCGGGACGGGCTCAGCCCATCTCCTCCAGGGACTTGCCCTTGGTCTCGGTGACGAACTTCAGGACGAACGGGATGGAGAGCGCGGCGAACGCCGTGTAGATCACGTACGTCACGGACAGGTTCCAGTCGGCCAGCGACGGGAAGCTCGCGGTGATGGCCCAGTTGGCGATCCACTGCGCGGCGGCGGCCACACCCAGGGCGGCGGCGCGGATCCGGTTGGGGAACATCTCGCCGAGCATGACCCAGACGACGACACCCCAGGACAGCGCGAAGAAGAGGACGAAGACGTGCGCGGCGATCAGGGCGATCCAGCCCTGCGCGGCGGGCAGCTTGCCGTCGACCAGGTGGTGGGAGAACGCCCAGGCCTCCAGCGCGAGGCCGACGACCATGCCGATCGAGCCGATGATCGCCAGCGGCTTGCGGCCGACCCGGTCGACGAAGATCATCGCGATGACGGTGCCGACGATGTTGATGATCGACGTGGTGAAGGAGTAGAAGAACGAGTCCGTCGGGTCGACGCCGACCGACTGCCACAGCGTCGAGGAGTAGTAGAACGCGACGTTGATGCCGACAAACTGCTGGAAGACCGACAGGCCGATGCCGATCCAGACGATCGGCTTGAAGAAGAAGCTGCCGCCGAGCAGGTCCTTGAAGCTCGAGCGGTGCTCGCTCTTCATGGCGCCCTCGATCTCGGCCACACGGGCGTCCAGGTCGACGTCCTTGCCCTCGACCTCGGCGAGGATCTGCCGGGCGCGCTCGTGCTTGCCGACGGAGATGAGGAAGCGCGGGGACTCGGGGATGGCGAAGGAGAGCAGGCCGTACAGGACGGCCGGGACGACCATGACGCCGAGCATGACCTGCCAGGCCTCCAGGCCCATCAGCTTGCCGCGCTGGTCGCCGTCGGCGGCGTTGAGCAGACCCCAGTTGACCAGCTGCGACACGGCGATGCCGATGACGATGGCGGCCTGCTGGAAGGAGCCGAGCCGGCCGCGGTAGGCGGGCGGGGCGACCTCGGCGATGTAGGCCGGGCCGATCACGGAGGCCATGCCGATGGCGAAGCCGCCGACGACGCGCCAGAAGGCGAGGTCCCACAGCGCGAAGGGGAGCGCGGAGCCGACGGCGCTGACGGTGAAGAGAGCGGCGGCGATCTGCATGCACCGGATGCGGCCGATGCGGTCGGCTATGCGTCCGGCGGTCGCGGCGCCGATGGCGCAGCCGATCAGGGCGATGGCGATGACCTGGGCGAGGGCCGCGGAGCCGACGTCGTAGCGGTCACGGATAGCCTCGACGGCGCCGTTGATCACGGAGCTGTCGTAGCCGAAGAGGAAGCCGCCCATGGCGGCCGCCGCCGCGATGAAGATGACGTGCCCGAGATGATCGGGGTGAGCCGTCCCGGCTCCTGACTTGGGTGCCTGCGCTGTGCTGGTCACGTGTACTCCTCGGGCCACCGGCAACGCTGCCGGAGGGGGTCAGCCCTTCGAGGTCCACCTGAAGGTACCTGAAGGTAAAAGGAACGTTGCCGAGACTAAGCCTTCAAGTTTCGAAGTCAATAGCCGAGTGCTGTGAATCTTCGGCGGTTGTGTGTCGGGGATGTGTTCAAGAATTGAAGTCATAGAGCACCGCAGGTGAGACAGGTGCAGAACACACCTATCTAGCGGAGGCGCTGCGAGATGACCTTCGACACACCGTCGCCCTGCATGGAGACGCCGTACAGCGCGTCGGCGACCTCCATGGTGCGCTTCTGGTGGGTGATCACGATCAGCTGCGAGGCCTCCTGCAGCTCCTGCATGATCCGGATGAGCCGCTGGAGGTTGGTGTCGTCGAGGGCGGCCTCGACCTCGTCCATGACGTAGAACGGGCTGGGCCGCGCCTTGAAGATCGACACGAGCAGCGCCACGGCCGTCAGCGACCGCTCCCCACCGGACAGCAGCGACAGCCGCTTGACCTTCTTGCCCGGCGGGCGGGCCTCGACGTCCACGCCCGTGGTGAGCATGTTGTCCGGGTCGGTCAGCACCAGCCGCCCCTCACCACCGGGGAAGAGCCGGCTGAAGACGCCCTCGAACTCCCGGGCGGTGTCCCGGTAGGCCTCGGTGAAGACCTGCTCGACGCGCTCGTCGACCTCCCTGACGACCTGGAGCAGGTCGGCACGGGTCTTCTTCAGGTCCTCCAGCTGCTCGCTGAGGAACTGGTGGCGTTCCTCCAGCGCCGCGAACTCCTCCAGCGCGAGCGGATTCACCTTGCCGAGCTGCTGGTAGGCACGCTCGGCGGCCTTGAGGCGCTTCTCCTGCTCGGACCGGAGATACGGCTTCGGGCGGTTGCGCGGGTGCTCGGGGTCCTCCGGCAGCTCCTCACCCTCGGCGGGGGGCGAGGGCGGCACGAGCTGGTGCGGACCGTACTCCGCCACGAGCCCGGCCGGTTCGACACCCAGCTCCTCCAGCGCCTTGGTCTCCAGCTGCTCGATCCGCAGCCGCTTCTCGGCGCCGAGTACCTCGCCCCGGTGGACCGAATCCGTCAACTTGTCGAGTTCCGCCTTCAGATCGCGCCCCTGGGTGCGGGCGCGGGCGAGTTCCTGCTCGCGGCGGGCCTTGGCGGCCTCGGCGGCGGTGCGCTCCTCGTCGGCGCGGGCGAGCGAGACCTCGACATGCGCGAGCAGCTGCCGGGCACCCGAGCCGACGGCCTGCGCGACCGCCGCCTCGTGCCGCAGCCGGGCCCGCCGCTGCTCGGCACGCGCGCGTGCCTCACGTTCCGCGCGCGCGGCCCGGTCGAGGGAGTCGGCCCGGCCGGCGAGGCCCTTGACCCGCTCCTCGTGCGTACGGACCTGCAGACGCGCCTCCATCTCGGTCTGGCGGGCGTTGGCACCGTCGGCGGCGAGCCGGTCCCGCACGGAGGTGTCGGGCTCCTCCTCGATCGGCATCTCCTCGGCGACGGCGAGCCGCTCGGCGAGTTCCTCGACCTCCTGGAGCGCCTTGTCCAGGGCCTCCTGGGCCCGGGCCGCGGCGGCGGCGGCACGTTCCGCCTCTCCGGTGGCGCCGCGTGCCTGCCCCGCCAGCCGCCCGAGCTGCTGGGCGACGGCGGACTTCTCCCGGTCGGCGGCCCTGCGCCGCTCCCCCAGCTCCTCGACCAGCGCGGCACACTCCGTGCGCCGTTCGACGGCCTCCCGCTGGGCCTCGGCCAGCTCCTCGCAGCGCACGGCCAGCTCCTCCAGCTCGGCGGCCGCCTCGTCGACGGAGGCCTGCACTTCGAGGAGGCTGGGGGCTCCGGCCGAGCCGCCGTGGGCGAAGTGGGCGCCGAGGAGGTCGCCTTCGGCGGTGACGGCGGTGAGGCCCGGGTGGGCGTAGACGAGGTCCTCGGCGTCTTCGAGGGTGTCGACGACGACGATGCCGCGCAGGAGACGGCGGACGGCCGGCATCAGTTCGGACGGGCCGCGGACCAGGTCGGCGGCGTAGGTGTGTCGTGCGTCCGCGGGTTCGGTGGGGCCGACAGCGCCCCTGGGGTCACCGGCTCCCGCCAGGAGCAGGGTCGCCCGGCCCCCGTCCTGTTTGCGCAGGAGTCTGATCGCCTCCGCTGCCGACGACGGGCTCGTCACCGCGATCGCGTCCGCCGCAGCGCCGAAGGCCGCCGCGAGAGCGACCTCGTGGCCGGGGGCCACCGTCAGGAGCTCCGCCGCCGGACCGAGCAGGCCCGAGAGGCGGTCCCTGGCCGCCAGCAGTATGCCGGTGCCGTCCTTGCGGCGCAGGCCGAGCGCCAGGGCCTCGTGGCGGGCCTGGGTGGCGGCGCGCCGGCGTTCCGCCGCCGTGGTGGCCTCGCGTGCCGCGGTGAGCGAGGCCTCGGCCTCGGCCAGTCGCTCCTTGGCCGCCTCGTGCCGCGCGGCGAGTTCCGCGTCACCGGCGTCGAGGCCGTCGACCTCGGCCTTGAGGGCCTCGTACTCTTCCTGCGCGGCGACGGCACGTTCCTGCGCCTCGTCACGGGCGGCGGCCAGGCGCTCGATCTCGGCCTGGGCGGAGGCCGCGCGGGAGCGGGCGGCGTTGACCTGGCCGCTGAGCCGGGCCAGGCCCTCGCGCCGGTCGGCGATGGCCCGGGCGGCGTCCTTCAGGCGCCGCTCCTCCTGGGCCAGCTCGCGCTCCAGCTCGGCACGGTGGGCGACCGTGTCCTCCAGCGCGCGTTCGGCGGCTTCCAGGGCCGCCTCCAGTTCGGCCTCCTGCTCGCGGATGCGGGCGGCCTCGCGCTCCATGTCCTCGGGGTCGCGGCCGCGCCGCTCCTCCGGGGGCGCCGAGGTGGCGCTCTTCACGCGCGCGTCGGCCAGCGAGATCGTGCCGCGCACCCGCTCGGCGAGCTGGGAGAGCTCGTACCAGGTCTGCTGGGCCCGCTGCAGACGCGGCGTGAGCTGCCGGACCTCGTCCTCCAGCAGGGCCTCGCGCTGGAGCGCCCTGCGCAGCTCCTGCTCGGCGGCCTCCTTGCGCTCCTTCAGCGCGGCCTCGTCGGCGACCTCGGCCTGCAGGGCTTCACGGAGCCGGACGAGGTCGTCGGCGAGCAGGCGCAGCCGGGCGTCGCGCAGATCCGCCTGGATGACGGCGGCCCTGCGCGCCACCGCCGCCTGCCGGCCCAGCGGCTTGAGCTGGCGGCGCAGCTCGTCGGTGAGGTCCTGCACGCGGGCGAGGTTGGCCTGCATCGCGTCCAGCTTGCGCAGTGCCTTCTCCTTGCGCTTGCGGTGCTTGAGGACGCCGGCGGCCTCCTCGATGAAGGCGCGGCGGCCCATGGGGTCGGCGTGCAGCACGGAGTCCAGCTGGCCCTGCCCGACGATGACGTGCATCTCGCGGCCGATGCCGGAGTCGGAGAGCAGTTCCTGGATGTCGAGGAGACGGCAGGTGTCGCCGTTGATCTGGTACTCGCTGCCGCCGTTGCGGAACATGATCCGCGTGATGGTGACCTCGGCGTACTCGATGGGCAGGGCCCCGTCGGAGTTGTCGATGGTCAGGGACACCTCGGCGCGGCCCAGGGGCGGGCGGCCGGTGGTGCCGGCGAAGATGACGTCCTCCATCTTGCCGCCGCGCAGCGACTTGGCGCCCTGCTCCCCCATGACCCAGCTGAGCGCGTCGACGACGTTGGACTTGCCCGAGCCGTTCGGTCCGACGACGCACGTGATCCCCGGCTCGAACCGGAGGGTGGTCGCAGAGGCGAACGACTTGAACCCGCGGAGGGTCAGGGCCTTGAGGTGCACGCCGCCGGACTCTACCGCCCGGGTTCGTCTCACTCCATGAACCCGCGGTTTCGCCACTGAACACGCAGGGCAGACCAGACGTTAAAGACGGTGAAAGGATGCGCGGGGGAAAGAAAGAAGGGACGCCGGTGGCGTCCCTTGCACTTCTGACAACTCAGCGGTTGTTACGGGCTTCCCCACCACTGCTGTGCCGATGTGGAGCGGTGCAGTGATCAGGTGAGCGCAGGCTCCGCCTGGTGTGCGTCAACGCTCTCCATGATCCTGTCGTGAGAAGCGGCAGCCGTCAGCGCCTCGTTCTCCGCCTGGATCCGTACGAGTTCGGATTCCAGGTCCTGGACGCGCTGCTGGAGCCGTCGCATCTCGGCGAGGAGTCGCGGGTCGGAGCCGCCGACGTAACCGAGAAGCGCCTTTGCCATGATGGATGGTCCTCCACAATGAGTGACCGACCGATGCGGTTGGGTCGTGAGGGATTCGCACCCGCGGCTTGGCAGGGCCTTCAGTTGTGCTGCCGTTCAGCCATGCCAAACAGCTAAGGTGCGCGGGGTGCTTTCAGCGTCTCACCAAAAAGTTTGACGGTCAACACGATCACGCCCCGTATTGGCGGGCGACCCTGGCGCACACGGCCTTCAACGGCGGCGCGGCGGCTTCAGCGGGCCCTCGGGGCGTGGCGATCATCCTTGCGCGTGGAGCCTGCCGAGGCAAGCGGTTCTCGGCAATCACCAGCGAGTTTCCGTTCGGGGCGGCTCCCGGGACCCCCGTCGCGGACGGCCGGGGAGCCGTTCCGCGGTGCGGATCAGCGGACGGCGAAGCCCTCGTAGCCGCCGCGGGGTGTGTCCCAGATCTCGGTGACACCTTCCACGCGGCCGGGCGTGTCGTCACTGCGGAGCCACTCCAGCAGGCCTTGACAGCCCTCGGGCGCGCCCTCGGCGACGACCTGGACCCGTCCGTCGCCCAAATTGAGAGCAAAACCACTCAGGCCGCCGATCTCCAGGGCCTTGGCCCGCGTGAACCAGCGGAAACCCACACCTTGGACGCGTCCTCGCACCCAGGCGACCAGTCGCACATCCTCGCTCATGACTGCAACCTAACCGCCCAATCTCCCTCCGGGCACTTCCTCCTCTTGCGCCATGCGGTACCGTCCCCCCTCAACGAATCTCATATGAAACTCACACCATCGAGTGAGTTTGGTGTTGATCTCGAGGACGAGTCGACCGCCAGGACGAGGAAGGCCAGGACATGGGACGCCACCGACGCTCCGCCGCCGGCCGCGCCGCCACAGGCCGCGCCGACGGCTTCGCGGAGGGCCACGACCCGCTGTACTCCACCGCGGACGACGCCCCGACGATGGGCATCGCGCCCTATCTGAACCCGGAGGCGTACGCCGAGACCTACGCCAGGAGCGAGGCCTATCTGTTCGCCGCGGAGGCCTCCGCGGCCGGTGACCGCTTCACGGAGACGGCCGTCTTCGCGAGCGACGGCTTCGGTTCGGACGGTTTCGGTTCGGACGGTTCCACCCCCGACGGTTTCACCCCCGACGGCGGCGCCCGCCGCGCGGGCGCGCACCGCCGCCGGAAGAAGACCGCCCGCCCGATGCGCACCGGGCTGCTCGGCGTGTCCGCCGCCGTCGCGCTCGGCACGGTCGCCGTCGCCACGGGCGCGGTGCCCGGCCTGGAGAACTACCAGCTCGGCGGCGGCAGCGGCACCGACAACGTCCAGGCCGGCGACACCCCGACCAACCTCCCGGCCGAGCAGGGCGGCACGTCCGGCAGCGCCGAGAGCCGGGACGACTCCCCCACCAGCCGGGACGCCGAGCGCTCCGTCTCGCCCTCGCCCTCCGCCTCGAAGTCGTCGGCAGCGCCGACGAAGACGCCGGAGAAGGCCGAGAAGACGCCGGAGAAGGCGCCGGAGAAGAAGAAGCCGACGGCCACCCCGAGCGAGAAGCCGGACGACACGCCCTCCCGTACGGCCACCAAGGCTCCGCGCAAGCCCGGCGCCTCCGCCGCCCTCTCCGGGGAGTCCGCGGTCGCGGCGCAGGTGCTGTCCCTGGTGAACGAGGAGCGGGCCAAGGTGGGCTGCAGCCCGGTCGCCGCGAACAGCGCGCTGACCGACCTCGCCCAGAGCTACAGCGAGGACATGGCCGCGCGGGGCTTCTTCGACCACACCGATCCGGACGGCCGGACTCCGTGGGACCGGGCCGAGAAGGCCGGCATATCCAGCCTCGGCGGCGAGAACATAGCCCGCGGCCAGGCCGACGCCGCGGCTGTGATGGACGCCTGGATGAACAGCCCCGGCCACCGCGCCAACATCCTGAACTGCGACTTCAAGACACTGGGCGTCGGCGTCGAACTCGGCTCCGGCGGCCCCTGGTGGACGCAGAACTTCGGCTACTGAGGATCTGCGGTTCGCGGACGCGCCAAACCGCCGTCCCCGAGGGACGGCGGCTGCCCGGGCCGGTCCACGGCACCGCCCGTGCTCCTGGCGCCGTCACTCCCCGCGCCGGTCCCCTCGGCGCCGTCCAGGGCGTCCGCCGAGCCGCATCGGTTCGGCCTCGCGCAGGGCCGGCGCGGACCAGCCGCGCAGGCGCGCGTGCTCGACGAAGCGCGCGTCCACCGGCACGTGGTACCGCTCGACGTAGTGGGCGAGGTCCGCACGACGTCCCCGTCGTACGACTGACCTGCCCGCCCCGCGTACCGAGGCGTGCAGGGGTCCGGGAATGCGCCCAGGAAGCGGTCCGTGTGTCCGTGCTCGCTGCTCACCGCGTCAGCGGTGGGGCTCACGCGGCGGCCAGGCCCCTGAGGAAGACCCTGGCCGTCTCCGTCACGCGGCGGCCCAGTTGCTCGGCCGTGGCGATGTCGGCCTTGTGCACGGCTTCCGGGCCCTCGTCGGCGTTGGTCTGGGCGGCGGCGCCCGCGAAGACGCCGAGGCGGTTCAGGTCGTGCTCGGAGCCGGTGCTGCTGTTCCAGCCCGGAAGCAGTCCCAGGTTGATCCAGTGCATGCCGAGCTGGGCGGCGAGGATCTGGAAGTACTGCAGGGTGTGCAGCTTGTCGCCGCTCTTGGAGGCGGAGTTGGTGAAGCCGGCGGCCAGCTTGTCCTTCCAGGCCTGGGTGGCCCAGCGCTTCGAGGTGGCCTCCGCGAAGACGTGGAAGGCGCCGGACGCGGTGCCCATGTAGGTCGGCGATCCGAACACGATGGCGTCCGAGCGGTCGAGGATCGCCCACTGCTCCTCGGTGATCCCGCCGACGTCGATCAGGTGCACCTCGGCACCCGCCTCGACGGCGCCGGTGCGGACGGCCTCGGCGATGACGGCGGTGTGGCCGTAGCCGGAGTGGTAGGCGAGGGAGACGACTGGGATGGTCACGGGTACTCCTGAGAAGAGGCAGGTTGCTGACGATGACCAAAGGAAAGCACTAACTTCTAGTTAGTGCAACCTGTTGGTTAGCGCTGCACTGGCGTAGGCTGGGAATATGACCACCACCCAGGAGCGCACGGAGGGGCTGGACGACCTCCCGTACAACGTGTTCGCCAAGGCCTGTCCCTCGCGCGGCACGCTCGAACACGTCACGGGCCGCTGGGGCGGACTGACGCTCGGCGCTCTGCACGAGGGCCCGCTGCGCTTCAACGAGCTGCGCCGCCGAGTCGACGGCGTGAGCGAGAAGATGCTGTCCCAGACGCTGCACGCCCTGGAGCGCGACGGCCTGGTGCACCGCGAGGCGCAGCCCACCAACCCGCCCCGGGTGGACTACGAGCTGACGCCGCTCGGGCGCGGGGTCGCCGAGCGGCTGCTGAGCCTCATCCACTTCGTGGAGGGGCGGATGGACGACGTGCTCGCCGCCCGCGAGCGTTACGACGAAACCCGCGGCGCCCGCTGACACTGCGGGCAGAAGTAGCTCGACCGGTTCATCCAGGGCCGCCGCCGCATCGGCGTGCCGCAGCGCCGGCAGGGCAGGCCCTCGCGCCCGTACGCGTCCAGGGACCGGTCGAAGTAGCCCGACTCGCCGTTGACGTTGACGTACAGGCTGTCGAAGCTGGTGCCGCCCACCGCGAGGGCCGCGTTCATCACGTCCCGCACGTGCCCCAGGAGCAGCAGGGTGCGCGGACGGGTGAAGGTCGCGGTCGGGCGCTCGTAGTGGATGCGGGAGCGCCACAGGGCCTCGTCCGCGTAGATGTTGCCGACCCCGCTGATGAGCGACTGGTCCAGCAGGGCCCGTTTGATCGTGGTCCGCTTGCGGCGCAGCGCCCGGTGGAAGGCCTCGTCGTCGAAGAGCGGGTCGAGCGGGTCGCGGGCGATGTGCGCGATGACGTCGGGCAGCCCGTCGGGGGTGTTCTCGTGCAGCGACAGGCCGCCGAAGGTGCGCTGGTCGACGAAGCGGAGTTCGGTGTCCAGGGCGTCGGTGAAGCGGACGCGGATGCGCAGGTGCTTCTCGTCCGGAGCCGTGTGCGGCTGGACCAGCAGCTGACCGCTCATGCCGAGGTGCGCCAGGACCGACTGGTCCGTGTCCTCCAGAGGCAGCCACAGGTACTTGCCGCGGCGGCTCGGGACGCCGATGCGGTGGCCCTTGAGCCGGTGCGCGAAGTCGTCGGGGCCCGCGAGGTGGCGGCGCACCGCGCGCGGATGCAGCACCTCGGCCTCGGCGACGGTCCGGTGGGCGACCCACCGCTCCAGACCGCGCCGCACGACCTCGACCTCGGGCAACTCGGGCATGGGAATCCCCCGTCACGAACCTGCGGACGACCCGAGCGCCCGCCCCCGGGCAGGGGCGGGCGCTCGGGTGCGCTGTGCTGTGACCGGACGCCCGGTGCGGGCGGCCGGCCTTTTCAGCCGTCGACAGTACTGCCGTCGACGGCCGCGTGGGCGGCCTGGGCGGCTGCCGTCTGCGTCGCCTCGGCGGCCTTGGCCGCCTTGGCGCGCTCGTCCGCGGCGGCCCGGATGGACCGCCAGGCGGACTCGGCGGCCTGCTGCTCCGCCTCCTTCTTGCTGCGGCCGGTGCCGGTGCCGTACGAGACGCCTCCGACGCGGGCGGCAGCAGTGAAGGTCTTCTCGTGGTCGGGGCCGGTCTCCGTGACCAGGTACTCGGGGACGCCGAGCCCTTCGGTCGCGGTGAGCTCCTGGAGACTGGTCTTCCAGTCCAGGCCGGCTCCGAGGTTGGAGGACTTCTCGATCAGGGGGTCGAACAGGCGGTGCACCAGCTCCGCCGCCGAGTCCAGTCCCTGGTCGAGGTAGACCGCGCCGATCACCGCTTCCAGGGTGTCGGCGAGGATGGACGCCTTGTCCCGCCCGCCCGTGCCCTCTTCACCGCGGCCGAGCCGGATGAAGGAGCCCAGGTCGAGCCCGCGGCCCACCTCGGCGAGCGCACGCGAGTTCACCACCGCGGCCCGCAGCTTGGCCAGCTGGCCTTCCGGCAGGTCGGGGTGGGTGCGGTACAGCGTGTCCGTGACCACGAGGCCGAGGACGGAGTCCCCGAGGAACTCCAGGCGCTCGTTGGTCGGCAGACCGCCGTTCTCGTATGCGTACGACCGGTGGGTCAGTGCGCGCACCAGAAGGGCGGACTCGACCTTGTAGCCGAGCCGCCCTTCCAGAAGCGTGTGGGACGAGGCCTGGTTGTCCGCCGGAGCATTCCCGTTCACGCGGGAAGTCTTGTTCTTAGGCGTGGACACAGTGCCTCTCACCAGCCGCTCAGACCTCGAGGACCTGGCGCTTGTTGTAGGTGCCGCAAGACGGGCACGCGATGTGCTGCAGCTTGGGCTCGTGGCAGCGCTCACACGCAACCAGGGTGGGGACCGCAGCCTTCCACTGCGACCGGCGGTGGCGCGTGTTGCTGCGCGACATCTTCCGCTTCGGAACAGCCACGGCTACTTCTCCTGCTTCTCGTCGGCGCGTGCTGACTGAGGCGCGCCGCCGCTCATCTCGTCCTTCTCGCCGTCCGACATGGTGCCGGCGAGTCCCTGCAATGCCGCCCAACGGATGTCGACGGCGTCATGGTGGTGGTCCGGGTCGTCCGCCAGCCGTGCGCCGCACTCGGCACACAGACCAGGGCAGTCTTCCTGGCACACCGGCTGCATCGGCAGTGCGAGCACCACCGCGTCACGCAGCACGGGCTCGAGGTCGAACAGGCCGTCCTCGAGAAAGAGCCTGTCCTCGTCGTCCTCGGCGTCGTCGCCCGGTTCCGCGATCACACGGCCCCGGTCGTCGGCGTCAGGGTACGAGAACATCTCCTGGAAGTCCGCTTCGAGCTGCTGCTCAAGCGGCTCCAGACACCTTACGCACTCCCCCTCGGCCGTGGCACGGGCGGTGCCTGTGACGAGCACCCCTTCCATGACCGACTCCAGACGGAGCTCCAGCTCCACCGGGGCGCCTTGCGGCACTCCGATGACTCCCTTGATACCGAGGTCCTGGGGAGCGTCGACCGTACGGGTCAGGCGCTGCAGCGCACCAGGCCGCCGACCCAGCTCGTGCGTGTCGAACACGAGGGGGTTGCGGTGGTCGAGGCGGGCGTTCAGAGCCATTCCTGCTTTCGGTCTTCGAGCTCAGAGGGACGCTGACCGGCGGTGTTCCCGGGCAGCAGTGATCGCGGACGTATGCGCGACCGAAGAGCCAGGATACTGGACCTTTCGCCGTCGGCCCAATCCGGTGCTCAGCCCTGGCCGCGGCCCTGCTCGTAGGCCCGCAGCTGCTCGGCACTGATCATGCTGGTGTCGAAGAGGCTGGTCTCGTCGAGGGCGTACCCCTGGTGGCTCTGGCCCTGCTGCGCCTGGTTCGGGCCCTGGGCGGCCTGCTGCGGGTCGTAGCCCTGGTAGCCGTAGGGGTCGGCCTGCTGGTAGCCGTACGGGTCCGGCTGGGCCGCGTAGGCCTGCTGCGGGTAGCCGCCGTAGGGGTCGGGCTGCTGCTGGTATCCGTACGCCGGCTGGGGCTGGGCGTAGTCCTCCTGCGGCGCGGGCCGCTCGGCCGAGGGCTGCTCGGCGGCCAGGCCGGCGAGGTAGTCGGCGTCGCTGGAGTGCTGGACCGTGCTGGTGTCGTCGGCGAGGGCGCCGAGGTCGTCGGTGGCGATCCGGCCGTGCAGCTTCTGCCGGCCGCGCCCGACGGCCTCCAGGGTCTTGGCGAGGACCGCCTCGAAGGCGCCGAGCTTGGCGTCGACGTACTCGTCGGCGGTACGGCGCTGGGTCTCCGGGTCGTGGCTGCGCTCGGGAGCGTCCTCGTCCTGGTAGCCCTGCTCGTCGGTGCCGGGGCCGGTGCCGAGGAGCTTCTCGCGCCCGCGGCCGACCGAGCCGAGGGTCTTGGTGAGGACGACCTCGAAGTTGGCGAGCTTGGAGTCGACGTACTCGTCGGCCTCGGCGCGGATCTCCTCGGCCTCCTTGCGGGCCTCGGCGAGGATCCGGTCGGCCTCGGCCTGGGAACGGCGGGCGACCTCGGTGTCGGAGATGAGCGAACCGCGCTCGGCGTGGGCGCTCTCGATGATCCGCTGGGCCTCCTGGCGGGCCTGCTCGACCATCTGCTCGCGGCCGCCGATCAGCTCCTGGGCCTGGGCGAGGGAGTCGGGCAGCGCCGCGCGCAGCTCCTCCAGCATCGCGAGCAGTTCGGCGCGGTTGACCACGCACGAGGCCGACATGGGCATGGACCGGGCGCCGGAGACCGTGGTGACGATCTCGTCGAGCTTCTTCTGCACGTCCACCGTGTGCTCGCCACTCTCTACAGATGCGTTGGAGACGGACGGGACGACTGTACGGCCACGGGGCACCCGGTGGACACCGGGTGACGGGTGGTCAGGTGCCCGGGGTGCGCCCGGGGCGTGGTCAGTCCTTCCGCAGCTTCTCGCCGAGGGCCTGGAGGACCTCGGCGGGCACCAGGTGGGAGACGTCGCCGCCCCAGGTCGCGACCTCCTTGACCAGGGAGGACGACAGGAAGCTGTAGGTGGGGTTGGTGGGGATGAAGAGGGTCTCCACGCCGGACAGCCCGTTGTTCATCTGGGCCATCTGCAGCTCGTAGTCGAAGTCGCTGACCGCGCGCAGGCCCTTGACGATGGCGGGGATGTCGCGCTGCTTGCAGAAGTCGACGAGCAGGCCGTGGAAGGCCTCGACGCGGACGTTGCCGTACTCGGCGGTGACCCGGCGGATCAGGTCGATCCGCTCGTCGATCTCGAACAGACCCTTCTTGGCCTGGTTGATCATCACCGCGACATAGACCTCGTCGTACAGCCTGGAGGCGCGGGAGATGATGTCGAGGTGTCCGTTGGTGATCGGGTCGAACGACCCGGGACAGACGGCACGGCGCACTTGTGATCCCTCGCTCTCCGGTCCGGTCATCGTGCGTCTTCGCACGTAGAGGCGGCGCGACCGTACCAAAACGTTCCCTCGCCGTAGCGACGGGACCGGAGGGGTTCGAAACCCCCGGGCCACCGGAATTCGCCGCCTCTGGTGCTGCGCTCCACGGTGACGAGGGCTTCCCCGGCGAGCCAGCCCTCCGAGCGGAGTGTGAGGAGGATCTCCCGAAGATCGTCGTCCGTGACGGCGTACGGGGGGTCGAGGAAGACGAGGTCGTACGGGTCGCCGGGGGGTGCGGTGCGGATGATCTGTTCCGCTTTGCCCGCTCTGACCTCGGCGCCCGGGAGGCCGAGGTTCTTCACGTTCTCGCGGACCACGCGGGCGGCTCTGGCATCGGCCTCGACCAGAAGGGTGTGGCCCGCTCCTCGCGACAGTGCCTCCAGACCGACCGCGCCGGAGCCCGCGTAGAGGTCCAGCACTCGCTCGCCGTCCAGCGGACCGCCGAGGAGGGACTGCCAGGTGGAGAACAGTCCTTCGCGTGCACGGTCGGAGGTGGGGCGGGTGCCGGTGCCTGGGGGTACGGCCAGGCGACGTCCGCCGACTGCGCCGGCGATCACGCGGGTCATCTTCGGTCCTTGGTCGTGGACGGCTTTTCCGTATCAGTGTGGCTGGTCGCGCCCGCGCGGCGGTAGCCGCATATGAGGTACAGCCCCGCGCCCCTGCCGGAGGGGCGGTCACCCTCACCCCTTTTCCAGGTACTGCTCCCTCTCCTCGTCCAGGAGGGCGTCCAGGGCCGTCCGGAGGGCCGGGAGGCCGGTCAGCTCCGGGTCCTTCGCGACGACGGCTGTCGCCTCCTGCCTGGCCTCCGCGATGATCTCCTCGTCCTCGATGACCGCGAGCATCCTCAGGCTCGTGCGGGCGCCCGACTGGGCCTGGCCGAGAACGTCGCCCTCGCGGCGCTGTTCGAGGTCGATGCGGGAGAGCTCGAAGCCGTCGAGCGTGGCGGCCACGGCGTTCAGGCGCTGGCGGGCGGCACTGGCCTCGGGCATCTCGGTGACCAGGAGGCACAGGCCGGGGGCCGAGCCGCGGCCCACGCGGCCGCGCAGCTGGTGGAGCTGGGAGACGCCGAAGCGGTCGGCGTCCATGATCACCATGGCGGTGGCGTTGGGGACGTTCACGCCGACCTCGATGACCGTCGTGGCGACCAGGACGTCGGTGTCGCCGGCGGCGAAGCGGCGCATGACGGCGTCCTTCTCGTCGGGGTGCATGCGGCCGTGCAGGACCTCGACGCGCAGACCCTTCAAAGGGCCTTTGGAGAGCTGGTCGGCCACGTCCAGGACGGCGAGCGGCGGGCGCTTCTCGGCGGCGTCCTCCGGGGACTGCGCGGGCTTCTTCTTCCCGGACTTCCTCGGGTCGTCCTCCTCGTCGCCGATGCGGGGGCAGACCACGTACGCCTGGTGGCCGTTGGACACCTCCTCGCGGACCCGCTCCCAGGCGCGGGCCAGGAAGTGGGGCTTGTCGGCGGCCGGGACGACATGGCTGGCGATCGGGGAGCGGCCGGCCGGGAGCTGGTCGAGGACGGAGGTCTCCAGGTCGCCGAAGACCGTCATGGCGACCGTGCGCGGGATGGGCGTGGCCGTCATGACGAGCAGATGCGGGGGCTGTCTGCCCTTGCCGCGCAGGGCGTCGCGCTGCTCGACGCCGAAGCGGTGCTGCTCGTCGACGACGACCAGGCCCAGGTCGTGGAACTGCACCTTGTCCTCGATCAGCGCGTGCGTGCCGATGACGATGCCGGCCTCGCCGGTGGCCAGGTCGAGCAGCGCCTGACGGCGGGCTGCCATGCCCATGGAGCCGGTGAGCAGCACGACCTTGGTGCCCTGCTCGGCCCCGCCCAGCATGCCGCCCTCGGCCAGCTCGCCCATCATCTCGACGATCGACCGGTGGTGCTGCTGGGCGAGCACTTCGGTGGGCGCGAGCATCGCGGCCTGCCCGCCGGAGTCGACGACGGCGAGCATGGCGCGCAGGGCGACCATGGTGTTGTGCGTGACCGTGAAGTTGTCGGTGACGTAGGCATGGCTCGGGTGGGCGACGCTGATGCACTGGACGGGCTTACGCCCCACGTACTCGACCGCCCGGATACCGCGTCGGAACGAGTTGTACTCCGGCCTCGGACACACGCGTTCCGCTTTGCGGCTGAGCCGGAACGGGGCGTGATCGTCCGGCAGGGACACCTGCACGTCGTACGCGGCCTTATCCGGCCGTACTCGCGCATGGCCGCCCAGCGAACGTACGAGCCATGCGACGTCCTCCGCGAGCCGGCGCGAAGCCGAGCGGAGGGAAACACCCATGCCGTCGGCCTGGATAGTGCCGTCCGCGTCCAGAAGTCCCTGCAGCACGGCGAGACGGTCCTTGATCGGAGCGTTCTTGAAAGTTTCAGGGACGAACGTCTCTTGGGACGTCCTTCCCCAGAGGCCCAGTTCGCGCAGGACCTGGATCACCGGGTTGCGCACGCCTCCGGCACGCTGTTCGAGCTGGATCGTGTAGTCACAGTGCGATCCCTTCACCGGCACCAGCCGGCATTCGGGCGCCACTGCCGCCGCTACCGCATCACGGATTGCGTCGTCGATGGTGGAAAGACGGAGATCGTGCCGGAACGAACCGTCCCCCAACAGCAGCCCGAGCAGGTACGGGTCGAGGGGCGGCCCGGCGTCGCCGCCGAGATCGACCGGCTTCGCCGGCGGGATGTACCACTTCGAGGACCCGTCGGCCTCGAACGTGTCGAGACGGATCTCCCGGGTCGTCATGACCTCGGGAGCCCGACCACGGTGCCGGCCACGGCTCGTGCCGACGATCCAGAGATGCTCGTCGTCGCACTCGACGGAAGTCCCGTCGGACAGGACCAGGCGCCACACATCGCGCTCGCCCTGAGGAAAGACGCCGTCGATCAGGGCGATGTCCCCGTCCGGCACCACCACCTCGTCGCCCACCCGCAGATCCCCCATGGAACGGAAGCCGGTGGGCGTGAGCACCAGCGAGTCGAGGGGCTGGGCCTTGCCCGACCCGACCTCGCCCTGCAGCAGCCGGTGCATCGGGTGGTCCGTGGCCAGGTCGGCGAAGATCTCGCGGGAGACGCGCTGCTGGCCTTCGGTGAGCGTGAAGGGCAGGCGGGCGTCGAAGGCCGTGAGGAGGCCGTCGGGGGCCGGCTCGCGGGGGACGGCGGGGAGTTGGGCGTCCGCGTGGCGGCGGCGGGCGAGGGCGACCTGGAGGACGAAGGCCTCGTCCCACTTGAGACGGGAGCGGGCGTCCTCGATGTCCGCCTTGGTGTGCGGGCGGTGGATCTTGAGGAGGGCCTCGGGGAGCGGGATCAGGCCGCGGCCTCGGCGCAGACTCTCCGGGAGCGGGTCGGCGGCCTCCTGAGCCGTGGGCAGGACCGTCTGGAGTGCCTTGCCGATCTTCCAGGACTCCAGCTTGGCGGTGGCCGGGTAGATCGGGATCAGGGCGCCCGCCCAGGTCTCCACGGACGTGCCGGGCTCGTCGGGGTCGCCGCGCAGCAACTCGTAGGCGGGGTGGGCGAGTTGCAGGCGACGGTTGAAGACGGAGACCTTGCCGGCGAACATGGCGCGCGTGCCCGGCAGGAGCTCCTTGTGGGGCTTGTGCACGCCGTTGCCGAAGAAGACCAGCTGGACGCGGCCGCTGCCGTCGGTGATCGTGACCTCCAGGCGCTGGCCCTTGCCCCGCGGGGCCTTGGCGGAGGCGAAGGTGTGCAACCGGGCGTCGGCGACCTGGGCGACCACCGTGACGTGCTCGTCCATCGGGAGGTCGGCGAGGTGGGTGAGCTGGCCGCGCTCCTCGTATCTGCGCGGGTAGTGGTGGAGGAGGTCGCCGACGGTGTGCAGGCCGAGGTGCTCGGCCATCACCTTCGCGGTGGCGGGGCCGAGCACCGACTTCAGTGGCTGTTGCAGCGGTTCTTCCAGTGCGGGCACGAGATCCATTGCACACCACGCCACTGACAATGGCCTCCAGGCCCCGGCAGGATCGTCGTAAAGATCCCGGAATCCCTGGTCAGACGGGTGGTTCGGGGCCTAGGATGACGCGCTCCCGGCCCTCTTTCGCGGTCACCGCTCCCTCGGGGCCGCCCGACCCCGCGCCGTCGCGAGTCCCCCACCGGCGCCGTGAAGATGGACTCCCACACCTCACAGGCATCCCAGCCGTCCCCGTCACCCCGGTCACCTCATACGTTCCAGGTCGACCTGCGTGGTCTGGTGGACCTGCTCTCCCACCACCTCTACTCCAGTCCCAAGGTGTACCTGCGGGAGCTGCTGCAGAACGCCGTGGACGCGATCACCGCGAGACGCGCGGCGGAACCGGACGCTCCGGCACGGGTCCGGCTGTACGCGTCAGGCGGCGAGCTGCGCGTCGAGGACTCCGGCGTGGGGCTCACCGAGGCGGACGTGCACAGTCTGCTCGCCACGATCGGGCGCAGCTCCAAGCGGGCCGAGGGGCTCCAGGAGGCCCGGTCCGACTTCCTCGGGCAGTTCGGCATCGGCCTGCTGGCGTGCTTC
Source organism: Streptomyces sp. NPDC094143 (assembly GCF_040303825.1). Lineage (NCBI taxonomy): Bacteria > Bacillati > Actinomycetota > Actinomycetes > Kitasatosporales > Streptomycetaceae > Streptomyces > Streptomyces sp. NPDC094143. Next base: position 24,050 of record NZ_JBEOTZ010000046.1, read on the forward strand.
GTCGTCGCCGAGCGGATCCGGGTGGTCAGCCGCAGCGCCCGTACGCCCGGGGCGCCGCCGGTGGAGTGGACGGCGTCCGACGACGGTTCGTACACCGTGCGGACGCTGCCGGACGCCGAGCGGCCCGAACCGGGCACCACCGTGCACCTGGTGGCCCGGGCCGGGGCCGCGGAGTGGCTCGCGCCCGAGCGGGTCGAGGCCCTGGCCCGGGACTTCGGCTCGCTGCTGCCGTACGACGTCAGGGTGGGCGACGAGGCGGTCACCGACCTGCCCGCCCCCTGGGACCGCCCGTACCCGGGCCCGGCCGCCCGGCGGGTCGCCCTGGCCCGCCACTGCCAGGACCTGTTCGGCTTCGCGCCGCTGGACACGATCGACCTGTCCGTGCCCCTGGCGGGCATCCGCGGGGTGGCGTACGTGCTGCCGGCCGCGGTGAGCCCGGCGCGGCGCGCGGGGCATCGCGTGCACCTGAAGGGCATGCTGCTGACCGAGCGGGCCGAACAGCTGCTGCCCGACTGGGCGTTCTTCGTGCGCTGCGTGCTGGACACGGACAGCCTGCGGCCGACTGCCTCACGCGAGGCGCTGTACGAGGACGAGACGCTGGCGGCCGTGCGGGAGGCGCTGGGCGGGCGGATCCGCGCGTGGCTGACGGGGCTGGCGGCCGGTGATCCGGAACGGCTCGCCGCGTTCCTGGCGGTGCACCACCTGGGCGTGAGGTCCCTGGCCCGGCACGACCGGGAGATGCTGCGCACGATGCTGCCGTGGCTGCCCTTCGAGACGACCGACGGGCGGCTGTCGCTGGAGGAGTTCGCGCAGCGGCACCCGGTGGTGCACTTCACGCGGACGGTGGAGGAGTACCGGCAGGTCGCGCCGATCGCGTCCGCGCAGGGCATCGGCGTGATCAACGGCGGTTACACGTACGACGGCGAGCTGGTGGAGGCGCTGCCGTCGGTGCGGCCGGGGACCGTGGTCGCCGAGCTGGACGCCGAGACGGTGACCGCGCATCTGGACGCGGTCGACCCGGCCGAGGAACTGGCCCTGTCCGGCTTCCTGGCCGCCGCGCGGGCCCGGCTCGACCCGCTCGGCTGTGACGTCGTCCTGCGGGCGTTCCACCCGCTGTCCGTGCCCGCGCTGCACCTCGACGACCGGGACGCCCGGCACGAGCAGGCCCGGGCGGACGCCGAGTCGCGGGCCGACGACCTGTGGGCGGGCATCCTCGGGTCCCTGCGCGGCAGCGCGCCCCGCGCGCGTCTGGTGCTGAACCATCTCAACCCGCTCGTGCGGCGGATCAGCGCCCTGCCCGACGCGGAGCTCATCGGCACGGCAACGGAGTCGCTGTACGGGCAGGCACTGCTGATGGCGCAGCGGCCGCTCAGACCCGCCGACTCGGCGCTGCTCAACCGCGCGTTCATCGGTCTGCTGGAGTGGGCCACGCACAGCGAGGACGGTCAGGCATGAGCGGGATCACGGACCTCGACGCCCTGCGCGAGGCGATGGCGGAGAACTCCGAGCGGCCGGAGGGACCGGCCCGCAACGCGCGCGCGGAGGAACTGCTGGCGGCGGCCGAGCAGTTGAACGTACCGCTCGCCGTGATCGAGGCGCTCGGCCACCAGGTGAAGGTCTACAACTACAGCTCCGAGAAGGGGAAGATGTTCGTCCCCTTCGCGCGGCTGCTGCGCCTGTGGGACGAACGGCCCGAGGATTTCGACGAGTTCGAGGCGCACTCCCTGCACTGGGTCTTCAAGTGGGTGTCGTCCGGCATGCTCGACCAGCCGCACATCCCGCTCGCGTCGATCGAGGAATGGCTCGGCGAGATGGAGCGCCGCTACCGGCTCGCCGGGTACTCCGAGGGGGCCGTGCGCAGCGCCGAGCACAGTGTGGCCGCGCATGTCGGGGACGTGGCGCGCGCGGAGCGGGCGTACGCCGCGTGGCTGGCCGCCGACCGGGACGCCATGTCCGACTGTCACGCGTGCGAGCTGCACGCGCAGGGCTGGTGGCAGGCCGAGCTGGGGCGGGACGAGGAGGCCCTGGAGCTGTGGCGGCCGGTGCTGGAGGGCCGGTACACCTGCGCCCACGAGCCGCACACGGTCCTGGCGTCCTCCCTGGTGCCGCTGCTGCGGCTGGGCCGCCGGGACGAGGCCCGGGCCAACCATCTGCGGGGCTTCCGGCTCGTACGGGCGATGGAGAGCATGCGCGGTGCCTACGCGGAGCACGTGGAGTTCTGCGCGCTGACCGGCAACGAGGCGAGGGGGCTCGAACTGCTCGCGGAGCGGCCGGCGTACTTCACGGACGACGGGCAGCCGCAGAGCAAGCTGGACTTCCTGAGCGTGGTGACCCTGCTCATGGACCGCCTCACCGGGCTCGGTCTCGGCGACCGGCGGGTGCCGGGCCCGGCCGGCCGGGAGTGGACCGCCCGGGAACTGGCCGCACACGCGCGTGCCGAGGCCCTCGCGCTGGCGGCCCGCTTCGACGAGCGCAACGGCACGATCCACGTCGGCGAGCGGGCACGCGCGCGTATGGCGCGGAAGCCGCTGGCCGATCGGCTGCCGCTGGGGGTGCGGTCGGTCGGGCCGGCTCCGGCGCCCGCTCCCCCGCCGGTCCCGGCTCCCGTCGCCGGGCAGCCGGACCTGCCCGCCCTGCTGGCCGAGGCACGGCGGCTGTCGGACCACCTGCAACCGCACGCCATGGAGGCCTGGGCGGCGGCCGCCCGGGCGGCCGAGGGCGTCGAGCTGGACCCGCGCGACCGGGCCGAGATAGCCGACCACGAGGCGATGGGCCTCGGCCCGGCGGGTGCCGCGCTCTTCGAACGGGCCGCCGGGCTGTACGCGGAGGCCGGCGACCCGGGCGAGGCCCTGGCGGCACGCACGCGTGCGGCGTACGTGCGTGCTCTGGGAGGCGACGTCGCCCAGGCGGTCGCGGCCGTGCAGGGGCCGTACGAGGAGGTCCTCGCGCTGTACGCCGACGGCGGCACGGGGACGCGGCAGACGGCGGCCGTGCTGATGGGCCGGGCGCGGGTCCTGCTGCGCCGGGCACACGCGGCGGAGGGGCCCGGGGCAAAGGCGGTGCACGGCGCGGCCGAGGCAGCCGTGCGCGAGGTCCTGGCGCTCGTCGACGGGCGCACCGGTCAGGACGTGCGGCTGGCCGCGCGGGCCGCCGAGGCGCAGGCGATGCTCGCCGAGCTGGCGGGGCTGCGGGGAGACCTGGCGGCGGCCGTGGAGCTGTTCGCGCGGGGCGCGGCGGCGTTCGTCGCGGCGGGCCTGCCCTGGTTCGCCGTGGAGTACGAGGCCCGGCTTGCGTCCCTCGCGCACCACCTCGGCGACACGGCCGAGGCGGAACGGGCGCTGCGGGCGGCCCTGGAGCACGGAGGAGCGCAGTTGGAGGCGCCCGGGCGGGCCCAGCTGCACCTCCAGCTCGCCGAGCTCCTCGGTGGCCGGGACGAGGTCGTGGAGGCCGCGCAGCACGCCCTGGAGGCCGCGCACTGGGCCGACGAGGCGGGCGAGAGCGCCACCCTCGGCGCCTGGGCGCGGCAGCAGCTCGGTGGGTTCCTGCTGCGGCGGGGACGGTGGGCCGAGGCGGCGGAGGTGCTGGAGTCGGCGCTGCCCGACCTGACCGCCGAGACGCACGGCGACGGGGCGGTCGTGCAGACGATGTGGTGGCTCGGCGACTGCCTGAGCGAACTCGGCGAGCACCGCGCGGCCGCCGAACGGCGCCTGCAGGCCGCCGAGATCGCCCGCACCTGGCCCGAGCAGCACGACCACGCGACCCTGGCGCACCTGGCCGGGGAGTCCCTCGGGCAGGCGGGACTGGCCGCCGAGGCGGAGCGGGCCTACACGCGCGCGGGCGACCTGTGGCGGACACTCGGCAACCCCCGTGGCCTGGTCCGCTCCCTGCGCGCCCGCGCCTGGCTTGCGTTGCGCACGCAGGAAGGGACGGCCGCGGCGCGCCTGCTCATGGCGGAGGCGCTCCGGGAGTGCGAGACCGCGCGGGACGCGGCGGCCGACGAGGCGTCCCGGCAGGGGTTCGCCGAAGAACTCGGCCACACCCACCGTCAGTTCGGTGACCTGCTGGCCCGGTCCGCCGCCGAGGGCGACGCCGATGCCCCGCCCCCGGCCCTGTTGGAGGAGGCCCTGGCCCAACTGCTGCGGTCGGCCGAGGTGTTCGCCACCCTCGGGGACGGCGCCCTGCACAGCCGCACCGCCGCCGAACTGACCGCGGGATGGCTGGAGATCGAGCTGGGCCGCCTCACCGAGGCGAGGGCACGCGCGCGTGCGGTGCTGGCGGCGTACGAGGCTCACGACGGGACGGGCGCCGGGGGCACGGGCCGTGAGGAGGCGGTCGACGACGCTTCCGGCGAGGCGGTCCGGGCCCGGCGGGCGGAAGCCGAGCACCTGCTCCGCGTCGCGGCGGAGGACGGGGACTGAAGCGCGGCGGAGGACCGGGCCTGAAGCCCTCGGCACCCGGCTCGCCGGGCCTATTCGACGCCGATGAGGAGCAGGGCCCCCTGCCGTCCGCCCCGGTACACGACCGTGTCGACGGCGAGATACCCCTCGCGGACCCGGCCCTCCAGATGCTCGCCGACGGCGTCGGGGACGTCGTCGCCGAGGACCAGCGTGACCATCTCGCCCCCGGCCGCGAGCATCCGGTCCAGGACGGCCTCGGCGGTGGCGGTGACGTCCGAGCCGATCACGGCCACGTCACCGTCGATCAGGCCGAGGACGTCACCGGCCTGGCAGATGCCGGCCATCGTCCAGGACTGCGCCTCGGCGACGGTGACCTCGGCGTAGCGGGTGGCGCCGGCGGCCGAGGTCATCGAGACGACGTCCTCGTCGAAGCGGCGCTCCGGCTCGTGCACGGCGAGCGCCGCGATGCCCTGGATCGCCGAGCGGGTCGGGATGAGGGCGACGCGGACGCCCTCCGTGCGGACCTGCTCGGCGGCCGCCGCGGCGGTGTGGCGCAGCTCGGCGTCGTTCGGCAGCAGCACGACCTCGCGCGCGTGGGCCCGCCGTACGGCCTGGACGAGCTCGCCGCTGGCGGGCGGCTCCCCGGGGCGGGCGAGCACGGTGGTCGCGCCGGCCTCGGCGTACAGCCCGGCCAGGCCCTCGCCCGGCACGACGGCGACGACAGCGCGCTGCGCCCGCTCCCGGGGCGCGCGCTCGGCGCCCGTGGTGTGCGCGTCACCGACGCCGAAGTGCGTGATCCGGATCCGGTAAGGGCGCCCGGCCTCGATTCCGGCCTCGACGGCGGCACCCGCGTCGTCGACATGGACGTGCACGTTCCACAGTCCGTCGCCGCCGACCACGACCAGGGAGTCCCCGAGGGCGTCGAGCCGTCGCCGCAACCGCGCGACGGCCGCGTCCTCGGCCTCCAAGAGGTAGATCACCTCGAAGGCGGGGCCGTCCTGCTCGGGCACGGCGGCGGAGCCGGTGCCCTCGTCGGGGTGCGCACAGACCGGGACGGCGTCACCGGCCGGCTCCACGCGCGCGTGCCCCGCGTCCGCCGTGCGACCCGACCCACCGGACGCCCCCGGACCGACCCCCCCGACGCTGACCCCCGGCCCGGACGTTCCAGGCGACCCCTCCGACACCGAGGCGGACACCTCACCCGACAGCGCCTCCGGCGAACCGTCGACCCCCACCCCGGGCGCCGCCCCCAGCGAACCCCTGGGCACCCCGCCCGACAACCCTCCCGGCGAACCCTCGGGCACGTCACCCGCCAGCGTCTCCGGCGAACCCTCGGGCACGTCACCCGCCAGGCTCCCTGGCGAACCCTCGGCCCTCACCCCGGGCGCCGCCCCCAGCGAACCCCTGGGCACCCCGCCCGACAACCCTCCCGGCGAACCCTCGGGCACGTCACCCGCCAGCGTCTCCGGCGAACCCTCGGGCACGTCACCCGCCAGGCTCCCTGGCGAACCCTCGGCCCTCACCCCGGGCGCCGCCCCCAGCGAACCCCTGGGCACCCCGCCCGACAACCCTCCCGGCGAACCCTCGGGCACGTCACCCGCCAGGCTCCCTGGCGGGCCCTCGGCCCCCACCCCGGGCGCCGCCCCTGGCCTCGTCCCGACCGGCTCCCCGTCCCCGCGGGCCCCCGGCACGCGGGCGCCGCTCGCCTCAGGGACCCGCCCCCCGCTCGCCACCGGCCCGCGCGGCCGCTCCCCCGTGAACGTCTCCACCAGCGCCCCGAGCACCGCCACCAGCCCCCGCCCGCCCGCGTCGACCACGCCCGCGCGTTCCAGCACGGGCAGCTGGTCCGGGGTCGCGGCGAGGGCCCGCCGGGCTCCCTCGTACGCGGCCCGGGCCACCCTCCCGCAGTCGCCCTCGGCACCGCCCGCGGCGTCCGCGGCGGCCGAGGCGACCGTGAGGACGGTGCCCTCCACGGGACGGGCCACGGCCTGGCGGGCGGAGTCGGCCGCGTGCCGCAGGGCGCGCCGCAGGCCCCGGCCGTCGGCGTGCGCGCTCGCGTCGTCGGCCAGCACCTGGGCCATGCCGCGCAGCAGCTGGGCGAGGATCGTGCCGGAGTTGCCGCGGGCGCCGATCAGCGCCCCGTGGGCCATCGCGCGGACCGCGTCGGACAGGGTCGGCCCCTGCGGAGCAGGATCGCCGGCGCCCGGCGAGCCCGCCGCGTGCCCGGCGAACACCGCCTCGACGGCCGCGACCGCGGATTCCACGGTCAGGTACAGGTTCGTGCCGGTGTCGCCGTCCGCCACCGGGTAGACGTTGATCGCGTCGATCTCCTCACGCGCCCGCCCCAGCGTCTCGAGCGCGAGACCGCACCAGGTGCGCACCGCGAGAGCATCGAAGAATGTCTGCGGCACCTGCGCCACCGCGCCTCCCTGAGCTGCTGGACGTGGCTCGCAGCGTAGACCTTGGGGCGGTCCCCGCCGGAAGAGGGCGGGGGGCGTACCCCTGAGCTGCCGTGCTAGTTTTCTTGTACGGGTGCAGCCGTTGTATGCTGCTCCGGTTGCCCGATCTGATCGGGCTTTCCCCCCTGGCAGCGCCACTCAGATCTCGCCGGCTCCCTGGAGCCACAGGATCTCGATCCCGGCATGCCGGGATTAACCGTAAGTGCATCTGAAGTCTTTGGAGTGACCCGTGGCTGCCAACTGCGACGTCTGCGGCAAGGGGCCGGGCTTCGGCAACAACATCTCGCACTCGCACCGCCGTACGTCCCGCCGCTGGAACCCGAACATCCAGCGTGTGCGTACCGTGGTGGGCGGGACGCCGAAGCGCGTGAACGCTTGCACCTCGTGCATCAAGGCCGGCAAGGTCTCGCGCTGACGCTCAGCTAGCGCGCGGCCACTGCTGGTTCGCTGTAGAGCCGGTCCACCGTGGTGGACCGGCTCTTTGGCGTACCCGGACGGGCCCGCCCCGCGCAGTCGGCCCGGAGCGGTCAGTCGCCGCGACGGAAGCGCCACCCGTGGTCCACCGGCCCGATGCCCCCGCCGAGCGCGAACCCGGCCGCGACGGCCCCGGTGACGTACTCCTTGGCCGCCGCCACCGCCGCCGGCACCGAGTCGCCCTTCGCCAGCCGCGCGGCGATCGCGGAGGCGAGGGTGCAGCCGGTGCCGTGGGTGTGGCGGTTGTCATGCCGGGGCGCGCGCAGCCAGTGCTCCTCGGAACCGTCCGTGAGCAGGTCCACGGCGTCCCCCGCGAGGTGACCGCCCTTGATCAGCGCCCAGCGCGGCCCGTAGGCGAGCACGGCGGCAGCGGCCCGCCGCATCTCCCGCTCCGACTCGACGCGCACGCCCGTCAGCTGGGCCACCTCGTCGAGGTTGGGCGTGGCGACCGTCGCCACCGGCAGCAGCTTCGTACGGACCGAGTCCAGCGCGGAGGCGGCGAGCAGGGAGTCGCCGTGCTTGGAGACACCGACCGGGTCGACGACCGCCGGGGCGTCCGTTCCGGCGATCAACTCGGCGACCGCCTCGACCAGTTCCGCCGAGGCGAGCATGCCGGTCTTGACCGCCCGGACGCCGATGTCGTCCACGACGCTGCGGTACTGGGCCCGCACGGCCTCCACGGGCAGCTCCCAGGCACCCTGCACACCGAGCGAGTTCTGCGCGGTCACGGCGGTGATCACGCTCATGCCGTGGACGCCGAGCGCGAGCATGGTCTTCAGGTCGGCCTGGATGCCCGCGCCGCCCCCGGAGTCGGAGCCCGCGACCGTGAGGACGGTGGGGATCACGGCTCCACGTCCCCGAAGTGGTCCCAGCCGCCCTTGCTGGTCCACGGCGCCCCGTCGACCGTCACCTGGGGCAGCGCCGAGGGGTTGAGGACCTCACCGATGACCTTCCAGCGGGCGGGCAGCTTCACGTCCGGCGGGAAGGTCGCCACGATCGCGTGGTCCTCTCCCCCGGTCAGCACCCACTGCATCGGGTCGACCCCGACGGCCTGCCCGATGTCGTTCATCTGGGAGGGGATGTCGATCGCCTGGGAGCGGATGTCGATGCGCACCTTGCTCGCCTCGGCGATGTGCCCCAGGTCGGCGATCAGCCCGTCGCTGACGTCGCACATGGCGGTCGCCCCGAGCCCGGCCGCGGCCGGACCCGCGTGGTAGGGCGGCTCGGGCCTCCGGTGGGCCTCCACGAACGCCCGCGGCGAGCGGAACCCCCGGGACAGCACCGCGTACCCGGCCGCCGACCAGCCCAGCCAACCCGTCACGGCGACGAGATCGCCGGGCTGCGCGCCCGCCCGCGTCACCGGCTCCTGGTTGCGCAGATCGCCCAGCGCGGTGATCGACACCACGATCGAGTCGCCGCGTACGACGTCCCCGCCGACCACGGCGGCACCCGCCACCTGGCACTCGTCGCGCAGGCCGTCCATCAGCTCGCTCGGCCATGTCACCGGCAGCTCGGCCGGGACGACCAGGCCGAGCAGCAGCGCGGTCGGCACGGCGCCCATGGCGGCGATGTCGGCGAGGTTCTGCGCGGCGGCCTTGCGGCCCACGTCGTAGGCCGTCGACCAGTCCCGGCGGAAGTGCCGGCCCTCCACCAGGATGTCCGTGCTCGCCACGACCCTGCGGTCGGGGGCGGCCACCACGGCGGCGTCGTCGCCGGGGCCGACCCGGACCGCCGGGGTGGTGGTCAGACGGGAGGTGAGCTCCCTGATGAGCCCGAACTCACCGAGCTCACCAACAGTGCCCTTCATTGCCCTTTCTCCCCTTCTGTCCCTGTCCGTGCCCGGTCGCGGGGCATCTCGGTCCTCGCTACGGTCGAGGTGACCGTCACGTTCTGCCGGACCTGCGCCCCGGCGCGCAAGACCCGGTATCCGCAGGTCTCCCCGCGGCGAGCGGCAACGCGATACCGTGGCGTTCCTTTTCCCCACATGATCCTCGTGGCCGCCCTGGAGGTTCCGTGGTACAGGCGTACATCCTGATCCAGACGGAGGTCGGCAAGGCGTCGACCGTCGCCGAGACGATCAGCAAGATCCCTGGGGTCATCCAGGCCGAGGACGTCACGGGACCGTACGACGTGATCGTGCGGGCCCAGGCCGACACCGTCGACGACCTCGGTCGCATGGTGGTCGCCAAGGTCCAGCAGGTGGACGGCATCACCCGCACCCTGACCTGCCCGGTCGTCCATCTGTAGCCCCCGTCTACCCTGTGCCGGTGAACTCTTTCCGTCCCCGGCACCGTCGTGTCTTCAGCCTGTTCAGCCTGCCCGCTCTCGCGCTGTTGATCACTGCCGCGGGCTGCTCCTCAGCAGACGACAGCGCGTCGGCGGCGGTTCCCAGTCCGGACGCCGGGGTCACGGAACTGTGCCGGAACCTGGACAAGGTACTGCCCGCGAAGGTGGGCGGTGAGCGCCGCGAGGACCCCGAGCCCGCGTCGGCGCTGACGGCCGGCTGGGGCAGCCCGGCGATCATACTTCGCTGCGGTGTGCCGCAGCCGCCGAAGATGGTCGATCCGAAGGTGGCCGAGGGGCGGGACGCGGAGGCCGTCGCCGGCGGCGTGAACGGGGTGGACTGGCTGATGGAGAAGCAGGGCGACGGACACCGGTTCACGACCGCCAACCGCGAGGCCTACGTCGAGGTGCAGGTGCCGGAGGGCGTGGACAGTTCCGGTGTCCTGATCGATCTGGCTCCGGCCGTGAAAAAGGCGATCCCCTCGGGGATCGCCTCCTGATCACCTGCCGGCCGTCGGCCGAGCGGCCTCAGCGCAGGCCCGTCGAACGGCGCAGCGCCGCCTGCACCAACCGGTCGATCAGCTCCGGGTAGCTCACCCCGCTCGCCTGCCACATCTGCGGGTACATCGAGATGGGCGTGAAGCCGGGCATCGTGTTGATCTCGTTGATCACGAACTCGCCGTCCTCGGTGAGGAAGAAGTCCGCGCGGACCAGGCCCTCGCAGGAGGCCGCCTCGAACGCGTCGACCGCCAGGCGCTGGACCTCGGCCGTCTCCTCGGGCGTCAGCGGCGCCGGCACGATCCCGGGCGTGGAGTCGATGTACTTGGCCTCGAAGTCGTAGTACGCCTGCGTCTCGGGCGGGGGGATCTCCGCGGGCAGGGAGGCCCGGGGGCCGTCCTCGAACTCCAGGACGCCGCACTCGATCTCGCGGCCGCGCAGGGCCGCCTCCACCAGGATCTTGGGGTCGTGGCGCTGCGCCTCGGCGATCGCCTCGTCCAGGCCGGAGAGGTCGTCGACCTTGGTGATGCCGATCGACGAACCGGCACGGGAGGGCTTCACGAACAACGGCCAGCCGTGCTCGCCGGCGAAGTCGACGATCTTCTTGCGGGCCGCGGACTCGTCCAGGGCCCACTCGCGCGGCCGGATCACCAGGTACGGGCCCACCTTCAGCCCGAAGGAGGTGAACACCCGCTTCATGTACTCCTTGTCCTGGCCGACGGCCGAGGCGAGCACACCGGACCCCACGTACGGGACGCCGGAGAGCTCCAGCAGGCCCTGCAGGGTGCCGTCCTCGCCGTACGGACCGTGCAGCACCGGGAAGACCACGTCGACCTCGCCGAGCGCCTTGGGCACCGATCCCGGCTCGCTGTAGACCACTTCGCGGTCGGCGGGGTCGACCGGGAGGATCACCGCGCCCTCGGCCGACTCGGCGAGCGAGTCGACGCTCGGCGGGCGCCGGTCGACGATCGCCATCCGCTCCGGCTCGTCCGCCGTGAGCGCCCAACGGCCGTCCTGGGTGATGCCGATCGGGAGGACGTCGTACTTGGTCCGGTCGATGGCCTTGAGGACGGCTCCGGCGGTGACCACGGAGATCCCGTGTTCGGAGCTGCGCCCGCCGAACACGACGGCCACACGCGGTTTGCGAGGCGGCTGCTCGGGGCTCTGGGGGAGGTTCTCGGTGCTCATATCGCGATGAGAGTACCCGTTGGTAGGGCCCGGAGACAGCGCCGCCGGCGTCGCGTCGCTCAGCGTCGTTCGGGCTTCGCGCTGCGCGACATCAGCTCCTTGAGGGCGACCACCGGAGGCTTGCCCTCGTGCACGATGCCGACGACCGTCTCCGTGATCGGCATGTCGACGCCGTGCCTGCGGGCCAGGTCCAGCACCGACTCGCAGGACTTGACGCCCTCGGCGGTCTGCTTGGTGACCGCGATGGTCTCCTGCAGGGTCATGCCCTTGCCGAGGTTGGTGCCGAAGGTGTGGTTGCGCGACAGCGGCGAGGAGCAGGTGGCCACCAGGTCGCCCAGGCCCGCGAGACCGGAGAAGGTCAGCGGGTCGGCGCCGAGGGCCATGCCGAGGCGGGTGGTCTCGGCGAGACCGCGGGTGATGAGCGAGCCCTTGGCGTTGTCGCCGAGCCCCATGCCGTCCGCGATGCCGACGGCGAGGCCGATGACGTTCTTCACGGCTCCGCCGAGTTCGCAACCCACCACGTCCGTGTTGGTGTACGGGCGGAAGTAGGGCGTGTGGCAGGCGGCCTGGAGCCGCTGGGCGACGGCCTCGTCGGTGCAGGCGACCACGGCCGCGGCCGGCATCCGCGCGGCGATCTCCCGGGCCAGGTTGGGTCCGGTGACCACGGCGATCCGGTCCGGGCCGACCTTGGCGACGTCGTCGATGACCTCGCTCATCCGCATCGCCGAGCCGAGTTCGACGCCCTTCATCAGCGACACGAGGACCGTGTCCGGGGCGAGCAGCGGGGTCCACTCGGCGAGGTTGCCGCGCAGGGTCTGCGAGGGGACCGACAGGACCGTGAAGTCGGCGTCCGCGGCGGCCTCGGCGGGGTCCGTGGTGGCCCGCACGCGCTGAGGGAGCTCGACGCCCGGGAAGTAGTCGGGATTGGTCCGCGTGG
>NZ_JBEOTZ010000047.1:0-35269 GCF_040303825.1 Streptomyces sp. NPDC094143
GGCGTCCGCCTCACCCGCTGGGTGCTCTCCCCGGTGCCGACGTTCCTGCTGTGGCGCCGGATGAAGCTCTGGGAGCTCCGCTCCTACGAGCAGGTCATCAAGCTGGAGCAGGAACGCCTCGTCTACCAGGCGCGGCCGAAGCTCTCGCTTCAGCCGGGCCTGGGGCCGCAAGGCACCGGTGGAATCCCTGATACCGCAGCGACTGGCCCGGTACGGGGTACCGCTGGCCGAGACGCCCCCGGCCGGTCTCGAGCCGGCCCTCCTGCCGCCGGTGCCGCAGTCCGACCTGGCGGCGGCCGACGTGGGGTCCCGACGGGCCGGGGCCGCCGAGCTGTCCGCCGCGTCCGCAAAACCGTGCTCGGAGTGGCGGCAGATCCTGACCAAGACAGGGCCGGGCCGAAGGACGTGGAACAGCGAACCGCGCAGACTCCCGCCACCGAGCCCGTGAGGCTGTTCGATCCTGAGGACCGAACGAGGAACCACCGAGCCGTTCGCAGAGGGCTTCAGGAGTTCATCGCGCAGCTCCAGGCTGAATCGATCATCATACAGTGGCCATTCTGGCCCCATAACCAGTATGGCGTCTCCACCGGAGCCGGAGAGCCCCTTCCGAAGAACAAGTGCAACCCCTGCTCCAAGTCCTGCGACAGCCCTACGCGGTTCCGGACGTGGAAAAAACCACCAGCACCGAAAAAGAACAGCCGACCAACCGACCGGGTCCAAGACGATTACTACTCAGCGCTCGGCACAACTACCAGCAAGGGCACTAGACCTACCCGGACGCTGCCGCCGTCGCGGCATACGTGTATCTCCGTTGGTCGACCCGCGACCTCGCCGCCTCCAGTACGGCGTGCACGGCCGCGTCCTCCCCACCGGCGAGATGGCCTTACGGTGCCCCTGAGCAGACGCTGAATGGAGGCTTACGTGTGTGGCGAGCTGCATCGTTGAGCCGAGGGGCCGTGAACGCGCAGAAAAACTGGTGCCGCAGGAGGTCCGGTGTGCGCTCGCTGTTCGGCCCAAAGTTTGTACGCGCGCTGGCGTACGGTGGCCGGGCTGATGGGCTTGTTGCTGCGGCCGAGCGGTCCCTTGTCTGCGCACTAGGCGGTCAGCTGGTCGGCGCTGGGCTTGGTCCCCTTCTGGTCCTGGCGATCCATCCATGCAAGGAGTAACGGTCGGAGGTCGTGAGTTCCCCTTCCCTCGGTCGGCAGCTGTGACGGCTTGCCGAGGGAGGCGTTCCCCCCGGGAGCCGTGCTGTTGCCTCCGGGCCCGTGGTGAAGCGGTTACGGGTCGGCCACAACCGGTGACGGTGTCCCGCTCGCCGCCCTTGGCGAGCGGTGATGACCCCCTGGACCATGAAGTCATCGAAGCGGTGTCGCCCCGGGACACGACAGTTGCAGTCCCTGCCCTTCCCGACCGCGCGGCCTGCGCGCCACGGGCCGGGAGCACCGCTTCAACGGACGATGGGTCCACATGGCACTCGGGTCGCATGTGATTCGAGCAGGGTCCGAAGCGCATGCTTCGGACCCTGCCTTCAGTCCCTGGCAAACGCGCAGGTCACAAGCTTGCTAGAGGCCGATCAGGGACCGAAGGGACTCTACTTCCTAATTATGGGCTAGTCCTGTGTGTACGTACGCGCGGGCGCATCTGTCTAAGTACACATCTATAGTTGCGACATAATTAGGGATTTGAGTCCCTACAGTCCCTTGAGGAGGGGTGAGACCCTGCATGACCTGCACAAACGTCAAGGGACTGAAAGGAAGGGACTGAAGCGATCGATCCACGGTCAGACCCTCCGTCCCTGAGCCTTGCGGGTCTGGACGCGCAGCTGCCGCCTCCCGCCTGGAGGCAACGCCCCCGGCGTACTGGATGGCCAGAGTCCCTCCAGCCACTCACTTTTCGGGCATTCTTCTCATACATTGCCGTGGTCGTTCCCCTGACAGTGGACCAAGGGACTGTAGGGACCCGAAAGCCGATAGACCGCCACGCGAGCGGGCTGACCACTTCCGGCGCTTCTGGGTCTTAGACTCTTCCGAAACACAGTCCCTACAGTCCCTCTGGTCCCTGCTCCTCAGAGAACCCGCACCAGCTGGAACTGTCGGGGCTGAAGGAACCAGAACCTTTCAGAAGGACGTACGCGTGACCGGCCCCGGTGTGCACAGAGCGCCCGCAGCGCCCGCGCGGCCTGCCACACCCCACGCCGTCGCCCGTTGGTGCGCCGAACAGGGGTGGCCGGTTCATCCCCTCGCGGCAGGACGCAAAACCCCTGCCGCCAACTGCCCGGCTTGCAAGGATCAGCACCACCGGCCAGCGAGCTGCCCTTGCCTGCCTGCCGGCCGGCCGTGCCACGGGTTCCATAGCGCGACCACCGACCTCGAGCGTATAGACGCCTGGTGGTCCGCCAATCCCGCCTGGGGAGTCGGTGTCGCCTGCGGGGGAGCCGACCTGATCGTGATCGATGTCGACGCACATCCCACGCCGGTCCCTGACCGCAACCGGCTGCTTCCCGGCATCCCCATTCACGACTCCGTCGATCTTCAGGGACTGGCGTCCGGCTTCGACACCCTCGCCCTTCTCGCGGCTCTGCGGCGCCGGCCCAACCCGGTCGAGGATGGCAACACCCTGCGTGTGCGCACCCCCTCCGGCGGTCTGCACATCTGGTATCGCAATCCCCATCCGGTGACTCGCTTCCGCTGCTCGACCGGATCGAGTACCAAGGTGGCGCTGGCTTGGCAGGTCGACGTTCGGGCCGACGGCGGTTACATCGTCGCCCCCACCACCCGTACCGCTCAGGGGACCTATGTGGCCGAGGGGCCTTCCCGTCTGCCCGCACCCCTGCCTGAATGGCTCGGCGAGGAACTCGTGAGGACTGGCCATATGATCCAGCGCACCCCGGTCCGCAGGCCGTCCGCGGGCCCTCGCAGTCGCCGTCAGGATCCAGCGGTCGGCTGGCAGCGTGTCCTGGACCCCCTGCTCACGGACGTCGTCGAGTGTGCGGCGACACCCGAAGGCGCGGCTTTCACCGCAAAGCTCAACAAGGCCGCCTACACCGCCGGAGGGCTCGCGGCGGCCGGGCATCTCGACGAACCGACCGCCCGCGCTCTGCTGCTGGAAGCAGCGCAGGCTGCCCGTCCCTGGCAGAGCGCGCGTAACGAACGCATCATCGACGATGCCCTCGCCGCCGGATCCGCACGCCCGCTCCACCTCGAAGGACGCTCATGAGCAGCGCCGAACCACCGCGCTTCGACGCCACCGCCGCCGCTCAGCAGATGTTGGACCTCGAAGTCACGGCCTCTGTGCCGACAGCGCTCCCTGCCCAGGCCAGTACCTCCCCGATGGCACCGCCTTCCTGGGCACAGCCGCCCCCCCTGCCTGGCACGCTCTCGGATCGCGGCAACGCCAAGCTCTTCGTGAAGCTCTACCGCGACCAATTCCGCCACGTTGAAGGGCTGGGCTGGTTCTCGTGGGACGGCTACCGCTGGAAGCGCGCGGGCGGGGAGAAAGCCGCCCTGTGGGCTGCGGGCGAGATGGCTGAGGACATGCCCGATACCGACCCGCGGGGGGTGTTCAGCGACCGCGAGCTGCACGTGCACAAGAAGCGCACCCTGTCGACGACCGGCATGAAAGCCCTCCTGACCCAGGCCAAGGCGTCCCCGGATCTGTCCGTCGACCCCGACACCTTGGACGGCGACCCCTACGCCCTGTGCACCCCGGCTGGTGTCGTCGATCTGAACACCGGTCTGCTGCGTAAGCCCGACCCGACCCGGGACTTCCACTCGCGCGCCACCAGCGTCGCCCCGCAACAGATCGAGACCCCGCGCTGGCACCGCTTCCTGCGCGACACCTTCGGCGACGACGCCGAGGGCCAGGAAATGATCGACTTCCTGCACCTGCTGTTGGGCTACTCCATTACCGGCGATGTCGGCGCCCAGGTCCTGCCTTTCCTCCACGGTCACGGCAAGAACGGCAAGAGCGTCCTTCTCGACACCATGATCCAGATTCTGGGTGACTACGCGGACGCAGCACCGCCCGGCTTCCTCATGGACCGCGGCGCATTCTCCGAGCACTCCACCGAACTCACTGAGCTTCATGGCCGCCGTCTCATCGTCTGCAGCGAACTCAAGCCCAACGACAAGTTCGACGAAGCCCGCGTCAGGCTCCTGACCGGCGGAGACAAGATCAAAGCCCGTCGTATGCGACAGGACTACTTCTCCTTCAGTCCCACCCACCATCTGTGGCTGCTCGGCAACCACAGGCCGGAAGTGTCCACCGGGGGTTTCGCGTTCTGGCGCCGCATTCGCCTCCTGCCCTTCGAACGCACCGTTCCCGACCACCGCAAGATCGACAATCTGGCCTTCGAGCTCGTCCGTGACGAAGGTCCCGGCATCCTGCAGTGGCTCATCGAAGGTGCCCGTCGCTACCTCGCCACCCGCGACAACCTTGAAGGCCCCGACCGCGTCCGCATCGCCACTACCGCCTATGCCAACACCGAAGACCACATCGGCCGCTTCCTCACGGAATGCTGCACCCGCGACCTGGAGGGCCAGCCCGACCTGCGTGTCGAACAAGGTCTCCTCTACGCCACCTACGCCTCCTGGTGCAGTGCCGGGGAAGGCATCCGTCCCGCCGGCGCCCGTGCCTTCGCCACACGCGTCCGGCAGGAAGTCGGCCTGGCCTCGCCCGCCGACATGATCAAATCCAATGGTCGCAAGTACTATCCGGGTCTCGCCCTGCTGGACGCACCGTGATGAATCGATCTCGTCACCGCCGGATCCGGTCACGCGGCACCCAGGTGACCCTGCACACTCCCGCCCACCCGGCCTACCATGGTCCTGCGGGGTCGGCCCCGACACCGGGCAGCACACCAGACCACGAGGCTGACCGCCGTCCGTGGCACACACAGAAGGGGCAGCAGCCATGAGCTCGCTACTGACCGAGGGCGATCTCACCCACGAAGCTCATGTGGTGTGGCTGGAAAACCCCGAGAACCTCGACTACGTGCGCCAGGCCCTCGACAAGACTCCCCGCCGCCGCAACAAGCCCCGCTATGCCCGCGACGGCCGCATGGTGGGGTACGCCGAACTCGACGACCACGCCGAAGCCGATCCCGACAGTGGCCTCTACCGCCGCCGTGTCTTCTTCCTGCTCCCGCACGACCGTGATACCCAGCCCCAGGGCCTCTACCAGGAAGGTGCCCCCGGAGAGGCCGTCGATCCCCGCACCATCGACGTCAGGAAAGTGGGGGAGAAGACCCCCCGCTCACAGCGGGGACCTGCCGCCATAACCGGCACACGCTCCTGACCTTTCCGGGCCCAGCGCTCCCGAAGAAACCCCACCCCGGATGATCCTGGGTGGGGTTTCGTGTAGGGGAAGAGACTGGTAGGACCCGGGCGTTCGCCGACCTTTCCCAAGGCGGCGGCTGCTTCCGACCAGTGACCGAAGGGACTCGGGGCATGATCCCGGCGCCCTGGTGCCCGGGGGAGGGGCGGCACCCGGCCGCTGTCCCTCTCTTCAGTCCGGGTCCCCCGGGAGGGTCTGTGCGATCTGCGGGGCCACTTGCGGGGTGATGAACCGTTCAGGAGAAGTTGCGCAGCTGGTCCACCCGCTGTTTTTTCGGCGTTAGGCGGCAGCGAGCTGGGGGAGTTCCGGAACGCCTTGGGCGTCCTGGTAGGGCTGGAAGCTGGGGAGGAGGTCATTGATGAGGTGGATGCAGCGGCCGCGGCGGGTCCGGGTCGTTGGACGAGGAGCCGTTGGGATTGCGCCGTGTCATGCTCCGGCCGCGGGTGCACCGGTACTTCCGTGACCGGAAGAACTGTTCTCGCAGGACGTTCTTCGAGCAGGTGCCGGGTCTGCCCGAGCGGCACCGCCGCTTCAGCACCGGGCTGAGGCTGACTGCGGTCGATCGCTATCGAGTTTGGCGGCCGTCCGGTCACCCGGCTGTGCGGACGTCTCAGCCGGATGCCTTCCTTACAGCCCTGGTAGGTGGCGTCCAGCGCCGCCGCAGCCGGACCCTCCTCTCACGCGATGTCGAAGTGTGACCGCACCATGCCCAGCTTCCCCATCTGCTCGATGCGGTCCTCGTCCACGTCTCTGCGGGCGCAGAAGCGCCGGTTGTCGGCGATCCACTGTTCGAGGGGGAAAAGCCCGCGAGCGAGGCTGACCGCCCCTCGGCCTCGTTCTCCTAGGGCGTGTATCGGAAGTGGATCACGGGGCCTGGCACTACGAGATGGGTGATGTGGCTCGGTCGTGTGGTCGGGCACCTGCCGCGAGAAGCATGGCGATCGTTTCGGGGTAGGGCCCGGTCATCGCCCATTCCAGCGGTGAACGGCCCATGCCGTGGTCTTCGCGGAGATTGGGGTCGGCACCGTGGGCGAGGAGTGCACGCACCGTCTGGGTATGGCCCCAGCATGCGGCCGCGCACAGGGGCGTGCCTTCCGCACCTCGTCCGCTCTCGGTGTCGGGCAAGGCCCCGACCGCCAGCAGGCACAAGACGTTGTCGGCGGCTCCTTGGGCGGATGCCGCGTAGAGAGGCGTGGTGCCCTCGGTGTCGCTTACCTCCGGGCGGGCCCCGGCTCGCAGCAGCATGTTGATCTGGGTGCTGTCGCCGAAGGTCGCTGCCTCCACGAGACGCTTGGACAATTTCTTCTGCCGCCGTCTGTTCACGACCGCTCAGACTAACCAGTAGGTGAGCGAAACGTCTGGTCAAAGCCACTCGTTGATGGCCGCGACGAGCACGGTCGCCTCGTAGCGGACCGCGACTTTGTCGCACGCGTGGCCACGGCGCGGTGTCTTTTGAGGCGATTGATACCGCATTTGATCGCGTGCCGGAACTTGTAGTCCTCGGGATCGAATTTCGGCGGCCGCCCGCCGCGCGAGCCGCATTTCTTGCGGTTGCGCACCTGATCGGCCTTGTCCGGGATGGTGCAGCGGATGCCGCGCCGCCGCAGGTAGGCGCGGTTGGTGCGGGAGGCGTACGCCTTGTCGGCGCGCACCCGCCGCAGCCGGGTGCGCGGCCGGCCCGGCCCCGGTCGGGGCACTCGGACCCGGCCCAGGACGGCCTCAAACTGCGGGGGGTCCCCGCGCTGCCCGGCGGTCAGCACGATGGACATGGGCTTCTGTCCCTGCTCGACCGCCAGATGCAGCTTGGTGGTCAGGCCGCCGCGCGAGCGCCCCAGCCCGTGGTCGGCCGGCTCAGTGGCGACGCCGCCGGGCGGCTCCTTCTGCAGACCCCCCATTTTCCGCGCCCCGGCGGCGTGCTGGTGGACCCGGCACACGGTGGAGTCGACGTTGAGGTCCCAGGTGATCCGATCCTTGGCGTCGGCCCGCGCCCGGAGCTGGGTGAAGATCCGCTGCCAGATGCCGTTGCGCTGCCACCGGCGGAACAGGTCGTACGCCCGGCCCCACGGCCCGTACTACTCGGGCATGTCCCGCCACGGGATGCCGGTGCGGACCCGGAACCGTATGCCGTCGATCAGCTGCCGCCGGGGTCCATATCGGCGGCCGGCCGGGCTTCTTGCCCCTCGGCAACAGCGGCTCGAGCACCGCCCACTGCTCGTCCGTCAGGTCTCCACGCGCCATGAACCAAGATCATCCCATGCGCAAGATCCACTTTGGATACACGCCCTAGTCGTCGCGGCCGGGCACCCGGTACCTGAACGGGCACCTTCAGGTCGCGGTGCTCGCGTGCGTAGATGACGGCAGCCTCGTTGCCGCGCCGTCAGTGCTCGTGCTCGGGGTTGAAACCCGCAGGTTGATGAACGCCGCCAGGTGTGCCGGGTCACGCGCGTGGAGAACCTCAGCAGCGACCGCGCGGACGTCGACGCCCCTCCCTGACCCGGGCGTCGTGCGCCCTGAGCGCCTCCAGCAGCTTCGCCAATCCACCGAACGCTTGGGAGGTGAGCTTGTTGTCGGCTGTCTCGTCCGGCCCGAGCAGGACGCGCATCTTGAGGGAGGCGAGCTTGCCCTCGCCGGGCTGCATCCGCAGCGCACGGCCGACGGTCTGGACGCGGTCGGGCATGCAGCCGCCATGTCGGCCCAGTAGACGGAGTCGCAGTTCCTGGTGTCGACACCCTCGCCCAGCACCTTCACCGAGCCCAGAGAACCCTTTCCCACGACTGTGCGGTCCGTGGCGATCCCGGTCCGCGAACTCTCCTGGGCTCATCGCACAACCAGTCTGCCCAGACCGTCCTCGGGTACAACTCGGCGGCGGCGTGCAGGCGCGCGCCGGCGTAGGGAAGGCCGGCCGCAAACGCCTCGGCCTCCTTCATCACCTCTCCGCTCCGAGGCCGCTTTGCATCCTTCGCCGACGTCGCTCCGATCCCAGCTTCCTCCGGTCTCACCACAAGCACCGCTTGCACCGAGGTAGCGACCGCCAGCTGAAACGCTCCCTGACCGGGCCGCCCGCGCGACCGCGCGGATACCGCTGTGGCCAAAATCCGGCTTCGCTCACAGCATGGCCACATCCGCCTTGAACTGTGGCGGACACTCAGTCATGACAAGACGTCGGTTTTCAGATCCTCAGGTCGTCCAGTGTCAAGAGTCCACACCCGGGGGAGACCGGGTTGCTCCTCATTGACCGGCCCGGCGGCGGTGGCGGCCTCATGCCTCCCGGGACAGCTCCCTACCAGGGGTGAACCGACAGGGATTTTTCATCGTAGCCCCAGGTAGGAGACGTTGGTTACAGCGGTCCTGCTCTCCACATGGCATGTACGGAAGGAAAGAGGCTCGATGAAAAAGTTCTTGGGGCTGTTTGCGGCCGGATTGGTCGTCGCCGCGGGCACGACTGTCAGTACGGCCGCCCCGGCTTCGGCAGCTGCGACCGTCACCACCTTCAAGAATCAGTACTCGAATCTGTGCCTGGGGGACGACAACGGTGACGTGAAGCAGCTGTCGTGCAGCGACGCACGGGCGCTCTGGTTCACCTCCGAGCAGACCGTGAATCCCGTACGCATGAGCAACTTCTACACAGGGCGGTGCCTGTGGGGAGGGGACACTGTCAAGACCGTTCCGTGCAACCAAGCCGACCCAGCGCAACAGTGGAACTTCGACTGGCACTGCTACAGCCGGGGAGTCTTGAACATCCACCCCGTGCGTGACCTCCGGAAGCACTTGACCGGCTGGAGCACTAACAATGACGTCGGTCTGGCCAACTTTGTCGGCATGGGGAACGGCCACGAGAAGCAGGTCTGGAGCACGACGGGATTGTTCGGCTGCGGGGGCTGACCTCCCCGACCCCTCTGCCCTCGCCGAACAGACTGTGATCGAGCGGCACAACGCACCGGCCAGCAGGGCCGACGGCGGTGGAGGGCAGGCAAGTGGCGCCGCCCGGGAGAGTTCGCGCGACTGAAGCGCCCGGCGCTCGGACATCCTCGCCCAGCGCCAATGGCGGACGGGCCTCGGCCCGCGGAAGGGAAAGGCGGCGTCCCGCGTGGCGCCGTTCAAAACCCACGCCCAGGATGGCGGCCACCGGCAACCACACCCCTCTGCCGTCAGACGTCGTTTCATTCGCGCCGACTGCGGCCCCTGCCCCCCCGGCAACGACTCACACTGACCACGCCGCAACGGCGAGTTCCTCGGGGCCCGGCCACATGGCCGGGCCCCGAGGACACGCCCGGGTGAATCCGGCGAACCGGCCCACAGCCCGGTCACGGCCGCCAGGATGGGCCGGTGACCACCAGCGCCACAGACTTCTGGCACCACTATGGCCGCGCCCGCGCCACCAGCGACCGCGCGCTCCCCGGCACCTTCTGCTGGAACTGGGGCCAAGATGCAGGGCCTGGCCCAGAGGCCCTCGGGGAGCTGACCGGTCGCTGTGTGGGCGACCTCGGCGCCGGCACATCCCGGCATGCACCACACCTGGTGGTCCATCACCAGCCGAGCCCGGGTCATCGCCATCGACGCCTCGCTCGCCCAGCACGCCATGGCAACCGACCTCTACGCCCACCTCGCGCCACGTCTGCAAATCGTGCAGTCCGACGCCGTGCCCCACCTGCAGGCGATGACCGGCGTGCTGTACAGCGTCTTCGGCGCACTGGACTTCACCGACCCACGTGAGCTGCTGCCGGCGGCGGCAACCTCCCTCAAGCCCGACGGACGACTGGCGTTCGCCACCCTCGCCCATTACCTGAATGGGACGCCGCCCAGCCCGACGCCGTGGCTGCCGATATCCCGGCAAAGACGCCGGACGGCGAAACCACCACAAATGCACCGCTAGGTCCTCCAGGAGCGCGTGTGGACCAAGCTGCTCGACGAGGTCGGATCACCACCATTACAGTCGACGTGCTGCCCGCCACCGGCGGGCCGCGCACCGCCGGCACGCTGCTGGTGAGCGCACACCCCCCGTCCAGGAGCAGCGCCCCGCTCCGCCCAGCAACCGGGAGTTAGCAAGAAGAACGGCTACCGCTTCCAACAGCAGACTGAGGCGGTCGCCGCAGCTCAGGGCGCGTTCCTCGACACCTGCCAGGACGAACTGTCGTACGCCACGAAGCGGTGGCAGCCGCAGCGCCGGTGAACGAAGTGGTGCCTGATGCGGATGCCGGCCAGACGCTGGCAGTGCCTGGCAGGAGGTGTTGCTTTCCGGCGTCCTGGTGCAGGTGCCGGTCCCGCACAACGACAGCCTCCACGCCCTCCAGCCGGTTCTCTGACCGAGGCACCGTCCCGCAGCCGGGTGCCGGCCGCGCGGCGCGGTCGTCCGGCACAGCTCAGGGACGGCGCTCGACCGGGGACCCACTCGGTACGGCGCTCGGTGCGGTCGGTTCCCGGCCGGTCCGCTGCAGCTCGGTGCCGGGGGTGACCACCGCGGTGTTCGTGCGGTCGTCGAGGGCAGCCGTGTCCGGGACGGAAGACGCAGGAGTCGGGGTCGCCCGCGCGGACTTCGACGGGGAGGGAATGGCCGGCGCCGGCGGGGCCGGCATGCTGCTCGCGGGTGGCGGGGCCAGTGGGACCGGCTGGGTATCCCGCTCGCCCAGGGCCGTCAGACGCAGCGGCAGGACGACGAGCGCCGTGACGGCGCACGTCATCACCCCCGCGCCGACCGCTGTGCGCACCAGCCGGCGGCGGGCGGCGCCGCGGCGGATCGTCCGGTACCGGCCGGGCGGCGGGGGAAGGCGGTCGGAGGAGGGCCGCAGGATGACGGCCAGGGGATCGTCGTCCGGAGCGGAGCCGGGCCCGTCACCGGCGTGATCAGGGAGTGTGGTCAAGGCTTCTCCTCAGATGGGCACGGAGCGGTTCGCGGGCCGCGTGCAGGTCGGCCTTGACGGTTCCTTCCTTGCGCCCGGTGAGCGCGGACACTTCCCGGATCGGCATGTCAGCGTAGTAGTGCAGCAGGATCGGGACCCGCAGCCGGTCCGGCAGCGACTGTACGATCAGCCGGATCGACGGGTCGGCGGGCTCGGCCGACGGGCTCACCGCGGCCTCCGCGGTCACCCGGCGCACGGTCCGCCGTTCCCGTTCGAGCCTGCGCCAGTGGTCGCGGACCAGGTTGGCCGCGGTGACGTAGAGGAAGCCGTGCGGCTCGGCGACCGCGGTCCAGCGCGCCCAGAGCCGGGTGAACGCCTCCGAGGCGATCTCATGGGCGGTCTCGTCGTCGTCGACGAGCCGGCGGCACCAGCCGGCCAGACGCGGGTAGAGGGCGGCGAACAACTCGGCCGCCGCCCTCTCGCGTGCTCGCTTCACCGCTCTCCCGCGGGACTCGGCGCTGACGTGAGCGCGGCGAACACGATCACATTGTCGCGGTACTCGTCACCGCTCAAGGGCCCGCCGCAGGTGATGAGACGCAGCTCGGGCCTGTTCACGTTCCCGTACACGGCCTGCGTGGGGAACTCGGCCTTGTTCACCGTCCGCAGGGCCGTGACGGCGAACTCGGCCGTGGTGCCGTTCTCCAGGCGCACCACGATCCTGTCACCTCGGCGCAGCCGGTCCAGGCGGCGGAAGACGCCGTCGCCGTACCGGCCCACCGTGACATGACCGAGGATGACCGACGGCCCGGTCTGGCCGGGCGTCGGTGAGTACCGGTACCAGCCCGCCCGGTCGTCGGCCGTGACGGGAGGCACCTGCACGCTGCCGTCGGAGGCCAGTCCCATCCCTATCACCGGGGTGTCGACTCCGATGGCCGGGATTCGCAGCCGGACCGGCAGCGAACGTCCCAGGGGACGCACTGCCCGCCTCGGGGACCTTGATGCCGCGGTCGGGCTCGCAGTCCGGTCAGCCGGCTGGCTGGCGCAGCCCGCGAGTAGTGCCCCTCCGGCCGCGGTGAGAAGGGCGCGCCTGGAGGACGGGATCATGCGCCGGTCGTCCTCCGGCGATGCAGGAAGTAGACCCCGGCACCGCCCGCGGCGAGCACCGCCACGGAGCCGCCGATCATCCCGCCATAGCTCGTGGAGCCCGCGTTCTCACCGGTGTCCGCGCCACCCTTCGGCACGACGCTCACCTGGCCCGGTACCGGGCTGGCCGGAGAACGGTCCCGGCCCGGGGCGGAGGCGACCGGAGTGGGATTGCCCGCCCGGTCGGCGGTGGACGGAACGGGAGTCGGGGTCCCGTCCGCGGACGCGACACCGGCGCCCGCCATCAGAGCCGTACCCGTGATCGCCAGGGAGGCGAGGCCGGTTCGGAACGTGAATCGCATACGTTGCTCTCTTTCGTGGGTCCGCACGGGAGGCGTGACGGATCGAGCGAAGAGACGAGGCAACCGCAGAACCGGTTGTAAAGAGATGGCAAAGAGCGGACGGGGGTTGCTGAAGAAGCCGGCCGGAGAGGCGGTCGGGGGGCGCGGCCACGGCGTCGGCATCACTGCCCTTCGCAGCAGATGGGCGCAGATCTCCGGCGCCCGCTGAGAGGGGTTCGTCGGCACATTGCCCACGAGCTGTTCGAGGAGGCTCTGCAGGACTTCCTCCGACGGCGCCCACCCGGCGATGCCCTGAGTGTCACCGGCCGCCAGCTCGGCTGCCAGAGCGAGGGCCAAGAGGTGTCCGTCGGCGACGCCGACAGCGCCGGGCGCAGTTCAGTGCGTACACCGCGGGCGCCCAGAAGCGCGTCGGCGTCTATCTCGAAAGGGTCCGCCACCGCCACCGTGCGCAACAGGCCGTGCCAGGCGGGATCGGTACGCCACTGCACGGCAGGGGCATGCCGACTGGCGATGACGACCAGGGCGTCGCCGGGCAGACGGGCAGGAAGTGGTCCTTGGTCCAGGCCTCGGGCGCCGTCCCGGTGTCGTGAGCACGCGTTCGGCGGCGCGGCGATCACGGTTCCGGCCGGCCGTCCAGAGGCGCGCCCAAGGAGGTCCAGGACGAGGTGGGCGGCGTGAGAGGCACCCCAGGGACCATCACCCGCTCTGGGACACGGTGCGGCATGGACAGGCCGGGGCGGAATTGTGAACCGGCGGTCCGGCGGAACCGTAGAGCGAGTGTCGAGGCCGTTCAGAGGCCCCTCGCGGAAGGAGAACGCATGCAGTTCGCACGAGGCAAGCTGGCTCGGAGAGCCGCCGTGGCCATGGCCGTGGCGGGTCTCGCCGTCGGCATGACCAGCGGCACGGCCAGTGCCGATGGCACGAACGGCATCTATAAGCTGTGCTCCCGAGGAACGTTCATGTCCTACATCAAGTACGGCGTCGAAGGGCAGCCGCCTGGCTCAGCGACCATTGGCGCTGAAAGTACCGTCGCGCTCCCCGGTACGTGTGTGCCCATCGTGATGAACGGCTCGCCGGTGGACGTCTACATGCTGTACGACAATGGTGGCTCGAAGAATCTGGGGCGCGCCTGGTGGCAGGGGAACATCGAGACCAAGGGCTATAAGTCCACGGCCTCCTGGGGCTTCTTCGCGTAGCAGCACGCGCCGGATCCACACCTCCGTTGGTCCGGCTGGGCGCTGGCGGCCGCACATCCGGCAGTCGGCCCTCCATGTTGGGGGTCAGGGCCGCCGATGACCTTCCCTCGTCTGCCGTTGTTCGGCGTCCAGAAGTCCAAGAGAACAGTCGACCCGACGCCGTCTCGGCGACTGTGCGGATCGGCTCGGGCGCCTCAGGACTCGGGCCGAGGCCGCCACGCACCAGCGGCCGGGACGGAGGCGGCGAAGCCGTACCACCGACCTCGCCCGGCCCGCCTGGTGGTGGAACACCGGCACCGACGAGAAGCCGTCGCGGGCGGCTGGTGTCGCCGTCGACTTGATCAGCGGACCGACGACTGGACATCTCCCTCGCCCGGGTGGCCGAGGAGAAGCAGCGCGAGCGCGCTGGCGACGGGAGCCGAGACCTTCCGCTCACCTTCCTGTAAGCGCGCGGCCGGGCCCCATCGACGCCGCCGATCGTCTGGGCCGGACGAGGGTTCGTCCGTACGCTGGGACGGTGCATCGCAGGAAAGGGGGGATCCGGTGAACGGCGGCGAACCATGCTGGAGTTGCGGAGATCCAGCGCGCCCCTCGTCCACGCTGAATGTCAGGTTGCGCCGTGAGGAAGGGGGCGGCCCCTACCTGGTCGTGGTCACAGTCGCGTACCGGAAGGCCAGGATCTGCGTGCCGCTCTGCGCCCGGTGCAAGAAAGCCTGGCGCCCCGCGCTCCGCTCCCGGATGCTGGCCGTGTGGAGCCTGACCCTCGGGCTCATCCTGGGACCGTCCGCACTCGTGATGGGCGCACTGACGGCCTGGTCCGAGGACTCCGGCACCGTGTTCGTGATCGCCGTCGGCGTTGCGGTCGCCATCGGAGGGCTTGCCGCCGCGGTGGGTCTTCCGGCGTACCGTGCCCAGAACAGACATCCTCAGGGCCTGCGTCATCCGCACAGCCATCCCGATGTGGTAGCCCTGACCGACAGCGGCTTCGGCATGCTCAACTGAACACGAGGGTGAAGAACTACAAGATCTTCCGGAACTGCCGACGGCACGGCGACGGCCCTCCACCACGACGTCCGAGCCGTCGCCCACCCGCACATCCTCGCTTCGGCCTCGTGGTCAGAACCATCACTGCCGCGCTGTGACCTGCCAAGTCGCGGCTTTTCGTGACACGCTTCAGGCCGTCGCCGCCAAGGTGCCGCGTGCGCTTCCGCACGCCGTGCGTTCTCACTGCCGACGGTGTGCGTCGTGAACCGGGGCGGCGCTGCATCACGTGGTGCAGCGCCGCGTTGAGCCGTGTCGGCCGTGGCCGGGCAGGCTCAGGGTTCATCATCGGCTCGGGTGGCAAATTCCACCCGTGTCTGCCTGCAGCGGAAGCGCACGCGGCAGAAGGCCAACGACTTCCTCGGTGGCGAGTCGGGCGGTGGCCCGGTGGTGTCCGGGCGAGTCCGAACCCGCCGACGACGCGTGAGCTTCCGACCGCGGTAGCGGTTACTGCGATGACTCCTGCCCGAAGCCCGGCGAACCGGTGTTCAGCTCAGTTCGAAGGAGCTCGCGCGTTGGTAGCAGGGGTACGTCATGTGCATGAGGTTCGGGTTCTTGTGGATCCACTGGTTGTCTCCGCACTCGCCCTCGAAACCGGCGTTCGAGGAGAACCAGACATCGCAGTGGGAGCCGTTGGGCAGTTCGGTGCTGACTGAAGCGACCGCATCGTTCCAGTTGGGGGGCATGGTGGGGAATCTGTAGTCCTTCTGGGGATTGTCAGGGGTCCCGGTGGTGAGGGAGCAGTCCCCTCTGCTGACGGAGATGACCATGGTCGGTCCGGTCGAGTTGTAATTGACCCAGCCGTAC
The DNA here is from genome assembly GCF_040303825.1 of Streptomyces sp. NPDC094143. Lineage (NCBI taxonomy): Bacteria > Bacillati > Actinomycetota > Actinomycetes > Kitasatosporales > Streptomycetaceae > Streptomyces > Streptomyces sp. NPDC094143. Next base: position 15,661 of record NZ_JBEOTZ010000047.1, read on the forward strand.
AGCACGGCAACAGCAAGGCCGGCGCCCGAGTCGGCGGCCTGGATCGACTGCGCCAGTGTCGACTGGCATGTGGTGACCTTGGTGGCCTCGTAGTACACACAATGCCCGGCAGGTACTTCGAGAGGTTGGGCGCCGGAAGGGCCTCCGACCCCGACCACCACCCCTAAAGCCGCGAGCAGCGCTGCTGTGCCCTTTAAGACGGGAAGGGAGGACTTCATCGTGTCTCCATTCGAACAGCGGCCGGGAATGCGGCCACATCCCCTGATGAACGAAGAGCCTGACAGCATGGGGACGCCGGCACAATGGGGTCTCGAGAAGCTGGGCTCCCCACCACAGGAACGGCGCCGCCAGACCGTGATGCCCGCGACGGTGAAACCGATCGTGGTGGCGATCGCCGACAGAGCGCTGGCGGTCCACCGGAAGGGCTGGACCGTACGAAGGCGGGGGAGACCAGGACGAGACCGCCCGTCCGCGTCGCAGCCGGACCAGCCGTCCCCGAAGGTGCCCGTCCGGCCCGCCACGCCACAGCACATGCCGTGCGTACCGGGCCTCGCCCCGCGCAGCGTCAGCGGCAGTGGGCCCCTATGTCATTGCCGCTGACCACCTCGATGAGGCCGAGGAGAAGGGGTCGGCGGCCTTTGTCACCGGCCTGCGTACCGTGGTGGTGATGCTCACGGGTGAACCGGAATTCGAGATCGCCCTTCTCTGCATCGTTATTGCAGTGCTCCGCGCAGAGCTGCCGTTCCGGCCCTCTCAGCCCGCCCTTGACCTGCTTCGAGCCGGGCTCGGGCACGAACGGCTCGATCAGCGATAGCAGTTCATCCGGGACGATTCCGGCCGCGACTGTCTGTCTCTCCCCGCGCGGAGAACAGAGCTGCCCAGTCACATGATCGACAACTTCGTCAGAGCCCGTGCAGCGGGGTCCCATGTGGTTCACGGCGGTAGTCCCTGCCCACTCAGATAGCCGCAGCAGCTCCGCGAGCTGCCGTGACGACAAAGGCTGCTCCGGCGCTCGCTCGGCCCGAACGCGACCTGTAACGGATGCCCCGGCGCTTCTGCGGCAGACCAGGACGCAGCAGCGAAGAGCACTGATCACGCCGTGCAGCCCTCGGTTTCCGGCCTGTCGTGAACCCCAGCGACCTCGTGCACGTCGTAACTGACGTACCACTCCTGTGCATCGGGACGCAGCCGGGCTGGGGGTCTCGGCCGCAGAGCCGTCCGCTTCGCGGTTCTTCCGGCTGCCACGACCGGGAGTGCCGCCCGTTTCCGGAGCGTCCGCTCCCCTTCCGATTTCGCCTGAAAGACCGTCTCCCATGCGACGCCTCGACCTCGTGTCAGCTGCGGCCGTCACCGTCACGGTGGCGGCGTTCGCGGTCACCGCACCACTGACCGCCGCCGCCACGGCACCAGCCCTGTTCATGGCAGCTGGCCGTAACCTGCTGGGCTTCGCCGCGCTCGGGCCCGTCGTCCTCTGGCGGCGCCGCGCCCAGACCAAGCGGTTCTTGGCTCCGCAGAACCGTCACTCCCTGCTGTACGGGCTCGCGGCCGGCACCTGTCTGGCCGTGCATTTTGCCACGTTCATGCCGAGCACCCGTCTGACGTCGGTGGCCATGGCCACCACCCTGGTGTCCACCCAGCCCGTGTGGCAGGCACTGATCGCGACCGCATGCGGAGCACGGTTGTCGCGGGTTGTCTGGGCAGGCATGGCCTTGGCGGTCTGCGGGGCTGCGGTGGCTGCCGGCCGGGACTGGCAGGGCGGCACCTCCGCCCTCCTGGGTGACCTTCTGGCGCTGGCCGGTGCCGTGTCGTTGGCGGGATACACAGCGTTCAGTGAACGGGCCCGCCTGCGGATCAGCACCTCTGTGCACTCCGCGGTGTGCGCGTTGGTCTGCTCGCTGCAACTGACCGTGCTGTGCTTGGTCACGGGAGCCGTTGAGGTCCACCTGGACCGGGTGACGCTGTTGGCCCTGCTGGGCCTGCTGGTGTTCCCCCAACTGCTTGGTCTTATGTCCTTGAACTTCGCGCTGGGACGTGTGTCGGCGACTACGGTCAGCGTGGCACTGCTGCTGGAGGCTCCGGCCGCGGCGCTGCTGGCGTGGCTCTGGCTGGACCAAGTGCCAACGGGCTTCGCGTGGGCCGGTTTGGCGCTGATCATGACGGGGGTGTCCGTGGTCGTGATCAGCGATGCCCGCAGCACCAAGACGTCCTCGGGGATCCTGGACGGCGGCGGAAGAAGCACGTTGATCACCCTTCCGGTGATCACGCTCGACGAGACGGCAGTGGACGAAATGCATGCCCTGGTGTGGGACGCGGCTCACGCCGGGCGGCATGCCGAGGCCGCCCGTATCGCCCGTACATTCGAAGCGAGTGCCGTCCGGGCGCACGGTGTGGGCTCGCCGCAGGCCACACGCTGGGTCGAAGTCCAGGCCGTGCTGGCCCGGTTGGAAGGAGCCCCTCACCGGGCGTGCGCCTTGTGGCTCACAGCCGTCCAGCACCGCCTGCGCACACAGAGCGACGACATCATGGAACTGCGGGCCTGCGTGGATCGCGCATACCACGAGTGGAGCCGGGTGGAAGATCCCAACGCCCTCTACGACCTGGCTCCTTCTCTTCTCCTGCTCCACGCCCATGTACCCGGCCACCGTCCGGAGATGGCCGACGCCGTCCGACACAGGCTCAGGCGCAGGGGTATAGCTTTGCCGACCGTGCCCGCTTGAGGTACCGCCGGGAGCATTCCGGCCTGTCTACGAGGAGCAGCCAAAAGCGGGAGCGGGTGCGCCGTGAGGCGGCTGAGCGGTTCACTCGTGGTGAGACCAGGGTCGTCGCGAGGATCTTCGGGCCACATCGCAGTCGGTGCGACGTCGGCGGCGGGAGTGGAAGGAGTGCCAGGGAGTGGAAGGAGTGCAGGGCGCGGCCGCCCTGCACTCAGGGACCGGCTCGGTGAAACGGCTGAGGTCATGGCCATGGGAGCGGCTGGAGCGGGAGTTGTAGCGCGGTCCGCTCGTGCACGGCTGGGACAACAGGTTCCAAGATGGGCGCTGGAGCGGGTCAAGCTGCTGATCGGGCGGATGCTCCACGTCGGGTACACGATCCAGGGCGTGTGGAAGCTGCCGTGGCGGCACGGCTGGTCCGTGCAGGTGCCCCTGCGGCGGGTGACCGAACGCGACGACGAGGCGCGAGGTGTGGAAGGCCGAGGTGGCTGCAGGTAAAGGGACCGCGGTGTAACTAGGCCCCACATCTGCTTCGAGGACGAGGCAGGCCAAGGGCTGAGGCCGCCGAAGGGGCACACCGGGGCACCGCGCGGATCGCGGCCGGTGGTGCGAGTGCGTGGCCCCAACCGGGACGGGTCACCATCGCTGGCGTCGTCTGCTACCGCGCCGGACACCGCTCCCGGTTCCCTTCAAGCCGCACATCTGGCGCGCCCACGCGCCGGAGGTTAACCCGGCTGAGGGGTCCGAGCGCTCCTCAAGCGGCACTTGGCCGACTTCGCCGCCGACCTCACGCATGTCACCCGAAGGATCAAGCAGCAGCTTCAAGAGATCGAATACTGACCCCGCTGGGTCGATGGTTGTCTGCCACTCACGGGTCTGACCACGGACGACGACGCGATCAGACCGCCGGACTCCATGAGATCGACCTGAATGACACTCGGCAGCCGATGCCTCGTCAGGGCGGGTGCCCTCGCGGTCGGGCGAGATGCCGTTCTCTGACAGACCAGGAACGCGACGCGCCGCCGGTGTGGTTGTGATCTCGAGGGCCGGCGCCCCCTCAGGGCGTGGACCGTTTCTGGCGGCCATCAGGGCACCGGGACGGCAAGCTCCGGGCAGTGGCGTTCGCCGTTCCCGGTCAGCGGGACCGTGAATGCCAGCTCGGCGAGCGTGCGTGTCGGCGCGGGTGCTCCAAGGCGGTGGGCGATGGCCCGCATGGCGCTGTTGCGAGCGGCGGTCTCGATGACAAGGGTGTGACAACCGGTGCGCCGCCCGTGGCACGCCACGTGTTCGGCGAGGACGGTGCCCAGGCCGCGGCGCTGCCAGTCGTCCTGGACCAGCAGGCCCAGCTCCCGCACCCCCTCCCGCTCGGTGTGTGCCAGCTGGGCCACTGCGATGACCCGGCCCGGCTCGCCGGACAGCTCCGCGACCCAGCTCGACCCCGTGGCGGGGGCGGTCAGCCGCTTCCACTCGGCGGGGCGGATGCCCGACCGCGGCGTGCGGTACCGGCTGACGGTCGACTCCACCGAACACCGCGCGTGCATGGCGTTGACCAGTTCGAGGTCGTTCGGGCCCGCAAGACGGACACGGGCCAGCTCGCCGGTGACGAGGATCCGCACGGATTCCTGGGAGAGGGGGAGCGGACACACAAGGGCCTCCGTACAAGGGGAAGGTGCCGGGCGGTGAGCGGTGCGCGGCCGATACGTCGGTCCGATCTGGTCAGAGCGAGCGCACAGCGGCCGCGCACGGGAGCGGGCCGCTGCCTGGCCGTGCGAGCCGCTGCCGCCGCGCGGCGACAACGGCCGGTCTCCCATGCACTCGACCCGTTCTACGAAGGCCTCGCCCGGCAGGTTCACCCGGCGCGCGGCGGGCGGCAGCGGAAGACGCTCCGCTCCTGTTGAACCGGCCGGCGCGCCTGTGCGTTGAGCGAGGTGAACGGCGCCTGCCGACCCCGAGGCGGAATGCGGAGCCCACTGGGATGCCGCGGGGCCGCGGTGGTTGCGCTGCCTCAGGCAGGACCAGCCCGGGCAGTCGCGCGCAGCGGCCGCGCGCGCCACGTCGACGGCGCGTTGCGCATCGGGGTCGCTGTGTCGCCCATTTGATGGGGAGGACCAGGTCGAGTGCTGGCAGCACCTTCGCAGGACGAGGAACTCCCTGCGGCAGTCTCCGCAGCCGTCAGAGTCCTTGTCGGCGGCCGTGCATTCCGGTTCCTCGAACGCGTCGAACAGCCGGGTGGCGGTGGTGTGAGGGGCGTCCTGGCAGACCACGACGCCCTCCGAGGCCGCTCCCTTGTCGCACGGAGAGTGCCGGTGGGCGGCATCGTTCGCCGGGGCCATTGCCGTACACGCGAACGCCGAGTTCGAGCCGGCCCGCGTGAACGGTCCGGAGGGAACCGGGCGACGCGCCTGTGCGCGCCGGTGTATGACAGCGTCTATTACTGAGAGTGAATAGGGACACTGCATGTCCATGCCTCATGTGCTCCTCGGGCTGCTCACACCACGGGCCATGCACGGCTACGAGTTGAAACTCGTGCATGACGAACGACTGCCGGGCGCCAGGCCGCTGCACTTCGGCCAGGTGTACTCGACCCTCAACCGCCTCGAACGGGACGGGCTGGTGGCCGAGGCCGGGCACGACCGCGCCAGCGGACCGGAACGCACGGCCTACGCGGTCACCGACGAAGGACGCGAAGCTCTGGCCAGCTGGCTGGAGCGCGTGGAGCCACCGGCGCCGCATCTGTCGAACGTCCTGCTGGCCAAGGTTGTCATCACACTCCTGATCCACGACGAAGCCGCAGCCCGCCGCCAGTTGGCAGCCCAGCGCGCCGCACACCTCGCCCGCGTGCGTGCGCTGACGGCGTTCCAGAGCGCCGAACACACACCGGTCGCCCACGTGCTTGCCGCCGACCTGGCCCTCTCCCATCTCGACGCCGACCTGCGCTGGATGCGGACAGCCGCGGACCGCGTCACCGAACTGCGCCGGGAGGTGCGTTCGTGATCATGGAAGCCCGGGACGGGGGTGAAATCCGGCGAAAACACTCCGGCGGTACGCGGCATGCCGGTCGGCGTACGGGAGGGCGAGATCGTCGCCGTCACCGGCCCGAGCGGCTGCAGCAACCCCACTCCCGGTCTGCGCACCGCCGTCGGCGGCGGAAGCGGGGTTGCGGGGCCCGTACCCGGTCATGAGCACCAAGGGCGTACAGGCTACCGAGCCCCGGTGACGGGACCCAGCGATCCTCATCACCACACCGAGAACGTGGAGCACCGATGCGCAATCCCACCGGCCCGTCCCCCACTGGCGCGTCCCCCACCGGCCCGTCGCCCGCCGACGCCCTTCCGCGGAGCCTCGCCGCGCTCGCGGTCCGACCGGGCGACCGAGAGTACGACGCCGTACGACACACCTACTACACGCGCCGGGGGTCCCCGGCTGCCGTGCTCCGTGTCCGCGACCACCAGGACGTGGCGGACGCGCTGGCCCACGTCCGCTCCGCACAGGTGCCTGTGACCGTGCGCAGCGGCGGCCACGGCGTCAGTGGCCGTTCCACCAACGACCTACGGCTTCGTTGTCAACCTCTCCCGGCTGCACCGGCTGAGCCTGCTCGACGCCCGGTCCGGCCTGGTCCGCGTCGAGGCAGGAGCCCGCTGGGGAGACGTCGCCGCGGCCCTCGCGCCCCATGGCCTGGCCTTGTCCTCCGGAGACACCGGGGACGTCGGCGTCGGCGGACTGGCCACCACCGGCGGGATCGGCCTGCTGTCCCGCCTGCACGGACTGACCGTCGACCATGTCCGCGCCGCCGTACTCGTCCTGGCCGATGGCTCCCACGTACGTACCGACGCCGTGCACGACCCGGACCTGTTCTGGGCCGTCCGTGGGGCGGGAGCCAACCTCGGGGTGGTGACAGCTTTCGAGTTTCAGGCCCAGCGGGTGGGCGAGGTGACCGTAGCCGTGACCGTCCACGACGCCGCGGACACGGCCGCCTTCCTCGCCCGCTGGGGCGCCGCCGTCGAGGCGGCCCCCCGCGAGGTCACCAGCTTCGTCACGCTCGTCGCGGGTCCCGGCGGCCGAGCTGTCGCCCAGGCGATGACCGTGTTCGCGGGCACGGACCCCGCGGCGGCCCGAGCGGCGCTCGCTCCCCTACTGCTCGCCGGGCCGGTCTCGCACAACCAGGCCTCTGTCGCCCCGTACCACCGCCTACTGCCCGCCGGGCACGAACCGCAGCGCGCGCAGCAGCCACAGGCCGTGTCACGCTCCGGCCTGGTGGACCACATCACCGGCGCCGCCGCGGAGGGCATCGCGACGCTGCTGGAGGCGGCCGGCATGGTGCAGCTCCGCTCGGTCGGCGCGGCCGTCAACGACACACCCAGCACGGCCATGGCCTACTCGCACCGCACCCAGAACTTCGCCCTAATGGCCGCCACCGTCCCCGCCGGGTGCGCCACCCTCGACTCACGGTGGATACAGCTCCGCCCACACCTGAACGGCCTCTACCTCAGCTTCGAGACACGCACACCGGACGGCGGCAGCTGCAGGACGCCTTTCCCGGCGCCGTACTGGACCGTCTCATCACGCTCAAGGCGCACTACGACCCCGGCCACCTGTTCGACAACAACTTCCCCCTGCCATCGGTACCGTTCATGCACCCACCGCGCCGACATCCGTAGACACGAGCAGTCGGCAATCGGCAGCTGAAACGAGCGATGTTCCTCTCCGCGTTCGCGGCTCCGCACGAACCCGCCTCCCTTTCGCAGCTGCTACGACCGCTGCCGAGTCAGAGGCAGGCTTGCGCGTCGCAGCTCAGCCACGCCGACCCCGGCCTTGGGGACCAACGGAACAGCCATCAGCGCTAAGCACTTGATCACGAATGACGACGACCCCACCGGTGATCGCTGGGGTCGTCGTCAGTGGCGTTCGTTGGAGAGGTCGACGGTGAGGTCCAAGCGGTGGTGAGGGGGCCGGGCGGGTCGATGGCGTGCGGGGACAGAAAGTCGCCGATCCAGTTCAGGCCGATGAGGACAGCGTCGAGGTGCTCCGCCATTCACGAGCCAGCCGCGTGGAGGAGGTCGGATTCCGCGGAGCCGGTGAACGTGATGACTTGGACGTTGTTCTCACGGGTCTTGGTCTCGACGGGGCCGTGGTACGGCTTGTGGTCGTGGGGAGCTTGCGGGCGTCCGATCCGGGTGACGTTCTGCTCGTCGTCGCTCATACGTCTGCCTTTCCGTCGAGTACCTGCCGGGTGAGCCGTTCCATCAGCTCTGGGTCAGTGCCGCTGCCGGGGCCGGTGATCCGGGCGCGGACCGGCCGCCGGGGGCCGATGACCTGCGCTTCGTCGGAAGCGTCGCCCTCCTCGGCCTCGGCCAGGGCCCGGTAGAGCGAGGCGACCGAGGGGTGCTTGCCCACGTTCTTGCCGGTCTTGATGGTGAGCTTCTTCGCGATCTCCGGGACAGGGACGCCCTTGTCCTTCAGTGCGACGGCGAAGGTGAGCGAGTCGTCGTCGATGACCTTGAGTCGTCCGCCGTGATTGCCCTTGCTCGCCGCGGTGACCTGGCCCTCCAGGGTCTTCTCCCGGATGTAGTTGCGGTCGAGCTGGGCGGCGACGCCGAGAACTGCGAAGAACATGGCGCCCATGCCGTTGGGATCGTAGATGCCGGTGAGGGGGCCGGTGAGGAGTTCGAGCTGGACGCCGGCGGTCTGGAGCTGGGTGGACAGGGTCATCAGCTCGGCCGCGTTGCGCGCGAGGCGCTTGAGCTCGTGGACGGTGAGGATGACCTCCTGGTCGGGGGCGGCCTCCTTGATGTCGTACGCGAGCGTGAGCGCTTCCTCCAGCTCGGGCCGCACCTTGACGCGGGTGCTGATCTTCTCGGAGAAGACGCGCTTGCACTGAGCGAGGGCGAGGGCATCGAGTTGGGATTGGAGTTCCTGCTGGGCGGTCGAGCACCGGGCGTACCCGAGCCGGATCGGCTTCGCGGCCGGCGCGGCGGGTGCCGCCTCAACCGGCGAGCCCGGCTTCCATGCCCGGCCGGGTCCGCGGTCCTCGGGGATGCGGACGTCGAGTTCTTCGCGGAGCGCGGGGACGAGGATGAAGCGCGGGGTGTGGTACTTCGTCGCGGTCTTCCCGCCCCGGGTGCGGCACGCACTGCCGGTCAGGGCTTCACACTTCGGACAGTCGTTTCGTTCTATCGCATTTGCTGCTTGATCGGGCGTCAGATTCACCCCGGAAGTCTGTCAGAACTGTTTCGCAGAACGACGAGGTTTTGAGAGGTTTTCTGCGAATGGCAACCTGCGAAAACGTGATCGCCCGGAGGGTGTTCTCAGAACTCTCGCTCTGGTCGTTTGTGAGAGCAGCACGCACCTCGTCACGCCCCGGTGTCTTCCCAGGCAATCCACTTGTGCTGTTGGGGCATAGCCGGTCGCTGAACGTGGGGAAGGGGAAGTGGGGGTGTATATAGTCGTGCTTATCATGTGTCGCCGAAGCGTCTGTCTCTGGCGCTGCTGTGGGCGAGGAGTATCTGTGCGGCCGGTATCGGATGAGGCGTCTGTGTTCGCATTTCGGATGTGGTGGCGCGCGTGGGACTCGGAGCAGTGGGTGCCGGGAACACGGTTGCTGGTGCACCTGGACGACGGCGGAGGCGAAGTGCCGGCGCAGCTGTCCTGGGCCACCGAGGGCGGCGCGCAGTGCGCAGTCGGCTTCTCACCGGACATGGCCAGCTGCTACGGCCATCGCCGCACCGCCAACGGTGACGTGGTGGAGGTCCGGGGCGAGCTCGATGACCCGCGGGACCACCCCAAGGATGGGTACCGTGATCGCGGGTACGAGTTCGACACGCGGGTCCAGGACACCGATGGGTGGCTTCCGGCGGGACGGCTGCGGGTGCTTGTCGAGGAAGGCAGCGAGGCACCCGCACGATGGGTGGCCTGGCACGACCGGTCCGGCAATGCGTGTTCGGTAGCGTTGCGTGCGGCGCGTCCGTCCGGCAACGAGGAAGTGAGCGACCTGGTGACCGTCGTGCGGGCCAGTGCCGAGCACCACGGCGCGGGTGAGGTGGCCGCGAATCTAGTGGACGCGTCGACCAGCAAATGGTTCGCATTCGAGGACCGTGCGTCGCTGGAATTCCATCTGACCGGGCCGGTCCCGGTAGATCGGTACATGCTGACCTCCGCGAACGATGCGCCTGATCGTGATCCGGCGGCATGGACCCTGCGCGGTTCGGCGGACGGGAGACGGTGGCGAACTCTCGATGCCCGCACGGGTCAGTCCTTCCCCGGCCGTCACAGGTCTCAGATGTACCGGATCGCCGAGCCCGCAGCCTTCGCGCGTTACCGCCTCGAGATCACCGGTAACAACGGCTCCCCACACCTGCAACTCGAAGCCGTCCGGTTGTTCGCCGACATCGGCGGATTCGTCGGATACCGCCAACGCGTGGGCCACGCCCCAGCTGCCTACCATGGCATACGTGTCGTGCGGGCGTCACCAGACGTTCCGGCGCCACAGCTGCCCGAGGATGCCTCACCACCTTCGGAATGGCAGTCCGGCTGTTCTTGGCTTCCGCTCGGCGGCACGCTCTCGATGGAGTCCTTGACCCTGCCCGAGGATGCCTCACCACCTTCGGAATGGCAGTCCGGCTGTTCTTGGCTTCCGCTCGGCGGCACGCTCTCGATGGAGTCCTTGACCTCGCCGTCGGGCCGATTCACGGTTCTGGACGGGGCGTACGGTCCGCAGTTGGCGATCCGCGACAACCTCACACGCGAGTACGTATGGGTTAGCGACGCACAGTCTTCGAGCCTACTGTCTCTGGGCCCTGACGGAGATTTCGTCGCCTGGGACCATCACGGCCGGCGGGTGTGGAGTACGGGTACCGCGTGGCGGGGCGTGCGGCGGCTGGACATGCGCGACACCGGCGAGCTGACCCTGACTGACGCTCACGGCGGAGTCGTGTGGAGCTCGGGAATCCCCGAGATCTCCGCCGCATCGGGCGAGTTGCGCACGGTGGCCCGGGGATCGACGATGCACCGGGGCGAAAGCCTCTACGGACAGTCGCTCACCAGTGATGACGGGTCGACCGTGCTCTTCCACGACGGCCGTGTCCTCCGCTGCATCGTGAAGGGCCGCACCTCGCACTGGGACAGGTACTACGACCGCCAGAACGTTCTTGAGCTCGACGAGGATGGCTTTCTGCGCACACTGGCCCTGGACGGCTCCGAAATGGAACGCATTGCCGGGCCGGGCACCGAACTGGTCGTCGCACGAGGCGCGGCAGAGTTGCGGGACGAGACGGGGGCCGTGGTCTGGGCGTCCGCCAACAGCTCGACACGGATCGGCGCGGGGCCGGTGCGCGAGCCGACCATGCCACACAATGATGCGCTGGCTGCCTGGTTCGCAGCTTTGATGGGGCAGGGCCACGGATTCTGCGTTGCGGTGGTGAAAGAGAGCACGCCTGCCGAGGTTCTTGCACGCGTTGGTGTCACTTCGGACTCGGCGGTGCAAGGTACGTGGCGTGAACTCCAGCAGCATCAGGAGGCGGTGGGCGAGGGGAGCATCGCCGCAGCGATCGCCGTGGGGCCAGACGTCATCCTTCTCAGCGACGATGCCGCACTCCCGCTGGGAGAGTTGGCGTCCTTGACGTCGTGTGCGGCCGTGCACGCCCCGTCCGGCGGCAACGGTTACGGGACGCGGTTCAGTCTTCATCAACGCGGCCTGCTCGTGAGCGAGTTCATGGACCAGCCCCGCCGTGAAAAGGGGGCCGAGGTACCCGAGGTAGCCGCCGCGCTGGCCGAGAGCGTGCATCACTTGCACCGCTTTGAACTGCTGTTCCGTGTGTCCGGGGTGGTGCCCAGCGCTGAGGAGCTCGGCGGCGTGCTGCTGGGCGGCGTGTTGGCTCCGCGGCCCACGCCCGTCGCGACGCCCGACACCGAGGACGACCTTCCGCCTTTGGTGATCGGGGAGCGCGACGAGCTCAGCCCGCTGGTGATACGAACCGACTTCACCGACGAGGACGCCTGGAACCGGGTCCTCGCGGAACTTCAGGAACCCTGGATGGAGAACGAGGCGGAGCCGTACATCATCTCCGAGTCCGCATACGACGGCGTCCCCGCGGAGCGGATCATCAAGGCCGTCCTCGTCGCCATGTCCGAACTCGAACTGCCCGGCGTGGTTTTCATCGCCGACGCCACCACGATGCGCGAGGAGAAGCACCCGCTGCTCGCCGTGTCCACCGAGTGGGACGGCGAACCCTTCGCGCAGGACGAGGACGCCTTCACCACGCAGTTCCGCATTCGGCCCAATGCGGCCATCGAGGTCAGCTGCAACCTCGGCATCGCCAACATGGACTTCGAGGACTTCGCCGGCGACGGGGTGGGCGAACGCATGGTGGACTGACGGGCCTCGCGACACACAGTGCGGAAACACAGCGGGCCGGGGTCGGTCATTCCGCTCGGACCGACAGGCAACCGGGCCAGCCTGACGTCGCTTCACGCCCCCACCCGATCACCGGTTGCACTGCTATTGACCCTGGAAGAAGACCGTTGAGGGCGCGGGCGGCCGGTGGGTGCTGGTGTACCTCCGGCGGTGCGTGCTGCCGGTTCGGGACTGCCCAGGTGATCAGGGGGGTCACGCAGGCCCCGGGTGACTGCCCCCCGGCCGGCAGTTCCCCGTCATGGTCTGCGCGGTGCTCACGCCGGGAACCAGCCAAAGGGCGGCCGGCTGCTCCCACCCGGCATGAATCGGATGCGCCACCCCGACCGGGAAGCTTGGGGCGGCGCTGTGACGTCGCGTGGTGGTCTTTCAGTGGGGCGGGCCGCGGCAGCGTGATCGCGGATGTGTCAAGTGGCTATGTCGAAAGCCTGCCTTGTGGCTTCTTGTGCGGCGTGCCGAATAGCCCGGATGGTAGCTTCGCTGCGCCGTCGCCGTAGCCAGGCGAGGGCGGACGTGGAGGGAGCGAGGTCGACCACGTCGAGGTATGTGATGCCCGGGCGTGAGAAGTAGTCGCGGGCGGCTGAGGGGAGAAGGCACATCGCTTCGCCGGCGGCCACCATGTGCAGCAGTGACTCCATGTCGGTGGCTACCGGCCCGTATCGGACACGGCTGCCGTCGGGGCGGGGATCGACCGCCCAGAAGTCCCACCACAGCCGCGGCACCTGATCAGGCATGGCGACCACCGGAATACCGGCGAGCTGGGCCAAGGTGAGCCCGGGCCGGTTCGCCAATGGATGTGTGGCGGAGAGGCAGGCCACTCGTGGCTCAGTGGCCAGGTGGTGCAGTTCTATGTCATCCGTCACCGGAGGACGCAGGAAGACGACGTCGACCTCCTGCTGTGCCAGCGCGGCCATGTGGTCTCCGAAGAGGAGGTCGACCAGCTGCACCGTGGTGCCGGGTGACGCTCCTGCAGCAGGCCGAGTAGTCCTCCAGCCCGGCGCACACCGTGGTCCGATCCGCTCCATCGGTTCGGGGTTCTCGGTGGCGCAATCGAGATCGCGGCTGAGTCGGTCGACCAGCCCGAGCGCCGGGAGGGCGTAACCGCCGGTGAGGACGAGCCGGTAGGCGCCGCCGACGGCCAGGATGTCGGCGAGGAGCCGGCGGTGCAGTGCGGTGAGGTTCACGCGGCGGTCCGGGCTCCGGCAGTCAGCTCGATGAAGGCGTCCTCCTAGACCGCGCGGATGTCCCGGCTGACGAGAGTGCGCAGGACAGGCCACACGCTGACGAGGAGGTCGTGGTTCAGGTAGCGGACGATGTCGTCCCGCCCGCCTTCGGCGAGGACGATGCGGTAACAGCTCATGCGCAGGCGGGCCTGGTCGAGATCGAACCGTGTCAGACCCGACCAGGCCAGGTGCAGGGGCAGGTCGGCGGTGCCGTGCGCGGGACCGGCCAGCTCCGTGAGCCGGGCAGGGAGCCGTCGCGCGAACCTGTCGCGGCGGACCTCGGGAACGCTGGGCGTGAGGGCCATGCCCCCATTATGGCCCGTTGCACACCGCCGGCGGTGGAGCACCCCAAGCCGGACGATCTGCTCATCATCCGATCCCGTGCCGGCCGGGGGCCGGCGTCCGGTGCCTGACGAACGAGGGGTCGGCGCGGATCACCCGAGGCGCTTGAGCAGGTGCCCGAGGGTGTCGTCAGCCGAGTTCATCCCGGTGATCTCCTGGGCCACCGCCGCGGCGCCGTCGGCGACCGTCCGGTCGGCCAGCACTTGGGCGACCGCGTCGCCGATCTGGTGCGCCGCGTCGACGACCACGGCCGCGCCGGCGGCGGCGGCCCGTGCGGCGTTGACGGGCTTGTCCAGACCCATCGGGAGCAGCACCATCGGCCGGGCGGCGCTGAGCGCGGACAGGACCGTGCCCGCTCCCGCGGAGGAGACCACGACGTCGACTCCCTCCAGCAGTCGGCTCATCGGGACGAAGCCGGCCAGGTGCAGCCGCGTGGGGTCGATCCGCCGGTCCCCGAGGTCCGTCGCGGTGTGCGGGGCGGCGACGACGTTGACGTCCAGGGACGCCAGCGAGTCCAGGATCGTCGCGAGGACGCCGGGGTCGTCGGCGATCGTGCCCAGGGTCACCAGGACCAGCGGGCGGTCCTCCCGGCCGGCGAACCGCGGCCGGGACCAGGTGCTGCTGTCGTCGGAGTGCGGCTCCGGCCGGACGGTTATCCGCTCGGCGGGCAGCACGCAGGCGTCCGGGAGCAGGCTGTCGGGCCACGGGTCGACGTAGGCGACGGGTGCGGTGGGGGTCACCCCGTACTCGGCGAAGCGAGCGGCGGCGGCCTGGTCGAGCGCGACGGCCAGCCGCGGGTCGAGCGGCAGGGCCGCCCCGTGCGCCGCCCAGGGAACGCCGAGCGCGGCGGCGGCGAGCGGGCCCAGGTAGTCGACCTGATCGGCGACGACGAGGTCGGGGGAGAAGGCGGTGGCGGCGGCAAGGGCGTCCTGCGCGCCCAGGCCGAGCCGGGACTCGACGAAGAACTCGACCGGCCCGGCCGCCAGATCCCGCATCGCGTCGATCGAGGTACGGCGGGCGATGTCCTCCAGGGTCTCCGGGAGGTCCGGACCGGCCGGCAGCAGGGGCATTCCCGCGGCCGACGAAGCCATGGACGGATGGCTGAGCAGGGCGAGCTCGTGACCGGCACGGCGGGCCGCCGCGGAGAGCGGCAGCATGGGCAGCAGGTGGCCAAAGGCGGGCGTGCTGGAGAAGAGAATGCGCATGGGGCTCCCTGAACGGTGACGGCCGGAGGCCGGGGTGTCGGCTGCTCGCAGACGGGTGCGGCACGTGGCGGCGCGCGTCACGGGGGCGGCGGCCGGTCGGGTGGGGGAGGTACCTGTCTCCTCGGCCCCTGCCCGCCCCTGCGGCCTTCTGTCACGCCCCGCTGCGCGTGCTCTGACATGCTGTGTCTGCCCGGCGACGTCGATGCTGATCGCGGACAGTGGCCACGGTAGCAGTAAAGTGAAGGACGGTTCATTATGCCGAAGGTGACAGCGGCTTATCTCGACGCGCGGCGCCGTGAAATCCTCACGGCCGCCGTCGCCCAGTTCGCCGAAAAGGGTTTCGAGCACACCTCGATGGCGGACATCGCCGCCGCGGCCGGCATATCCATCGGGGCGGTGTACCGCTACTTCCCGAGCAAGAACGATCTCGTCCTCTCGGTCTGCGGCGAGGGCGAGGGCGAGCCGGTCCCAGGCAAGACGGTGGCCGAAGCGGTGGGGCACCTGCACCGGCAGGTCGCCCCGCAGGAGAACGGGAGCACGCATGCCCGGCTGGTCGCCCAGATCTGGGGCAACGCCGCGATTGACGACGTGCTCGCGTCGACCGTCGCGCGCCGGCACGCCGACGTGCGCGACCAGCTCGCCGCGCTGATCTCCCGGGGCCGCTCGTGTGCAGACGGCGAACGCCCGGCAGCCTCAGACGAGGCCGAAGTCGTCCTCGCCGCGCTCATCGGATACGCCGCGCTGGTGGCAGCAGAGGCGCCGGTCGACCACGCCGGCTTCGAGCGCGTCCTATCCCGCCTGCTCGACTGACGCCCGGTGGTCCGGCCGGTCGGGCCCGGTTACTGACCGCCGCCCACCGCGCCGCCACCAACGCCAACGGCTGGCTGCCCCCTGGCCAGCGCCTGAGCCGCGCTGGTGTGCCCAGCGCGTAGGGCGTCGACAGCGGCACGCGTTCGGGCGTGGGCTGCGGCCAGACCGTCGGCGGTTGGCCGGTGACGGTCTGGCCAGGTGTCGAAGCGGGCCACTTCGCGTTGGGTGAGGCCCAGTTCGCCGAGCAGGCGCTGCTGGTCTGCGTACATCTGCGGGTAGCGGGTGATGTGGTGGCACAGCCACCACCTCCAGCCAGCGCGGCAGCCCCTCCCGGTTGTTCCGCTGTTTTCATGGGACCTCGGCCGTGCGGCGGGACTCCGTATCGGCACTTGTGCGACAGGGAGGGGAGGAACCGGCGCCGCTGCTCTGGCGAGCCGGCCGGGCGTCGATGAGGACAAAGGCGGCGAGTGCCGCCAGCGACAGGACACCCGAGGCCCACAGCGCGGCGGTGGCACAGCCATGGGCCACGGCTTGGACATCCAAGGCGCCCTCCGCCGGCCCGCCAGTCGCCGCGTGCGACCTCGCGTAGGCAGCGGTGGCGCTCGCGGCCAGAACGTTCAGCACTGCCGTTCCCAGAGCCGCTCCGACCTGCTGGGCCGTGTTGACCATCGCGGACACCACGCCGCTGTCATCTGCGGACACTTGGTGTGTGGCCGTACTGATGGCAGCGGTGTACGCGGTGCCCATTCCGATGCCCAGCAGCGCCAGTCCGGGCAGTAGCACGGTGGTGTAGGGGCTGGTCGGCTGCACCTGCGCGAGCAGGAGAAGTCCTCCCGCGGCCAGCAGGAAGCCGCATCCCATAATCAGCCGCGGTCGCGAGCGGCGCATCAGAACGGGCCCCAGGCGGTAGGAGCCCACGACCATTCCCGCCATCATGGGCAAATAGGCCAGCCCGGTCTGCAGTGGTGTGTAGCCCTTGACCGCCTGCAGATAGTAAGAAAGGGCAAGCAGGAGACCGAACTGGCCGCTTACGCCCAGTCCCATGGACACAAACACGCCGCTGCGGCTGCGATGAGCGACCAGACGTATCGGCACCATGGGGTTGCGTACCTTCGACTCGACCAGGCCGAAGGCCGCCAGCAGGGCGACCGACGCGGTGAACAGCGCTATGGCCGTGCCAGAGGCCAACCCATCGCGCGCCGCCGAGGTGAGGCCCAGAACAAAGGCGACCAGAGCAGCCGCGGCAAGGCCCGCACCGGCCAGGTCCAGTCGCGCCCCGTTTCGAGGATGTTCTGGCGCACGCACTGTGATCAGAATCCCGGTCACTGCCACGGCGCCGATCAAGGGGCTGATCAGGAAGATCAAGCGCCAGCTGACGAACTGCGTGAGAACGCCACCGAGAACCAGTCCGGCTCCGCCGCCGACCGCGCCGACCGCACCGTAAATTCCGAAAGCCTTCGCCCGGGCGGCGGGAGTAGGGAACAGGGCCGCGACGAGGGAGAGTGCAGCGGGGGAGAGCAACGCCGCGAAGATGCCCTGCAGGGTCCGAGCGACCATCAGCATCGGGGTGCTGACCGCTGCGCCGGACAGGACGGAAGCCAGGGAGAAGCCGATCAGACCTGTCATCAGGACGCGACGGCGGCCGCACATGTCGGCGAGCTTGCCGCCGAGCAGCAGCAGGCCGCCGAAGCCAAGCCCGAAGGTGGTGATGATCCAATGGCGGTCGCTGTCGCTGATGCCGAACGCGGACTGCACAGCGGGAGCGGCAACGTTCACGACTGTGGTGTCGAGCACGAGCATGAGCTGAGCAAGGGAGAGGAAGGTGAGCGCCGCCCAGCGTCGAGGGCGGCGATAGTCATCAGGCACGACGGAACCTCAGGGATGGTGGAGGGCAGCGGAGCAGGCCTGATCGGCCCGGCTCACCCCTCCAGAACGACTAGGGCTTCGATCTGGACGACAAGGCCCGCGGGCAGCGGGCCAAAGAAGGTCGTCTTGGCCGGGTATCCGGAGGTCCAGTACTTCTTGTAGGCCGCGTTCATCTCAGTGCAGTCCCCGGTGTCGGTGAGGTGACCCGCATCGGGACGACGTCGTCCAGACTCGCGCCGCCCTCGCGCAGTACCGCCGTGATGTTGCGCATGATCTGATCAGTCTGTTCGGTGACCGTCTTTCCGACGATGTCTCCCGCAGTGTCGAAGGCGACTTTTCCGGACAGTTGGACTCTTGGGGCCTTGCGTACCGCCTGGGACAGCGGAGCGGGGAGATTCGGTCCCTGCGATGAGGTCACAACGGTGCGGGGCATGTGTACGTACTCCTGTTTCTGTGGATGTGGTGCTGCCGGCCGGCGCCATAGCGGGACGGATTCCGGGAACGCCGACCGTCCCGGCGTTCGCGGCGGCCGACGGCTCCGGCGTCTGCACCCGCGCAGCGAGACCTGACGGCCGGGCTCAATCGTCCTGGCCGAAGGCGGCCCATTCCTTGATCTCGAACCGGCTGCCCGTGCGCCGCACCTGGCGGCGCCGGAGCCGGGGAAGTGGGCGGGCAGCACAAGGGCTCGGGTCCTCGTCGAAGCAGGTGTGCAGGTCCGGGTCGAGGTCTGCACGGGACCGTGCATCATGTCGCCGACGAACACGGCCGAGTCGGTGCCCGACTGCAGGGTGATGACCGCTGAGCCGGGCGTGTGGCCTGCCTGCCGCTCCAGGCGCAGGTTCGAGTCGATGACGTAACTGTTCTCCCACAGTTCTGCCTGGCCGGCCTGGTGGACCGGTGCGACGCTGTCCTCGAACAAGTTCTGGTTGCCGAGGTGCGAGGGAAGGCCGAAGGCGACCGCCTTGCGATCGGTTCCGTTGACTGGGTTCCAGAACTGGAAGACGGTGTTGTTGATGAGGTACTTGGCGTTGGGGAACGTCGGTACCCACTGCCGGTCGACCAGCACGGTGTTCCACTCGACGTGATCGGCGTGCACATGCGTGTTGATGACGTAGTCCACGTCCTCCGGACGCACGCCTGCCTGCGCGAGGTCGTCGAGTAAGCCTGTGCTCAGCCTGCTGAAGAAGGGAAGGTAGGGGCGGTCCTTGTCATTGCCCGCGCCCGTGTCGACCAGGATGGTCATTCCTTCGCTGCGCACTACCCAGGTCTGCATGTGGGCGCGGTACAGGCCCGACTCGGGGTCCCAGAAGTCAGGTGCCAGCCAGGACCGGTTCGCTTCCCACAGTTCTGGCGAGCTGCCAGGTACGACGTCGACGGCGGGAGCGATGTCGCCCGCCCGCTCCACTGCCCGGGTGATGCTCACATCGCCCAGCGTGATGGTCTGCGCCATGAGTACTTCCCAACGGAGTGATGAACGGCGGGCGATGCCTGGCCTGACACTTAACCTAGAAGCAATAGGGAGACGTTCCTATGCGTGAAGCGCACTCTCTTATGCTTCTGCGTCTCTCGATGTGATGATTTCAGCGCGCGTGTCGACTGTGGACGCGATGTGGAGTTCCGGTGTCGGACCGGCCGATGGGAATGGTGCAGCTGGTGGTCAGCGAGCTAGTGACCAACGCGCACAAGTACGCGCCCGACCCTTGTCTGCTGGATCTGGAGATCAGCGACGGCGCGGCGGAGATCAGCGTGTGGGACGCCGATCCGACGCTGCCGGTGGCCCAGGCCGCTGATCCGGGCCGGGTCGGGCAGCACGGTCTGGAGATCGTGATCGGCGTGTGTCGCAGCTTTGAGATGCGCCAGGAGCCAGTGGGCAAGCGCATCAAGGCCGCCGTCGCGTTGGCCGACGATCCCGGCGGGCACCCGGCGAGCCAATTGATGTGACCGCCTGCTAAGAGGGCATCTGATCTATGTAGTTGGTAGTTAGGGATGGTTTTGTGACTGCTGGCGTTGGTGGTCGTTGGGTGGGGTGTGAGTGCTCGTCGTCCG
>NZ_JBEOTZ010000048.1:0-34989 GCF_040303825.1 Streptomyces sp. NPDC094143
TGCCGTTGGGGGGGGGGGGGGGGTGTGCCCCCCGCCCCGGGGGGGGGGGGCCCCCCGCCCGGGCCCGGGGGGGGACGGTACGTCCCGGCGGGCCTCTGCCGACTTCCGCGAGGTCAGCGCTTGTTCGCGAACTTCCACGCCGTCGGCAGCGCGCCCATGGCCAGCGCCGCCTTCAGCGCGTCGCCGATGAGGAACGGCGTGAGGCCGGCCGCGATCGCGGCGGTGGCCGACATGCCGGTGGCGAGGGCCAGGTAGGGCACGCCGACGGCGTAGATGATCGCCTCGCCGACGAGCATCGCGCCGGCCATGCGCCACACCGAGCGGTCGGCGCCGCGGCGGGCCAGGGCGCCCACGACGGTCGCGGCGAGGATCATGCCGAGGATGTAGCCGAAGGACGGGGCGACGCCGGAGGAGGCGCCCGCGAACCACGGCACGCCGGCGAGGCCCGCCACCGCGTACAGCGCCAGGGCCAGGAAGCCGCGGCCGGCGCCGAGGGACGTGCCGACGAGCAGCGCGGCGAAGGTCTGGCCGGTCACCGGCACCGGGGAGCCCGGCACGGGCACGGAGAGCTGGGCGGCGAGGCCGGTGAGCGCGGCGCCGCCGAGCACGAGGGCCGCGTCCCGGACACGGGAGGCGGGCAGCAGGTCGGCGAGGACCTGTCCGGTGCGGGCGGGTGTGGCGGCAGCGGTGCTCATGGGGACTCCGCGAGGGTGAGGGCCGGTGGGACACCGTGACGCTATCCCAGCGCCCTCGGCCCGATCACCGTCAGCGGTCGACAAAGGCGCGGACCGGCGGTTGGTCGGCTCTGCACAAAGAGTGCGGGTTACACCGAGTACGGCGTGACGCCGGTCACGGTGCTCGGGTGCCGTGCAACACAGGAGGGACAGGGGGTCCCACTGTAGGTTTCCACCAAAGGCGCCGAGCCACCGTGCCGCGGTAGCGACGGTCACCTCATCGAGGGCGACACCGCCTCGCGCCCCGCTCCGGTCGCCGCGTAGACACGCTGAGCGACACGGACGTCCACATCGTAAGATGCCTCTCCCTCCGGGCGGGGAGGCGTCCGAGACTGGCGGCGTTTTTGCCCTCGTACGCCCCTCACGCATTGGACGAGTCGCGCCCATGCCCAGCAGCACCACCCAGGAGACGCCGACCGGCACGGACGGCGTCTCCCTCTCCCACGGCCTCAAGCAGCGCCACCTGTCGATGATCGCCCTCGGCGGGGTGATCGGCGCCGGTCTGTTCGTCGGCTCCGGCGCGGGGATCGCCGCGGCCGGTCCGTCGATCGTGGTCGCCTACGCCCTCTCCGGTCTCCTCGTGATGCTGGTGATGCGGATGCTGGGCGAGATGTCGGCCGCGTATCCGTCGTCGGGTTCCTTCTCGGCGCACGCCGAGCGGGCGATCGGCCCCTGGGCCGGGTTCACCGCGGGCTGGTCCTTCTGGGTGCTGCTGTGCACGGCGGTCGGCCTGGAGGGCATCGGCGCCGCGAAGATCGTCAGCGGCTGGCTGCCGGGCACGCCGGAGTGGGCGTGGGTGGCGCTGTTCATGGTCGTCTTCTGCGGCACCAACCTCGCGGCGGTGAAGAACTTCGGCGAGTTCGAGTTCTGGTTCGCGGCGCTGAAGGTCGCCGCGATCACCCTGTTCCTGGTGCTCGGCGTCCTGGCCATCCTGGGCGTCCTGCCCGGCACGGACTCGCCCGGCACGGGCAACCTCACCGACTTCCTGCCCAACGGCGGCGAGGGCCTGGTCATCGGCCTGCTCGCCTCGGTCTTCGCCTACGGCGGACTGGAGACGGTCACCATCGCGGCGGCCGAGTCGGAGAACCCCGTCCAGGGCGTGGCGAGCGCGGTCCGCACGGCGATGTGGCGCATCGCGCTGTTCTACGTCGGCTCGATGGCGGTCATCGTCACGCTCGTGCCGTGGGACTCCGAGGAGGTCGTCGAGAAGGGCCCGTACGTCGCCGCCCTCGACGAGCTCGGCATCCCGGGCGCCGGCCAGCTGATGAACGTGGTCGTGCTGGTGGCGCTGCTGTCCGCGATGAACGCCAACATCTACGGGGCCTCCCGCATCGCCTACTCGCTGGTGGAGCGCGGCCAGGGCCCGAAGGGGCTGGGCCGGGTCTCGG
Organism: Streptomyces sp. NPDC094143; assembly: GCF_040303825.1. NCBI lineage: Bacteria > Bacillati > Actinomycetota > Actinomycetes > Kitasatosporales > Streptomycetaceae > Streptomyces > Streptomyces sp. NPDC094143. The sequence goes on from NZ_JBEOTZ010000048.1 coordinate 2,123, forward strand.
GCGGGGTGCCGCGGATCGCCGTCCTGGCGTCCTGCGTGTTCGGGTTCCTGTGCGTGCTGCTGAGCTACTGGCGGCCGAACGACGTCTTCGCCTGGCTGCTGAACATGATCGGCGCGGTGATCCTCGTCGTGTGGATCTTCATCGCCGTCTCGCAGCTGCGGCTGCGCCGCCGGATGGAGCGCGAGGCGCCCGGGAAGTTGGTCGTGCGCATGTGGGCGTTCCCGTGGCTGACGTGGCTCGCCCTGGCCGGCATGGCCGCCGTGTTCGTCCTGATGGCCCGGGAGCCGGACACGCGGGTGCAGCTGTACTCCACGGGCGGGATGACCCTGGCCCTCGCGGCCGTCGGCTACGCCTGGCAGAAGGCGCGCGCCCGGCGGTAGCCGCCTCGAGTGAACAGGCCCCCGCGGAACACGCGGGGGCCTTTTTCTGTGCCCTGGCCACCCCTCCCGGCACTCTTGCTGCTAGCGTGCAGTTGCAAGGCTGTTGCAATAAGAGGTTCGGAGGGGAACCCGCCCATGCCCGTCTACACGCTGCCCGACCTGCCGTACGACTACGCGGCACTCGCCCCCGTGATCAGCCCCGAGATCATCGAGCTGCACCACGACAAGCACCACGCGGCCTATGTGAAGGGCGCCAACGACACGCTGGAGCAGCTCGCCGAGGCGCGGGACAAGGAGGCCTGGGGGTCGATCAACGGGCTGGAGAAGAACCTGGCCTTCCACCTCTCCGGGCACATCCTGCACAGCATCTACTGGCAGAACATGACCGGCCCGAAGGACGGCGGCGGTGAGCCGCTCGCGCAGGACGGCGTGGGCGAGCTGGCGGACGCGATCACCAAGTCCTTCGGCTCCTTCGCCCGCTTCAAGGCCCAGCTGTCCAAGGCCGCCGCGACCACGCAGGGCTCCGGCTGGGGCGTGCTCGCCCACGAGCCGCTGAGTGGCCGGCTGATCGTCGAGCAGGTCTACGACCACCAGGGCAACGTCGGCCAGGGCGCGACCCCGATCCTCGTCTTCGACGCCTGGGAGCACGCCTTCTACCTTCAGTACCGCAACCAGAAGGTGGACTTCATCGAGGCGATGTGGCAGGTCGTCAACTGGCAGGACGTGGCCCGGCGTCACGAGGCCGCGAAGTCCCGGGCGGACGTGCTGCTGCTGGCCCCCTGAGACCGGTCGTGTGAAGCGTCCTGCCTCGTGATCGTCTTCTCACCCTTCACGAACGGCAGGCGGAGAGAGGAAGACCCCCGCGAGGACAGGACTCGCGGGGGTCTTCTGCGCAGACGCCGGTCGGCGGCATGGGTTCATCGTGCTACGGCAGGTCCGGCTACGGCAGGTCCGGATCGCACGGCACGTTGAGGGAGAGGAGCGCGGCGGAACCGTCGGGATTCATGCGCAGTTCGCTGATCGCCGCGTTCCGCAGCCGCGGGAGCACCCTGCGGTACTCCCGGGCCGGGATCGACAGCAGGCTGCACAGCACCAGGCGCAGCAGGGTGTTGTGGGCGACGACCAGGACGCGTCCGCCGGGGTGGGCGGCGGCGATCTCCCGCAGTGCACGGACCCCCCGGGCCGCTGCCGCCGCCGGGTCCTCGGCGCCGGGGAAGGAGTGCGCCACCGGGTCGGCCCGGTAGGCCGCGGCCCACTCCGGGTCCTCGGCCTCGAACTCGGCGAGCGTGCGCCCCTCGACCACGCCGAAGTCGCATTCGCGCAGGTCCGGTTCGAGCTGCGGGGTGAGGCCGAGGGCGCGGCAGGCGGGGTCGGCGGTGGCGACGGCCCGGGACAGCGGGGACGTGCGGACCGCGTCCACCGGGTGGGCGGCGATCCAGCGGCCGAGGGCCTCGGCCTGGGCGCGGCCGGTGTCGGTGAGGGCGATGTCGCTGATGCCGGCGTAGCGGTTCTCGGCGTGCCAGACGGTCTGTCCGTGGCGGGCCAGCAGGAGGGTCGTGGTCATGGGCCGGTCCGTTCGCGTGCGGTGGGGTGGGGTGGTCGGTGCGGGGCGGTGCCTGGCTGGTCGACACGCCGGCGCGGTGGCGCACCGAGGTCCTGCTCATGATTGCCCACCGGCACAGGGCGGCGCCGGGTTGGCCGACACACCGGCCCGGTGGCACAGCAAGGTCCCGGTCACCATTGCCCCACCGGCACAGGGCGGCGCCGGGCTGGCCAACACACCGGCCCGGGGCCGCACCGAGGTCCTGGCCATCACTGCCCCGTCGGCGCAGAGCTGGCCGACCCGCCGGCGCAGGGCCCGCACCAAGCTCCCGGTCATGATTGCCCCACCGGTGCAAGGCGGCATCGGGCTGGCCAGCACACCGGCCCGGGGCCGCACCGAGGTCCTGGCCATCACTGCCCCGTCGGCGCAGAGCTGGCCGACCCGCCCGCGCAGGGCCCGCACCAAGGTCCCGGTCACCATTCCCCCACCGGCACAGGGCGGCATCGGACTGGCCCACCCACCGGCCCGGGCCCGCACCAAGGTCCCGGTCACCATTCCCCCACCGGCACAGGGCGGCATCGGACTGGCCCACCCACCGGCCCGGGCCCGGACCAAGGTCCCGGTCACCATTGCCCCACCGGCGCAAGGCGGCATCGGGCTGGCCAACACGCCGGCCCGGGCCGCTCCGAGGCCCTGGTCATCATCGCTCCGTGTCCAGGTGCAGCCGGGCCCGGGCGTGGTCCGCGACGGCGGCGGGCAGCCAGCCGCGGTCCCGGAGGGCGTCGACGAGGCGCGTGTACGGCTCGGCGAAGGCCGCCGTGCGGCCGGGGCGGGGTTCGAGGACGGTCCGGACGCGGACCATGCGCTCGGCGACACCGGCGAGCGAGCCGGCCCCCGACGCCCCGAACGCGGCCAGCGCCGCCATCCCCAGGGCAGGTTCCGTCTGTTCGGGGACGCGGGCCGGGCGGCCCAGGATGTCGGCGCGCAGCTGGTTCCAGTAAGGGCTGCGCGCGCCGCCGCCGGTGAAGGTGAGCGGCCCGTCGAGGGGGGCGCCGAGGTGGTGCAGGTAGTCCAGGCACAGGCGTTCCGCGAAGCCGACGCCCTGGAGCAGGGCGGCCCACCGGTCGGCGTCGTCCGCCGGGTCGCCCAGCAGGAGCGAGCTGGCCTCCGGCGCCCGGAACGGGAACCGCTCCCCCGGTGAGACCAGCGGATAGGCGACCGCGCTCGACGGTTCGAACGCCGCTGCCCGTTCGTCCATCGCGGCGGGATCGGCGTCCGGGAAGTGCGCCGCGAGCGCCCCGGCCCCGACGCTGGAGGCCCCGCCGGGCAGCCAGGTGCCGTCCGGGGCGCGGTGGTTGTAGACCACGCCCGTGGGGTCCCGGACCGGGTCGCGGGCCGCGCCCTTGAGCACCAGGGTCGTGCCCAGCACCGAGTTCCAGGAGCCGGGCCGCAGCGCGCCCGAGGCGATCTGGGCGGCGCAGCCGTCGGTCATCCCGGCGAGCACCGGTGTGCCGGCGGGGATGCCGGTGGCGTCGGCGGCGGCCGGGCGGACCTCGCCGAGGAGGGTGCCCGGGCGGACCACCTCGGGCAACAGGCCCTCGGGGACGCCCAGTCGGGCCAGGGCCGCCTCCGGCCAGGACTCGTGCGCCACGTCGTAGCCGGTCTTGAGGGCGTGGCTGGAGTCGGCCGGGGGCGGTGTGCCGGTGAGGCGGGCGACGATCAGGTCGGGCTGGTGGGCGAGGCGCAGGCCCGGGCCGTACTCCCCGAGCAGCCACAGCGCCTTCGGCAGCGCCCAGGTGTCCTGGACCGCGAGCCCCGCCCGGCGGGCCCGGGCCGCCTCCCGTGCGGCGCGGGCGTCGTCGTACATCAGCGCCGGGCCGGCCGGCCGGCCCGATCCGTCCGTCAGCAGCACCGTGCCGGACGTGCCGCACACGGCGAGTCCGCCGACCGGCGTGCCGGGGGGCGCGGCGCCGAGGGCCGCCCGGGACGCCGCGCACAGCGCGGCCCACCAGCGCAGCGGGTCCTGCTCGTGCCGCACCCCGCGGCGCCGCCCGGTCAGCGGGGCCGAGCCGCTGCCGAGAACCGTGCCGTCGGCGGTGACGAGCAGCACGCGGACGCTCTGCGTGCCCAGGTCGACGCCCAGCCAGCCCGCATCCTCGTCCGCCATCCGGAACCTCCCACGCCGTCGCAGCCGGATCTGTGAACTTCTCACTGTGCCCCGATATTTTCCCGTGCGCGAGGGATTGACGCCCAACTTCAGCCGTTCCACCCTCTGTTAGCGAGTCGACTCGACGTGTTAACCAGGCTCCACGCGGAGGTACGGATGGACACGCACGCGCACGACCGCCGGCGCTTCCTCGCCCTCGCCGCCGGGGCCGCCGCCGCCCCGCTGCTGACGGCCTGCGGCGCCGGTTTCGGCGGAAACGACAGCAAGAGCGACGGGTCCGCCGCCGACGACATCACCGGCTCCTTCGACTGGCGGCGCGAGAAGGGCACCACCGTCAAGGCGCTGCTCAACAAGCACCCGTACACGGACGCGTTGATCGCCGACCTGAAGTCCTTCACCGCGAAGACCGGCGTCGAGGTCGAGTACGACGTCTTCCCCGAGGACAACTACTTCGACAAGCTCACCGTCGACCTGTCCAGCGGGCGTGCCTCCTACGACGTCTTCATGCTCGGCGCGTACATGGTGTGGCAGTACGGGCCGCCGGGCTGGCTGGAGGACCTCGGGCCCTGGATGCGCAACTCCGCGGCCACGGGCGACGAGTGGGACCGGGCGGACTTCTTCCCGAACCTGCTCCGGGCCGGCCAGTGGTCGCTGAAGGCGGGCGCGCCGCTGGGGCAGGGCGGGCAGTACGCGCTGCCGTGGGGCTGGGAGACCAACGTCGTCGCCTACAACACCGAGGTGTTCGGCAAGCTCGGCCTGAAACCGGCCGAGTCCTTCGACGAGCTGACCGAACTCGCCGCCACCATCAAGCGGAAGGCGCCGGGCGCCGGCTTCGACGGCATGTACGGGATCGCCGTGCGCGGGTCGAGGAGCTGGGCCACCATCCACCCCGGCTTCATGACGATGTACGCCCGCAACGGCCTGAAGGACTTCACGGTCGACGGCGGGAAGCTCACACCGGCGATGAACAGCCCCGAGGCCGTCGCCTTCACGGAGGACTGGGCGCGGATGGTGAAGCGGGGCGGACCGCCGTCCTGGACCTCCTACACCTGGTACCAGTGCTCCAGTGACCTGGGCGCGAAGAAGGCCGGAATGCTGTTCGACGCCGATACGGCCGCCTACTTCCAGGCCGTGAAGGGCGCCAGCCCCGCCTCCGGGAAGATCGCCTTCCACCCGGGGCCGAAGGGACCGGACGGCTCCCTCGCCACCAACATGTGGATCTGGTCGCTCGGCATGAACGCCAAGAGCGAGAAGAAGAGCGCAAGTTGGCTGTTCCTGCAGTGGGCCACCGGCAAGGAGCACCTGCGCGAGGGCGCGATCACCCACAACCACATCGACCCGGTGCGCAGGTCGGTCGCCGAGGACGCCGCCTACAAGGACAAGATGCGGCACCTGCCCGGGTTCCTGGAGACCTTCGAGACGGTCGTCGACCGGACGAGGATCCAGTTCACCCCGCAGGCGCAGTTCTTCGACGCGACGACCAGCTGGGCCGCGGCCCTCCAGGAGATCTACGGCGGCAAGGGCGCGCAGTCGGTGCTGGACGGGCTGGCGGACGACCTCGCCGGCAAGGTGGGCTAGCCATGCGGCTCGCGCTGCGCCCGTACCTCCTGATCGTCCCGGCCCTGCTGCTCACCTGCGGGATCCTGTACCCCTTCGGGCTCGGGCTGTACTACACGCTGTTCGACTTCTCGGCGAGCAAACCGCAGCCGGACATGGTGGGGTTCGAGAACTACCGGGCCGTGTTCACGCAGGAGGCGTTCTGGAACTCGGCGTGGGTGACGGTGCTGTACGCCATCGGGGCGGCGCTCGCGGAGACCGTGCTCGGGGTGGCCGTCGCCCTGCTGCTGCACCGCTCGACCCTGGTGGGCCGTGCGCTGGAGAAGATCCTGATCCTGCCGCTGATGATCGCCCCGGTGATCGCGGCGATCATCTGGAAGCTGATGCTCCAGCCGTCGGTCGGGGTGGTCAACCACCTGCTCGGGCCCTTCGGCCTGGGCGGGGTGCAGTGGACCGACACCCCGACGGGCGCGCTGCTGTCGTCGATCGCCGTGGACGTGTGGGTGTACACCCCGTTCGTGGCGATCCTCGCCCTGGCCGGTCTGCGGTCGCTGCCCGCTTCCCCGTTCGAGGCGGCGGCCGTGGACGGCGCGGGGTGGTGGTACACCTTCCGGCGGCTGACCCTGCCGATGCTGTGGCCGTACGTGCTGGTCGCGGTGATCTTCCGGTTCATGGACTCGCTGAAGGTGTTCGACATCATCTACGCCCTGACCGAGGGCGGGCCGGGCGACTCGACGATGGTGCTCCAGATCCGGGCGTATCTCGAAGCCATCCGCTTCCAGCGCTACTCCTTCGGGATCTCCTACACGATCGTGCTGTGGGCGGTGGTGTACCTGGCCGCGATGGTGCTGGTGAAGCACCTGGGGAAGATCCAGCGGAAGGCCGCGGAGGTCACCACATGAGCAGACGCGTCCTGGGATGGCTGGGCGACGCCGCCCTGATCCTCTACTTCGTCTTCGCGCTGTTCCCGATCGCCTGGATGGTGATCCTGTCGCTGAAGCCGGCGGACCAGCTGTTCTCCACCTACTTCTCCTTCTCCCCCACCCTCGACGGCTACCGCACGGTGCTCGGCGACAGCGAGGGCATCCCGTTCGTGCGGTTCTTCGTCAACAGCCTGGTGGTGTCGGTGGGGGCGGTCGCGCTGTCGCTGGTGGTCGGGCTCCCGGCCGCGTACGCCTCGGCCCGGTGGCGGTTCAAGGGCTCCGAGAACCTGATGTTCACGCTGCTGTCGTTCCGCTTCGCACCCGAACTGACCGTGATCATCCCGCTGTTCGTGCTGTACCAGAAGCTCGGCCTTTTCGACACGTACGTCGGCATGGTGTGGGTGCTGCAGCTGGTGACGCTGCCGCTGATCGTGTGGATCATGCGGTCCTACTTCGCCGACCTCACCCCCGAGCTGGAGCAGGCCGCCCTGCTGGACGGCTACACCCGCAAGCAGGCCTTCTTCAAGGTGGCCCTGCCGCTGGTGAAGCCGGGCATCGCCGCCGTGTCGCTGCTGGCGTTCATCTTCGCCTGGAACAACTTCGTCTTCCCGCTGATCCTCACCTCCAACGAGGCCCAGACGGTGACGGTCGGCGCCCTGTCCTTCCTCGGCGGGGACCGGCCCAAGTACAACCTCACGGCCGCCGCCGCGCTCGTCTCCGTCGTCCCGCCGCTGCTGCTGGCGCTGACCATCCAGCGCTATCTGGTGCGGGGCCTGTCGTTCGGGGCGGTGAAGTCGTGATCCGGCTCAGCGGGATACGCAAGGCCTACGGGCGGACCGTCGCGCTGGACGCGCTCGAACTGGAGGTCCGCGAGGGCGAGTTCTTCTGTCTGCTCGGCCCGTCCGGCGCGGGCAAGACCACGACCCTGAAGACCGTCGCCGGACTCGAACAGCCCGACTCGGGCACGGTCGTGCTCGGTGGCGAGGACATGCGGGGTGTCGAACCCTACGACCGGGGCGTGGCGATGTGCTTCGAGAGCTACGCCCTCTACCCGCACCGCTCCGCCTACGACAACCTCGCCTCGCCCCTGCGCTCGCCCCGGCACCGGCTGCCCGCCGCCGAGGCCCGGCAGCGCATCGGCGCGATCGCCGAGCTGCTCGGGATCTCGGGGCTGCTGGACCGGCCCGTCGGGCAGCTGTCCAACGGCCAGCGGCAGCGCGTCGCCCTCGGCCGGGTGCTGGTCCGCCCGGCCCGGGCGTTCCTGCTCGACGAGCCGCTCTCCCACCTCGACGCCAAGCTCCGCCAGCAGATGCGGGCCGAGCTGAAGGCCATCGCGGCCGTGCGGCGCACCACCACTCTCTACGTCACCCACGACTCGGTCGAGGCGCTGGCGCTGGGCGACCGGATCGGGGTGATCCGGGAAGGGCGGATCGTGCAGACGGGCACGCGGGAGGAGATCTGGTACCGGCCGCACGACACGGAGGTCGCGCGGGCCTTCGGCCGGCCCCGGATCAACCTGCTGCCGGGGGTGTCGACGGAGGGCGGGGTGCGGTCGGACGGCGGGGTGGAGCTGCCGGTCCGCGCGCGGACCGCGCCGGGCACGGACGTCCTCGTCGGCATCCGTCCCCGGGACATCGCCCTGCACGGCGGCGAGGGTCACGAACTGTCCGGGACCGTGTACGTCACCGAGGTGCTCGGCCGGTCCGTCGAGGTCACCGTCCGGCTCGGCACCGGGGAGCAGCGAGTGTCCCTGGTGGCCCCCCGGGCGGACGCGGCGCGCCTTCGTCCGGACGATGCGGTACGGCTCGTGGTCCGGCCTGAGAACCTGCTGCTGTTCGAGGCCGACCGGCCGGAACGACCGGGACGACGGATAGAGACACAGCCATGAGCAACAGCAGTGGGGGACAGCAGGGGCCCGCGGCGCGGCAGGCCGCCATGGCCGAGCAGGTGCTGGCCGACGGCTCGGCCACGGCGGCGGAGCTGGCCGAGCGGTTCGGGGTGAGCCTGATGACCATCCACCGGGACCTGGACGAGCTCGAACGGCAGGGCGTGGTACGGAAGTTCCGTGGCGGGGTGACCGCTCAGCCGTCGGGGGTCTTCGAGTCGAACGTGCAGTACCGGCTGAAGACCATGCGTGCCGAGAAGGCCGCCGTCGCCGAACACGCCCTGCGGTTGGTCGAGCCCGGCATGGCGATCCTGCTGGACGACTCCACCTCCACCCTGGAGATAGCCAGGCGGCTGCGCACGGGCGAGATCACGCCCCTGACGGTCGTCACCAACTTCCTGGAGGCGATCAACCTCCTGGCCGACCAGCGGGGCATCCATCTGATGGCCCTCGGCGGCGACTACGACCCGCTGCACTCCTCGTTCCTCGGAGTGTCGTGCGTGGAGGCGGTCGAGCAGCTGCGGGTGGACGTGTGCTTCGCGTCGACGTCGGCCGTGCACGGGGGTTACGCGTACCACCAGGAACAGCACATCGTGTCCGTGAAGCGGGCGATGCTCGACGCGGCCGCCCGGAACGTCCTGCTGATCGACCACACCAAGCTCGGCCGGGTCGCCCTGCACCGGGTCGTCCCGCTGTCCCGCTTCGACACCGTCCTCGTGGACGGCGGGGCGTCGCCGGAGGCACTGCGGGACCTGGACGAGCACAAGGTCCGTTACGAGGTTTGCGCGATGAAGGGCGGCCATGACGGGACTGGAGCTACGTGAGCTGCGCAAGACCTACCGGTCGCGTGGGCGGCCCGGTGTGGACGCCGTCCGCGGGATCGACCTGAGCCTGCGGTCCGGGGAACTGCTCGGGCTGCTCGGGCCGTCCGGCTGCGGCAAGTCGACCACGTTACGGATGATCGCCGGACTGGAGTCCGTCACCGGCGGGGACATCCTGGTCGGCGGGGCGTCGGTGGTGGAACGGCCCGCGCGGCGGCGCAACATCGGGGTCGCGTTCGAGAACTACGCGCTGTATCCGCCGCTGTCGGTCGCGGAGAACCTGGCCTTCGGGCTGAAGGCCCGGCGCAGGTCCGCCCGGGGCGATGTCGACCGCAAGGTGAAGGAGATCGCCGAACGGGTCGGACTGACCGAGCTGCTGGACGCCCGCCCGGCCGGTCTGTCCAGCGGCCAGAAACAGCGCGTCTCGCTGGCCCGGGCCCTGATCCGCGAACCGGACGTGCTGCTCCTCGACGAGCCCCTGTCCCACCTCGACGCGGCCCAGCGCGACACCACCCGCCGCGAACTCAAGCGCATCCAGAAGGACCTCGGCCACACCACCATCCTGGTCACCCACGACCAGGAGGAGGCCCTCTCCCTCGCCGACCGGATCGCCGTCATGAAGGACGGCGTCATCCGGCAGCTCGGGACCCCCTACGAGATCTACGACAGCCCGGCCGATGTCTTCGTCGCCGACTTCGTCGGCGAGCCCGCGATCACCCTGCTGCCCGGCATCGCCGGCGGCGACGGCCACGCCCGCCTGTCCGACACGGTCCGGATCGCCCTGCCCGTGCCGGTGGAGCGGGGCCGCGAGGTGGTGGTCGGCATCCGCCCCGAGGACGTCCGGCTCACCGCCGGGGACGGCCTGCCCGCCCGGGTCGTCGCGCACGAACCGCTCCTGGAGTCGGGCCTGGCGACCCTCGCCCTGGACGGTGTCGAGCGGCACCTGGTCGTCCTCACCGACCCCGGGGTACGGCTCGCCCACGACGAGCGGGTCCGGGTCGCCGCCGACCTCGCACACACCCATGTCTTCGACGCCGAGACAGGAGCCTCACTGCGATGACTGCCGAGAACAGCGTGCGTGTCGTGGCCGCCGGTGACCACTTCGTCCTGCCGTCGCTGATCACCCGGGCGGTGGCACACGAGGTGGAGCGGGCCCAGGTGCGGGAACTGCGGCTGGGCTGGCCGCTGGAGCCCTTCGGGCCGGTCGCCGAGGTGCGGGAGGCCAGCGACGCCGAGGACGAGCTGATCGAGGCGCTGGCCGGGGCGCAGGTGCTGGTCACGCAGATGGGTCCGGTCACCGAGCGGGTCCTGGCCGCCTGCCCGGACCTGCGGCTGGTCGTGGTCTGCCGGGGCGGGCCGGTCAACGTCAACCTGGACGCGGCGAAGCGGCGGGACGTGCGGGTGTGCTTCGCGCCCGGCCGCAACGCCGCCGCCACCGCCGAGTTCACCCTCGCCCTGATGCTCTGCGCCCTGCGCCGCATCCCCCAGGCCCACGAGCCGCTGGTCCGGCGGGGCAGCTGGGAGGGGGCGACGTACTACACGTACGAGGAGAGCGGCCACGAGCTGGAGGACCTGCCCGTCGGGCTGATCGGGTACGGGGCCGTCGGCAGCCGGGTCGCACGCGTGCTGTGCGCGTTCGGGGCGCGGGTGATGGTGTACGACCCGTATGTGCACGGCGAGATCCACGGCCTGCGCGTCACCTCGCTCGACGACCTCCTGCGCCGCTCCCGGGTGATCACCCTGCACGCCCGGCTCACCGCTCGGACGCGGGGGCTGGTCGGCGCCCGGGAACTGGACCTGCTGCCGCACGGGGCGGTGGTGGTGAACGTGGCCCGGGGTCCGCTGCTGGACGAGGACGCGCTGTGCGACGCGCTGGACAGCGGCCGGGTGTCGGCGGCGGCGCTCGACACCTACGAGCGGGAGCCGCTGCCGGTGGAGTCCCGGCTGCGGGGATTCGCCGGACGCGTGGTGCTCACACCCCACCTGGGCGGCGCCTCGCGCGCGGTGGCGGAGAAGGCCGCGCGGATCGCCGCCGAAGAGGTGGGCCGCTGGGTGCGCGGAGAGCCGCTCGCGCACTGTCTGACCTGAGGACCCTGAGGAGAGCCGCATGTACGTCGGTATCGATGTGGGCACGTCCATGGTCAAGGCGGCGGCCTTCGACGCGGCGGGCCGCCAACTGGCCGTCAAGGCACGGCCGGTGGGCCTGTCGCTGCACGGCGGCGTCGTCGAGCAGGACATGGAGGAGGTGTACGCCGCGGTCGTCGGCGTGCTCGGCGCGCTGACCGCCGCGGTGGCGGAGCCGGTGGAGTTCGCCGGGCTGACCGGGCAGGGCGACGGGGTGTGGCTGGTCGACGCCGAGGGGCGGCCCGTGCGGGCGGCGGCCTCCTGGATGGACGGTCGCGCCCACGAACTGGTCGACCGGTGGCTGGCGGACGGCACGTTCGAGACGGTGTTCCGGCGGACCGGGAGCGCGCTGTTCCCCGGCTGCCCGGGTCCGCTGCTGGCCTGGCTGGACCGCCACGAGCCGAAGGCACTGGACACCGCGCGGGCCGCCCTGTACTGCAAGGACGTGGTCTTCCGGCGGCTGACCGGAGCCGGCCCGACCACGGACGTGTCGGACGCGTCCATGCCGTTCCTCGACCCGCGGACCCGCACCTACGACGACCGGGTCGTCGAACTGCTCGGGCTGAGCCACCGGCGGGGCCTGCTCGCCCCGGTCAGCGACCCGGTCGCCACGGCCGGGGCACGCGGCGAGGGCCTGCCGGCCGGCACCCTGATCGCCAACGGCCCCTACGATCTGCCCGCCTGCGCGCTGGGCGCCGGGGTGACGTCCCCGGGCGACGGGCTGCTGATCGTCGGCACCTGCCTGGCCAGCCTGGTCGCCACGACCGAACTCGACCTGACCGGCGAACCGGCCGGGCTGTACATCTCCACGGACCGGCCCGGGCACTGGCTGCGCGCCATGCCCGCGATGGTCGGCACGGCCGCGCTGGACTGGGTGCTGTCCACGACCGGTGTGCGGCACGACGAGGTGGACGGGCTGCTGGCGCAGGCCCCGCCCGGCGCGCACGGCGTACGCGTGCTGCCCTATTTCGCGCCCTCCGGGGAACGCGCCCCCTTCGTGGAGCCGCGGCTGCGCGCCGAACTCACCGGTGTGTCCCTGGAGTCGACCCGGGGTGACCTGGTCCGTGCCACCTGCGAGGGCATCGGGTACGCGGCCCGGCACTGCCTGGAGGCGGCCGGCCTGACGGGAAGCCTCGCCGTCTGCGGCGGGGGCACGCGCAGCCCCGCCTGGACGCGGCTGCTGGCGGACGTGCTCGGGCGGCCCCTGCGGGTCGTCGAGGGCGAGGTGGGGGCGCGGGGGGCGGTGCTGGCGGCGGCCGAGCGGTTCGGGGCCGGGCTGGACGCACCGGCGTGGACGAGGCCGACGGCGGTCGTCGAGCCGGACCCGGGCCGGGCCGCGTTCTACACGGAGGGCTATGCGGAGCACCTGGAGCGGCTGGCCGGGGCACGAGCCCGTGCTCGTGCCTGAACATCCCACCCACTAAGGGGAGTTGCATGCAGCTCGGACGGAGATGCCTCCTGCTCGCGGCGGCCGCGGGGACGGCCACGGCGACCGCCGGCCCCCCGGCGGCGGCCGGACCGGGTGCACGCGGCCCGGTCGTCATCGGCCACCGCGGCGCGGCCGGCTGGCGCCCGGAGCACACGGCGGTCTCGTACACCCACGCGGTGGAGACGGGCGCCGACTGGATCGAACCGGACCTGGTGCCGACGAAGGACCACGAGCTGGTGGTCCGGCACGAGAACGAGATCTCCCAGACGACCGACGTGGCCCTGCGGCCGGAGTTCGCGGACCGGCGCACGACGAAAACGGTCGACGGCCGCCAGGTCACCGGCTGGTTCACGGAGGACTTCACCCTGGCCGAGCTGAAGACGCTGCGGGCGGTGGAGCGGCTGCCGGCGGTGCGCAACCGCAACACCGTCTTCGACGGGCGTGCGCGGATCCTGACGTTCCAGGAGGTCGTGGACCTGGCGCGGCGGCTGTCGAAGGCGCACCGCCGCACGGTCGCCGTCTTCCCCGAGACCAAGCACCCCACGTACTTCCGTTCGATCGGGCTGCCGCTGGAGCCGAGGCTGGCCACGGTGATCCGCCGCAACCGGCTCGGGCCGCGCGAGTGCGTCGTGCAGTCCTTCGAGCCGACGAGCCTCAGCCTGATCGCCGCGGAACGGCTGGGCGTGCCGCTGTGGCAGGCGCTGGGGACGACGGGCGGGCCGTACGACCTGGTCTCGGCCGGTGATCCCACGACGTACCGGGACATGATGAGTCCGGCCGGGCTCGCCCGGATCGCCGCGTACGCCGACTGGATCGGGCCGGACAAGTCCTCGGTCGCCGGCACGTCGCTCGTCGCGGACGCGCACGCGGCGGGGCTGCGGATCGGGCCGTACACCTTCCGCGCGGAGAACCAGTTCCTGCCGGCCCGGTTCCGGCGCGGGAGCGGACCCAACGATTTCGGGGACGCGTTCGCGGAATACGCGCTGTACTACGACATGGGGGTCGATGCGGTCGTCACCGACTTCCCGGACCTGGCGGTCAGCGCGAGGAGGGGCTGATGTTCTTCAGGGACAAGCACTGCCCGACCTGTCCCGGCAGCGGCACACAGGTGTTCGCGCCGCTCAAGCCCGAGGAGAGGAAGGCCATCGGGACACGGCGCACGGACCTGTGGCGCTGCACCGCACCGGGCTGCCGGTGGTACCAGCCCTGGGACCACCGGGCGGCCGGGGGCCGGCTCCCGGAGGAACTGCGGAACCCGGGAGCCGACGCCTCGGCGTGAGCCTCAGAGGTTGGAGAAGTCCGGGCCCTTGGTGCGCGTGCGCTTGATCTCGTAGAAGCCCGGCACCGAGGCCACGGCGAGGGTGCCGTCCCACAGGCGGGCGGCCTCCTCGCCCTTGGGCGCCGGGGTGACGACCGGTCCGAAGAAGGCGATCTGCTCGCCGTCGGCGCCGGGCACGGCGATGACGGGCGTGCCGACGTCCTGGCCGACCTTGTCGATGCCCTCCTTGTGGGAGGCGCGCAGCTCGGCCTCGTACGGGGTGGCGTCCCAGTGCTCCATCAGGGAGTCGGGCAGGCCCACGTCCTTCAGGGCCGCGGCGACGGTCTCCTTGCCGTGGCCCTCGCCCTGGTTGTGGATGCGGGTGCCGAGCGCGGTGTAGAGGTCGCCGAGCACCTCGGCGCCGTGCTCCTGCTGGGCGGCTATGACGACCCGGACCGGGCCCCAGCCCGTCTCCAGCAGCTCGCGGTACCGCTCGGGGAGTTCGTCCAGCTTGTCCTCGTTGAGCACGGAGAGGCTCATGACATGCCAGCGGACCTTGATGTCCCTGACCTTCTCCACCTCCAGCACCCAACGGGAGGTCATCCACGCCCAGGGGCACAGCGGGTCGAACCAGAAGTCGACGGGGGTCTTGTCCGACATGTCTCTCCTCGTGAGGAAGCCGTTTTCCCGGGGAAACACCTCGGCGGTCCCCGGCCATTCCCGGCTGACCCGTGTCAGGGGCTCGTGGCAGGATCGGTGCTGTTCAGCCGTATTCCACGACGCTTGAGGAGTTCCGCCCGTGCCCGGTGAGAATCTGTCCCGCGACGAGGCCCGCGAGCGGGCCGCCCTGCTGAGCGTCGACGGGTACGAGGTGTCCCTCGACCTGCGGTCCGCGGTCGGCGAGGACAGCGGCGACGGGCCCCGCACGTTCCGCTCGGTCACGACGATCCGCTTCCGCTGCAACGAGCCCGGCGCGAGCAGCTTCGCCGATCTGATCGCCCCGAGTGTGACGTCCGTCTCGCTCAACGGCCGCGACCTGGACCCCGGGGAGGTCTTCGACGGCTGCCGGATCACGCTGGAGGACCTGGCCGCGGACAACGAGCTGGTGGTCGACGCCCGGTGCGCCTACTCCCGCACCGGCGAGGGCCTGCACCGCTTCGTCGACCCGGAGGACGGCGAGGTGTACCTGTACACGCAGTACGAGCCGGCCGACTCCCGACGTGTCTTCGCCAACTTCGAGCAGCCCGACCTCAAGGCCCCGTTCCGCTTCGAGGTGCGGGCCCCCGAGGGCTGGACGGTGTGGAGCAACGGCGCCGGTGAGCGGTCCGACGGGGTGTGGCGGTTCGCGGAGACCAAGCCGATCTCGACGTACATCACCTGCGTGGTGGCGGGCCCGTACCACCACGTGACGGACTCCTACTCCCGCACGTTCGCGGACGGCACGACGCTGGAGATCCCGCTCGGCGCCCTGTGCCGCAAGGCCCTCGCGCCCCACTTCGACGCCGACGACGTCTTCCTGGTCACCAAGCAGGGCCTGGACTTCTTCCACGACCACTTCGACTACCCGTACCCGTTCGGCAAGTACGACCAGGCGTTCGTGCCGGAGTACAACCTGGGCGCGATGGAGAACCCGGGTCTTGTGACGTTCCGGGAGGAGTTCGTCTTCCGCGGCAAGGTGACCCAGGCGTCCTACGAGGGCCGGGCCAACGTCGTGCTGCACGAGATGGCGCACATGTGGTTCGGCGACCTGGTCACCATGGAGTGGTGGGACGACCTGTGGCTGAAGGAGTCCTTCGCGGACTTCATGGGCGCGTACTCCCTGGTCGGGGCGACCCGCTTCAGCGAGGGCTGGATCACCTTCGCCAACCGCCGCAAGGCCTGGGCCTACCGCGCGGACCAGCTGCCCTCCACGCACCCGATCACGGCGGACATCCGCGACCTGCAGGACGCCAAGCTGAACTTCGACGGCATCACGTACGCCAAGGGCGCGTCGGTGCTCAAGCAGCTCGTGGCGTACGTCGGCGAGGAGGCGTTCCTGGAGGGCGCCCGGCGCTACTTCAAGCGGCACGCCTACGGCAACACGCGCCTCGGCGACCTGCTGTCGGTGCTGGAGGAGACCAGCGGCCGGGACATGAGCGCCTGGTCGCGGTCCTGGCTGGAGACGGCCGGGGTGAACGCGCTGACGCCGCAGGTGCTGCTGGACGCCGACGGCCGCGTCGAGGAGCTGGCGGTGGTGCAGGAGGCCGCCGAGTCGCACCCGGAACTGCGCCCGCACCGGGTCGCGGTGGGCCTGTACCGGGTGGCGGACGGGACGCTGGAGCGCTATGCCCGCGTGGAGACCGACGTCGACGGCGCCCGGACGGTGGTCGCGGAGCTGGCCGGCGCCGACGCCCCGGATCTGGTCCTGGTCAACGACGACGACCTGACCTACTGCAAGAGCCGCTTCGACGAGACGTCGCTGGCCACGCTGCGCGAGCACCTGGGGTCGGTCACCGACCCGCTCGCCCGCGCCCTGTGCTGGTCGGCGCTGTGGAACATGACGCGGGACGCGCTGCTGCCGGCGCGAGGGTTCGTGGACCTGGTGCTGCGGTTCGCGGGGCGCGAGTCCGAGATCGGCGTCCTGCAGATGCTGCACGCGTGGGCCGAGTCGGCGCTCACGCACTACTGCGCGCCGGCCCGGCGCGCGACGACCGCCCGGCTGCTCGCCGAGGGCGCGCGGCGCGAGCTGTACGCGGCCGAGGCCGGCAGCGAGCACCAGCTGGCGTGGGCGCGCTTCTTCGCCCGGACGGCCACCGCCGAGGCCGACTTCGACCTACTGCGCGACCTGCTGGCGGGCACGGCGACGGTCGAAGGGCTGGAACTGGACCAAGAGCTGCGGTGGGTCTTCCTGGAGCCGCTGGCCGCGCACGGGGCAGTGGACGAGAAGGCGCTGGCCGAGGAGCTGGCCCGGGACGACACGGCCTCCGGCAAGCGGCACCAGGTGCGCTGCCTGGCCGCGCGCCCCTCGGAGGCGGTCAAGGCCCAGGCGTGGGCGCAGGTCGTGGAGTCGGACGCGCTGTCCAACGCGATGGTCGAGGCGACCATCGCGGGCTTCTCCCAGGACTCCCAGCGGGAGTTGCTCGCGCCGTACGCGGAGAGGTACTTCGCGGCGGTCGAGCGGGTCTGGACCGAGCGGTCGATCCAGATCGCCATGCACGTGGTGCAGGGCCTGTTCCCGTCGCTGCAGCAGTCGAAGGAGACGCTGGACGCCGCGGACGCCTGGCTGGACGCCCACCGTGAGGCGGCCCCGGCGCTGCGCCGGCTGGTCCTGGAGTCCCGGGACGATCTGGCACGCGCGTTGCGTGGACAGGCGTGCGACCAGGCCGCTGACCAGTAGCTTTGGCCTGAGATCCGGGCGTTCCTGCTCTGTTACGAGATGCGTGCCCGATGAGCCGTAACCCCTGGTCCGCACCCGAACGGACCAGGGGGTTTCGGCATCCGAACACTCGTCCTTTAGCGCTGGGTTGTCCGCATTTGTCGACGGACCTGTAACAGCGGTTCAAGGACGCCCCTGACGCGGGAAATTGCGGGTCATGACCCAGAACACGCCGCTCTCCCCCCGCCCCCTGCACGACCTGTCCGGCGCCGGCCGGCCCCGCGTGACGACGACGGCCCGGCTCCGCTCGCACGGGGTCTCCACGGCCGAGACGAACGAGCAGTGCCGCCCCGGCGGCCCCTGGCAGCAGCTCCTGCCGGGCGTGGTCCTGCTCCACCCGGGCCCGCCGACCAGCGAGGAGCGGCTGCACGCGGCGCTGATGTACGCGGCACGGGAGCGCGGCACCGGTGTTCCGGCCCAGCCCGGCGCGAGCACGGCACACACCCCGGCCTACGCGGAGGTGATGATCACCGGGCTGGCCGCCCTCACCCTGCACGGCTTCTCCTCGACGCCCCCGCTGCCGTCCCTGGACGCGTTCGACGTCCTGGTCCCGCGCATGCGGCGGCTGCGCTCGACGGGGTGCGCGCGGATCGTGCGCACCCCCGCGCTGCCCGTCCCGGAGGAGGTCACGGGCGTACCGGTGGCCCCGGTGGCCCGGGCGCTGGCCGACGCCGTCGCCGAGCTGGCGGACGCGGGCGTGGTGCGCCGGCTGCTCACGGAGGCGGTACGCGGCGGCCACTGCGACCCGGCCTCCGTGGTGCGAGAGCTGAACCAGGCGCGGCTGCTGAGCCGCCCGCACGTGGTGGACGCGGTGGACTCGCTGCTGGCCGAGGGCCGCGCCATCGCCGAGGACCGCCTGTACCGGATGGTCCGTGAGCACGGCCTGCCCGACCCGGTCTGGAACGTGGACCTGCGCCTGCCGGGCGGCCCCTACCTCGGCGGCCTCGACGCCTACTGGCCCGACCATGCGGTGGCGGTCGAGCTGGACACCCGGGCGCCCCGGCAGGACGACGACACCCTGTGGTCGGAGTACGCCCGCAAGCGCGAGCACCTGGAGCGGCTCGGGATCACGGTCGTCCACATCATGCCCAGGAAGCTGCGCGACTGTCCGGAACAGCAGGCGACGGTGATCCGTACGGCGCTGATGGCGTCGGCCGACCGCGAAGCGGCCGCGTGTGTCGTGGTGCTGCCCCGGTAGTGACGGACCGAAGGGGAACCAGGAGGGGGGAGGAGGGGCCGCCGGGCGCACCGGCGGCCCCTTCTCGTGTCCGGGCGCCGCTTCTCGTGTCCGGACGTCAGCCCTTCTTGAGGACCAGTTCGGTGTTGCGGTCCTTCGGGTTGCCGCCGAGGGTCGTGCTCGCCCCGGGCGCGTTGAGGGACAGCTCGCGGTAGAGGGCCGCGAGGCCGGTCTGGGAGAGGTCGGAGAAGTCGGTGCGGTGCGGGGCCGAGGACTCCACCAGCGTGGTGAACAGGGAGACCGTGCCGTCCTTGTTGTCGGCCAGTTCGATCACCCGGGCGAGCTGCGGGAAGTCGACGTGGGAGGCGGTGGAGATCTCCCAGAAGGAGCGCCCGTCGGGCGCGGAGTGCGGTGTGATGACGTTCTTGTGGATGTGGCCGTTCACCCAGGCCAGCACGTTGCGGTGGCTGCCGAGCAGCGCCAGCACCTCCTGGCCGCCCAGGCGCCGCTCCCGGGGCCGGGCCGGGTCGGGGCGGGTGTTCGTCATCGTCCTGCTCGTGTGGTGGCTGAAGATCACCGCGTAGGAGTCCTTGTTCTCCCGCAGCGTCCGGTCCAGCCACCTCAGCTGGGCCGAGCCGATGGAGCCCTCGTAGTGGCCGCCCGCGTCGGTGGTGTCCAGGCTGATGCCGATGACGTCGTCGGAGATGCGGAAGGCGTAGTACTGGGTGCCCGCGTCCAGGTTGGCCGAGGAGTAGCCGTGGCCGACCGGGCCGACGCCCCGGAAGGCCGGGTCCAGGTGCGCCTCGATGTACTCGGCGGGCGTGAAGGGGGCGCGCCTCTCGTCCGGGGTGACCGAACGCATGGCGCGGGCGTGGGACTTCAGGAAGTCGTGGTAGCGCATGCCCCGGGGGTCGCGGGCCTTCTTGATGAGCGTCTGGAGCCGCTTCGCCTCCGCGGCCGGCACGTCCATCAGCTTCTTGCCGCCGACGGCCAGGTCCGTGAGGTAGGAGTCGCGGTGCGAGGCGTAGCAGCCCATCGGCAGGGAGTCGTGGTTGCCGACCGTCGAGTACCAGGGCAGGTTCAGGCCCGGGCTCTGCACCTCTCGGATGGCGGCCTGGAGGAAGCCGTCGAGGCGGGGGAAGCCGGCCTGCTTGTCGGCGTCGCGGAGTGCGGCGTCCGGCTGCCAGTACTGCTTGAGGCCGCTGTTCTGGACGCCCTCGTAGCGGCGCGGGTCGCCGGTGTTGGGCGTGATGCGCCCGCCGCTCATGACCTTCAGGAACCACTCCAGCTCGGATTTGGCGTTGTTGTCCGTGTTGTCGCCGGTGGTCATGGCGAAGTGCAGCGGGGCACCGGTGACGGGGGCGCCGCGCAGCGCGTTGATCCGTTCCACCAGGGAGATAGCGCCCTGCACGGTCAGCGCCTCGTGCGGCCGCCAGGCGTGCACGTCGGCCGAGCGCAGGTACTCCAGGCGCAGCGGGTGCTGCGCGTCGATGATGTGCAGGTCGGTGAGCTGCACGAACGCCGCGAGCGCGGTGCGGCGCCCGGCGCGGCCGGACTTGGGCGCGGCCAGCTCGGAGCGCACCACCCGCTGCCAGCCGGGCCCGTCGCCCAGGCGCCGGTACCCGGAGCCGGCGCGCGGGGTGGCGACGGACGCCACCGTCGTGCCCTTGGTGTAGGGGGCCAGGGGCGCGGCCGGGGCCTGGCGCGAGGAGGCGGCAACGGCCTCGGTGGCCTCCCTGGCGGTGGCGGCCTGGCTGTCGCTGGGCCGCAGGGCGTATCCGGCACCCGCGGACAGGGCGACCGCTCCGGTGGCGGCGAGGACGGAACGGCGGTGGATGCCCTGGCCGGAGCCGGCGACTGAGCGTGTGCGCGACATGCGCTTCTCTCCCCGAGTGCGAACGCGTCGGCAGTGGTCACGGGGCGTTCGTGACGCGAACACCCCGCTCGTACTGGATCGTTGGCAGCGGGGATGACCTGCGTGTGAACAAGGCGGCAACGCGCAGCGCCGATCACCGTACGTGGATCTTGGACTACCCGGCGCGTCGACGACCGCTCCGGGAACGGCCCGGAGCCGGTCACGCGGCGTTCACCTACCGGGGTACTCCACCTAGTCCAGGGCGCCGGCCGGCCTGCCGGTCGCCGGCCGCTCGCGCCACATGCGCAGGGCGATGTCGACCAGCGGCACCCGGACCAGGCCGGGCACCGCGTCCAGGTCCTGCCAGGCGGCGAGGTCGGTGGAGCCGTTCACCTCGTGGCGCAGTTCACCGCCGGTGACCCGGCCCTCGTAGACGAGCCGGACGGCGTGGTGGTCGACGGCGCGTCCGAACCGGTCGCGGAGGGTGCGGCGGGAGGAGTCCACGCCGAGCAGCCCGGTCACCTCGATGGTGTAGCCGGTCTCCTCCTCGACCTCGCGCCGGACGGTGTCGTAGGGATCCTCGCCGTGTTCCATGCCGCCGCCGGGCACGACCCACTCGGGGGTGCCGTCCTGGGCGGGCGAGCGGGCGAGCAGGATCCGTCCGTCACGGACGCATATGGCGTAGGCCGCCACCCTCAACTTCTGTCGCACTCCGGGACGTTAACCGATTTCACCGCCTTCGGGACTGATACCCGCAAAACGCATCGGGGGTTTTCCCCATACATCCATTTCGTTTCGGTCAACCCTCCCCAAAGAACTTCCCCTTGCGTAAGGCTGTGCGATCGTCCGGGCTTGCCGTTCCGGGCCGTGGCGACCAGGGCCGATCGGCCCCGGTCGTTCCCGCTCGTTCCTTTACCTCCAAGGGATGCCGATGACCCTCACCCCCCAGCGTGACCCGATATCGGGCCGGAGACGCGTGGCGCGCATCGCCGTGGCCGCCGGACTCGTCGCCGCGCTCTCCGCGGCCGGGCCGGTCCCCCTGGTCCTCGCCGCGGACGGCCCCGGCGCCGCCGCCCCGGCCGACCGGGACGTCAAGTCCGCGCACCACAAGCTCGGTTCGGACGACGCGGACCTGCTCGCCGAGGCCAAGGCCGACGGCGACAAGAACGTCACGATGATGATCGCCACCGCGCCCGGGCAGACCGAGCAGGTCTCCGGGCAGCTGGACGCGGTCAAGGGCGGCTCGGTGGGCCGGGCCGACGACAAGCTGGGCTACGTCCGCGCCACCGTCCCGACGGCCAGGGCCGACTCGGCGATCGCGGCCGCCGCCAAGCTGTCCTCCGTGCACGGCATCGACCTGCGCGAGGAGATCCCGCTGGACGACCCGACGCCGAGCGCGGACGCCGCCAAGGGCGCCAAGGCCACGGCGACGTACCCGGCCCCGGGCAAGCGGACCCCGGCGGAGAACCCGTACAACCCGTCCTTCGAGACGGGCGCGGTCGACTTCGTCGAGGACCACCCGAAGGCGGACGGCCGCGGCATCACCATCGGCATCCTGGACTCCGGCGTGGACCTCGGCCACCCGGCCCTGCAGAAGACCACGACCGGTGAGCGGAAGATCGTCGACTGGGTGACGGCGACCGACCCGATCATCGACAACGACAACACCTGGCGCCCGATGGTCACGGCCGTGTCCGGCCCGGCCTTCACCTACCAGGGCCAGTCGTACAAGGCCCCGGCGGGCTCCTACGCCGTCAGCCTGTTCAAGGAGTCGTACACCACCGGGGGCGACGCGGCGGGCGACGCCAACCGCGACGGCGACACCACCGACGTCTGGGGCGTGCTCTACGACGCGGCGGCCGGCACGGTCCGGGTCGACCTGAACAACAACAACGACTTCGGCGACGACGCCCCGATGAAGCCGTACAAGGACGGCCACCAGATCGGGTACTTCGGCACCGACGACCCGGCCACCGACATCGCCGAGCGGCAGCCGTTCGTCGTGGAGGTCCGCAAGGACGTCCCGATGGACCCGCTGGGCGGTTCCTGGGTCGGCAAGAAGTCCGACTTCGTCAACATCGGCGTCATCGAGTCCGAGCACGGCACGCACGTCGCCGGCATCACCGCCGCCAACGGCCTGTTCGGCGGCAAGATGGACGGCGCGGCGCCCGGCGCCAAGCTGGTCTCCTCGCGCGCCTGCACCTGGTCCGGCGGCTGCACCAACGTGGCGCTGACCGAGGGCATGATCGACCTCGTCACCAAGCGCGGTGTCGACATCGTCAACATGTCCATCGGCGGCCTGCCGGCGCTGAACGACGGCAACAACGCGCGCGCCGAGCTGTACACCCGGCTCATCGACACCTACGGCGTGCAGCTGGTGATCTCCGCTGGCAACTCCGGCCCTGGCGCCAACACCATCGGCGACCCGGCCCTGGCCGACAAGGTCATCTCGGTCGGCGCGTCCGTCTCCAAGGAGACCTGGGCCGCCAACTACGGCTCGGTCGTGCAGAAGAAGTACGCGATGATGCCGTTCTCCTCGCGCGGCCCGCGTGAGGACGGCGGCTTCACCCCGACCCTGGTCGCCCCGGGTGCCGCGATCAACACCATCCAGACCTGGATGCCGGGCGCCCCGGTCGCCGAGGCGGGCTACTCCCTGCCGGCCGGCTACGGCATGCTGCAGGGCACCTCGATGGCCTCCCCGCAGGCCGCCGGTGCCGCCGCGCTGCTGCTGTCCGCCGCGAAGCAGAAGAGCATCGACCTCACCCCGGCCACCCTGCGCACGGCCCTCACCTCGACCGCCGACCACATCAAGGGTGTGCAGGCGTACGAGGAGGGCGCGGGCCTGATGAACATCGAGGACGCCTGGGACGCGATTCGTGACGGCGCCACCTCGCACTCCTACACGGTCAAGGCCCCGGTGGACACCGCGATCGACCAGTTCCTGAAGACTCCCGGTTACGGCACAGGCCTGTACGACCGCGAGGGCGGCCTGAAGGCGGGTCAGAAGAAGACCTACGAGATCACCCTCACCCGCACATCCGGCGCCGACAAGGCGATCCGGCAC
This sequence comes from Streptomyces sp. NPDC094143, assembly GCF_040303825.1. NCBI lineage: Bacteria > Bacillati > Actinomycetota > Actinomycetes > Kitasatosporales > Streptomycetaceae > Streptomyces > Streptomyces sp. NPDC094143. The sequence goes on from NZ_JBEOTZ010000048.1 coordinate 25,721, forward strand.
GAGCTGCACTTCGAGAACAACGCGGGCGGCACGTTCCGCATCGTCGGCTCCGACGAGGTGAGGCTGCCGCTGAACCAGCCGGTGACCGTCAAGGTCCAGGCCGCGCCGAAGTCCGCGGGCATCAAGAGCGCGATCCTGGAGGTCGACGACCCGCGCACCGAGGGCATCGACAAGCAGGTCCTGCACACCGTGGTCGTCTCGCAGCCGCTGAAGTACACCTTCTCCGCGGCCGGCACGGTGCAGCGCAACAGCTCGCAGCACTACTTCGTCACCGTCCCCGAGGGCGCCAAGACCCTCGAGGTCGCGATGAGCGGTCTGAAGGACAAGAGCCAGACCCGCTTCATCTCCATCCACCCGTACGGCGTCCCGGCCGACCCGACGTCGACGATCAACTGCTACCCGAACTACTCGAACCCGGCCAACACCTGCCGCCCCGACCTGCGCTCGTACACGGACCCGCAGCCGGGCGTCTGGGAGATCGAGGTCGAGTCGCGCCGTACGTCGCCGCTGCTGGACAACCCGTACAAGCTGGACGTCGCCGTCCTCGGCGCGGCCTTCGAGCCGGAGACCGTGACCGTGCCCGAGGCGAAGGTCGGCACCCCGGCCACCGCCTCCTGGAAGGTGACCAACGGTTTCGCGGCGATCGACGGCAAGCTGGCCGGCGGCCCGCTGGGCTCGGCCAAGACGACCCGCCCGTCGATCAAGCAGGGTGAGACGCAGACCACCACGGTCGAGGTGCCCGCGGGCGCCAAGTCCCTGGACGTCGTCATCGGCAACGTCTCGGACGCCGCCGCCGACCTGGACCTGGCGGTCTACGACGCGGCCGGCAAGCAGGTCGGCAGCTCCGCCGACGGCGACTCGGAGGAGTCGGTCTCCGTACCCTCCCCGGCCGCCGGCACCTACACGATCGAGGTCGTCGGCTACGGCGTGCCGTCCGGCACCACCGCCTACGACTACCAGGACGTGTTCTTCTCCGCCTCCCTCGGCAGCGTGAGCGTCGACGGTTCCGCGGTGAAGCTCGGCACGGGTGACTCGGCGACGGTCTCGGGCAGCGTCACCGCCGCGGCGGCCGCTCCCGAGGGCCGTGAGTTCTTCGGCCAGGTCCAGCTGGTCAACGCCCGCGGCACGGTCGCGGGCCTGGGCAGCGTGAAGATCGAGAAGGTCGTGCCGTAACCCTCGGGACGACAGGCGAGGGGCGGGTGTCCGGAAGGACACCCGCCCCTTTCCCGTGCGCCGCTCACTCCTCGCAGGTGGTCCGCTCCGCCGACGGCAGCGCCGGGACGATCCAGGCCCGCTCGCGTGCGATCCGCTTCTCGCCGTGCGCCCAGAGGTCCGGGGTCGCGGCGCCGGGCCGGATGCCGACCAGCAGGTGGTCGCCCTCGGCCGGCAGGAGCCAGGAGCCCTTCGTCACGACGAAGGTGATCTCGTCCTCGCTCCGGGCGGGCTTGTAGGAGCGCGTCACGTCGAGGGTGACGCGGTCCTCGTCGCCCTCCGGCACAGGCGTCACGGAGTCGACCGTGCCCTCGACGACCAGCTCGGCGCAGGCCAGATAGGCGGCGCCGCGCGGGGAGGCGGCCTTGTCCGCCGAGTTCCCGCTCTCACCGCTCGCCGCGGAGGTATCGGCCGAACTTCCCTCGTGCGAGGCGAGCCGGCCCAGGCCCACCGTCGCGCCGGCGAGAACGGCCGCGACGGCCATGCCGAGGACGGTGGCCCTGATCCCCGGATGCCGGGACCACGTCCCGGCCCCTCCCGCGGTCCGTGGACCCGCGCCGCCCACACGCCCCGGCCCCTGCCCGGCGCCCCGCGGGCCGCGCCCGGTGACGCCCCGCAGGGGCCACGGGCGGCGGCGCGCCGCGCGCGGTGACCCGGCCAGACGCGTCGCCTCCCCCGGATCCGCCAGCGCGTCCCCGATGAGGCCCAGCTGCTCGCGCAACAGGGCCACGTCCGCCCGGGCCGCGCGGTGCTCCGCCCGGGCACCGGCGTCGGCGTCCTCCCGCAGCGGCTCGCCCGTGATGGCGGCCATCAGCGGGTCCCTGTCCGCACCGCCCGCCTCGCTGTCGTACCGGGACACGTCACACCACCTCGTCCTCGTGCAGGCGGGCGCGCAGGGCACGTACCGCCGTGTGCAGCCGGCTCTTGACCGTGCCCTCCGGGACGCCGAGCTGCTCGGCGATGGTGCGGACCGGCAGGTCGGCGTAGAAGCGCAAGACGACGACCTGCCGCTGGGCGGCCGGCAGCTCGTCCAGGCCCTGCGCGACCGCGACGGACAGCACGCTGGTGTCCTCCCCGGAGGGATGTTCGAGCTGCCGCAGCGCGGCCAGCCGCTCCCCGAGCCGCTCCTGGCGGCGCTTGGCCCGGTGCCAGTCCATGGCCAGGTTGGAGGCGACGACCGCCGCCCACGCCGAGACGTCCCGCGGCGCCTCCCGGCCACTGGCCGCCCGCTCCAGCAGCCGCAGGCGGACCTGCTGCACCCCGTCCGGCAGGTCCGCCTGCGGCACTCCCCCGAGCGCGAGCACCGCCCGCACCCGGCGTTGCTGCGCCGCGTCCAGCGGATCGGCCTCGCCCGGCGGATCGTCCCCGGCGTGCCCCTCCCGGCCGCGCCGGTCCCTTCCGCGCAGCAGCACAAGCCACCCCCCTCACCGTGTTTGTCCTACGACGCAGGATCGGTCCGGAACGTTCGGCCGTGCGCGCGTGAGTTTCCGCCGCAGCGGCCGAGGCATACGTCACACTCCCGTGTGGCCGGAACCGGCATGGGCAGGCGAGCTTGCGGCGCACGCCCCCCGCGGGATGAATTCCTGCAGTTCAGCGGGGTCGACACCGCAGGTCCGCAACCATCGGGCGGGACGGCCCGTCCCACTCCCCGGGCAGACCGGGCAAAGAAGTGGACAGACGGGGCGTGGTCGGCCGCATGATGGAAAAGCCTCGGCCAAGCAACGAGCACGTGAAGAGACGCAGGAGAGGGAGTCACCGTGAGGGTCGGAATCGTCGGAGCCACCGGACAGGTGGGCACGGTCATGCGCAGGATCCTCACGGAGCGGAACTTCCCGGTCACCGAGCTGCGCCTGTTCGCCTCGGCCCGCTCGGCGGGCACGGAGCTGGACGGCGTGACGGTGGAGGACGCGGCGACCGCCGACTACACCGGCCTGGACATCGTGCTGTTCTCCGCGGGCGGTGCCACCTCCCGGGCGCTGGCCGAGAAGGTCGCCTCCCAGGGCGCCGTCGTGATCGACAACTCCTCCGCCTGGCGCAAGGACCCCGAGGTCCCGCTGGTCGTCTCCGAGGTCAACCCGCACGCGATCGCGAACCGCCCCAAGGGCATCATCGCCAACCCGAACTGCACGACGATGGCCGCGATGCCGGTCCTGCGTCCGCTGCACGCCGAGGCGGGCCTTCAGGCCCTGGTCGTCGCCACGTACCAGGCGGTATCGGGTTCCGGTCTCGCGGGCGTCGCCGAGCTGCACGGCCAGGTGCAGAAGGTCGCCGCCGAGGCCGACAAGCTCACCCACGACGGTGAGGCGGTCGACTTCCCGGAGCCCGGTGTCTACAAGCGTCCCATCGCGTTCAACGTGCTGCCGCTGGCCGGTTCGATCGTCGACGACGGCCTGAACGAGACCGACGAGGAGCAGAAGCTCCGCAACGAGTCCCGCAAGATCCTGGAGATCCCCGAGCTGAAGGTCTCCGGCACCTGCGTGCGCGTGCCGGTCTTCTCCGGCCACTCCCTCCAGGTCAACGCTCGCTTCGCCCGCCCGATCACCCCCGAGCGCGCGACGGAGCTGCTGAAGCACGCCCCCGGCGTCGAGCTCTCCGACATCCCCACCCCGCTGCAGGCCGCCGGCAAGGACCCGTCCTACGTCGGCCGCATCCGCGGCGACGAGACGGTGGAGCACGGCCTGTCCTTCTTCGTCTCCAACGACAACCTCCGCAAGGGCGCGGCACTGAACGCCGTACAGATCGCGGAGCTGGTGGCCCAGGAGCTGTCCGCCCGGTAGGGCGACGGCGCCGCACGCGCAGCGGGGCGGTCACCTCCAGCCGGGGGTGACCGCCCCGAGCGCTGTCCGGGGCCCGCCCCGTCAGGGCCGGCGCACCTCGTACAGGAAGCAGCCGTACTCCACCGCCCTGACGTGGACGAGCGCCACGGCCGGGTCCGCGAAGGCCTCGGCGAAGGCCTGCCGGAACGCGGCGGGCTCCTCGACCAGCCGTCCGCCCAGGATGCGCCCGTCGGCGGAGTGGCGGCGGACCGTGCGGTGGCTGTTGGTGAAGGGCAGGGCTTCACCGAGGTACCCCTCGCAGGGCTCGGCGTGGATGAAGACCGGGCCCTGTTCGTCGTCGTACGGCCCCGGATCCGCCCCGGTCGCGGACGCCCAGCGGCGCAGCGGCGCGTAGGACACCAGGGCGATGCGTTCGCCGGGCGCGCTGCGGCGCAGGCAGCAGCGGAGCGGGGCGCCGCCCTCCGGGTCGGTGAACCCGGCGGTGGGACGGCCCGCGTCGTCGGCCGTGCGCAGTTCCTCCAGGGCCAGGGGGTCGATGGGGCGCGCGGTGTACGTCGTCGTCATGGTTCCCAGGCTCGTGCGCGCGGGGCGGGGTCACCGGCGGTTTCCGGACGTCGCGTCTGCCGGGGCCGGCCGCCGCCAGAGGGGTATCCCTACCGATGGCCCCGGTCGTCGCCTGACGCCGAGCCGCCGTGGAAAGATGACGCAACCCACCCATAACGAGGAGATGACCGCGTGCCTGGCACAAACCTGACCCGCGAAGAGGCGCAGCAGCGGGCGCAGCTGCTCGCCGTTGACTCGTACGAGATCGAACTCGACCTCTCCGGCGCGCAGGAGGGCGGCACCTACCGGTCCGCGACCACGGTGCGCTTCGACGTCGACGCCGACAACGGCGCGGAGTCGTTCATCGACCTGGTCGCCCCGGCCGTGCACGAGGTGACGCTGAACGGGGACTCGCTCGACCCCACCGAGGTCTTCGCGGACTCCCGGATCGCCCTGCCCGGCCTGCTCCGGGGCCGCAACATCCTCCGGGTGGTCGCCGACTGCGCCTACACCAACACCGGTGAGGGCCTGCACCGTTTCGTCGACCCGGTCGACGACCAGGCCTATCTCTACACCCAGTTCGAGGTGCCGGACGCCCGCCGGGTGTTCGCGAGCTTCGAGCAGCCCGACCTCAAGGCGACCTTCCAGTTCACCGTGAAGGCGCCGGAGGGCTGGACCGTCGTCTCCAACTCGCCGACGCCCGAGCCGCAGGACAACGTCTGGGTCTTCGAGCCGACGCCGCGCATCTCGACGTACATCACGGCGCTGATCGCCGGCCCGTACCACTCGGTGCACAGCGTGTACGAGAAGGACGGCCAGTCCGTCCCGCTCGGCATCTACTGCCGCCCCTCGCTCGCCGAGTACCTCGACTCGGACGCCATCTTCGAGGTGACCCGGCAGGGCTTCGAGTGGTTCCAGGAGAAGTTCGACTACGCGTACCCGTTCGAGAAGTACGACCAGCTGTTCGTGCCGGAGTTCAACGCGGGCGCGATGGAGAACGCGGGCGCGGTGACCATCCGCGACCAGTACGTGTTCCGCTCGAAGGTGACGGACGCGGCGTACGAGACGCGCGCGGAGACCATCCTGCACGAGCTGGCCCACATGTGGTTCGGCGACCTCGTGACCATGGAGTGGTGGAACGACCTGTGGCTGAACGAGTCGTTCGCCACCTACACCTCCATCGCCTGCCAGGCCGCCGCGCCCGGCTCGCGCTGGCCGCACTCGTGGACGACGTTCGCCAACTCCATGAAGACCTGGGCGTACCGGCAGGACCAGCTGCCCTCGACGCACCCGATCATGGCGGACATCCGCGACCTGGACGACGTGCTCGTCAACTTCGACGGCATCACGTACGCCAAGGGTGCCTCCGTGCTGAAGCAGCTCGTCGCCTACGTGGGTGAGGACGAGTTCTTCCGGGGCGTGCAGGCGTACTTCAAGGCGCACGCCTTCGGCAACACGCGTCTGTCGGACCTGCTGGGGGCGCTGGAGGAGACCTCCGGCCGCGATCTGAAGACCTGGTCGAAGAAGTGGCTGGAGACGGCCGGGATCAACGTCCTGCGCCCGGAGATCGAGACGGACGCCGACGGCGTGATCACCTCGTTCGCCGTCCGCCAGGAGGCCCCGGCGCTGCCGTCCGGCGCCAAGGGCGAGCCGACGCTGCGCCCGCACCGGATCGCCGTGGGCCTGTACGAGCTGGACGACGACAGTGGCAAGCTGGTCCGCGACGAGCGCATCGAGCTGGACGTCGACGGTGAACTGACCGCCGTCGCGCAGCTGGTCGGCCGTCGCCGCCCGGCCGTCATCCTGCTCAACGACGACGACCTGTCGTACGCGAAGGTCCGCCTGGACGAGCGGTCCCTGGCCGTGGTCACCGAGCACCTGGGCGACTTCGAGTCCTCCCTGCCGCGCGCCCTGTGCTGGGCGTCGGCCTGGGACATGACCCGGGACGCCCAGCTGGCGGCCCGCGACTACCTGTCGCTGGTGCTGTCCGGCATCGGCAAGGAGTCCGACATCGGTGTCGTGCAGTCGCTCCAGCGGCAGGTGAAGCTGGCCATCGACCTGTACGCCGACCCGGCCGCCCGCGAGACGCTGCTGGCCCGCTGGACCGACGCGACGCTGGCCCACCTGCGGTCGGCCGCGCCCGGCAGCGACCACCAGCTGGCCTGGGCGCGCGCGTTCGCCGCGACGGCCCGCACGCCGGAGCAGCTGGACCTGCTGGACGCGTTGCTGGACGGCTCGCAGACCATCGAGGGCCTGGTCGTCGACACGGAGCTGCGCTGGGCGTTCGTGCAGCGGCTGGCCGCGGTCGGCCGGTTCGACGAGGCGGAGATCGCGGCCGAGTACGAGCGCGACCGTACGGCGGCCGGTGAGCGGCACGCCGCCACGGCCCGGGCCGCCCGGCCGACCCCGGAGGCGAAGGCGGAGGCGTGGGCGTCGGTCATCGACTCCGACAAGCTGCCGAACGCCGTGCAGGAGGCGGTGATCGGCGGTTTCGTCCAGACCGACCAGCGTGAGCTGCTCGCCTCGTACGCGGACCGGTACTTCGAGGTGGTCAAGGACATCTGGGAGTCCCGCTCCCACGAGATGGCCCAGCAGATCGCGATCGGCCTCTACCCGACCGTGCAGGTCTCCCAGGAGACCCTGGACAGGACGGACGCGTGGCTGTCCTCCGCCGAACCGAACGCGGCCCTGCGCCGCCTGGTCTCGGAGTCCCGCGCGGGCGTCGAACGCGCCCTGCGCGCCCAGCGCGCGGACGCGGCGGCGGCCGGGCAGTAGCGGCTCCGGCGACACCAGCAGCACCAGCACCAGCACCACCAGCACCAAGGAGGGGCGCCCGGCCTGTGCCGGGCGCCCCTTCGGCCGTCGTACGCCGCGTCTCCCGAGCACGCCCCGGGCCCGACCCGATGCCCCACTTCCCCACCCACCCGGCCGACACCCACGCCGACGCCCCGCTACCCACCCGGCTGACCCGGGCCGACGCCCCGCTCACCACCCCGCCGACACCCACGCCGACGCCCCGCTACCCACCCGGGCCGACCCGGGCGACGCCCCCGCTCCGCTACCGCCGCACCGCGCCGTCCGCCCCGGCCGCCACGCCCCGGCACTCCGCCTCGGCCGGACCGTCCTGGGCCTTCGCTGCGATGGTCCCCCGGGTGCCCGGGCCGCCCCGCCCGGCGAACTGCCCCGCCACCGTCGCCCCGAGCGCCAGTGCCATGCCCACCAGCTGCACCGGCGTCAGCTCCTGCCCGAGCGCCGCCCAGCCGACGACGGCCGCGGTCAGCGGGGAGAGCGGCCCGAGGAAGGTGACCTGCGTGGCGGTCATGCGGCCGATGCCGCGGAACCACAGCCAGTACGCGACCGCCGTGTTGGCGAGGGCGAGGTAGAGGTAGCCGCCGGCCGCCCGGCCGTCCAGGGCCGGCGGCGCGCCCTCCACCAGGAAGGCGAGCGGCGCGATGAGCAGACCGCCCGCGGTCAGCTGCCAGCCGGTGAGCGCCAGCGGCCCGACCCCGGCGGGACGCCCCCAGCGCTGGGTGAGGACCGTTCCGGCGGACATGGAGAGCGTGGCGGCAAGGGCCGCCAGCAGGCCGAGCGCGTCCAGGGCCCCGGCCGCGCGCAGCACGACGAGGCTCACGCCGAACGCGGCCACGGCTGCGGTGAGCAGCGTGCGCCGGGTCGGCCGCTGCCCGAGCAGCAGCGCCGAGAGCCCGGCGACGAACAGCGGACCCGCCGAGCCGACGACCGCCGCCATGCCGCCGGGCAGCCGGTACGCGGAGAGGAACAGCAGCGGGAAGAAGGCGCCGATGTTCAGCGCGCCGAGCACCGCCGCCTTCCCCCACCAGGTCCCGCGCGGCAGCGTCCGGGCGAGGGCGAGCAGCAGCAGACCGGCGGGCAGGGCGCGCATCAGGCCGGTGAACAGGGGGCGGTCGGCCGGGAGGAACTCGGTGGTGACCGCGTAGGTGGTGCCCCAGGAGATGGGCGCCAGGGCGGTGAGGGCGATGAGAGCCGGGCGGGAGACGGCCATGCGAGGCACCCTTCCAAGTAGGTCGGTAGAAATTAGCTTAGCCGTAAGCTACTTTCCGTCAAGCTACTTTCTTGCGGGTGACCGAGAGGGAGCCGATACTCGTGCCATGAGCGAACGCCCCCCGCAGCGCAGGGACCCCGTCGACGCGATCATCGAGCAGTGGGCGCGGGTGCGGCCCGACCTCGACACCACCGCCATGGAGGTCTTCGGCCGGATCAACCGGATCGCGCACGCGATGGGGGAACGGGCCACGAAGGTCTACGCGACGTTCGGTATCTCCCGCGGGGAGTTCGACGTCCTGGCCGCCCTGCGCCGCTCCGGGGAGCCCTACACGCTCTCGCCGCGGCAGCTCTCGGCGACGCTGATGCTCACCACCGGCGGCATGACGGGCCGGCTCGACAAGCTGGAGCGGGCGGGACTGCTGCGCCGCTCCCCCGACCCGCACGACCGGCGCGGGCTGCGCGTGACGCTCACCGACCAGGGCCTCGCGCTGGTCGACGAGGCGGTCGGGGCGGGTCTCGCGGTGCAGACGGAGGCGCTGTCCGCGCTCGACGCCGAGCAGGCCGGAGCCCTGGCCGGCCTGCTGCGCGAGCTGCTGTCGGGGGCGGACCGCCCCTGACACCGATGCTCCGTCATGCAGGCCCGTGCGGCGAGCGTCAGCGGCTACGACGACCGGGCGGAGCTCGTACTCGAGGACGGGCGCACACTGAGCGCAC
>NZ_JBEOTZ010000049.1:0-34577 GCF_040303825.1 Streptomyces sp. NPDC094143
GTGCTCACCCATGCCGCCCGACAGGGGCGTGTGCAGGTGAGGGATGGCGGGGCGCAGCAGATCGGCGTAGTCCTGACCGCCGAGGAAGATCACGTTGGCGTCGTGGGTGCCGAGAGCCGCGGCGTGGTCGGCGATCCGCTCGGGGGTGACGGCCCGCTCGTCGCCGATCGTCACGTCGTATGGCAGCAGCGGACGCTTGAGATCGACCAGGCCGTGCAGTGCGGACATGATCCGGATCAGCGACCGGTCGGTGAGAGCGTCGGCTGCCAGGCGCAGCGACCGGTGGTACAGGCCGGTGTACAGCTCCCCGCGGGGTAGCCGGCGTTGACGTTGCCGTAGTCGTTGAAGCCCGGGTGCGGCTTCTTCTCATTCCCGCACGCGAAGGCATGCGGGTTCCGGGAATCTTGGGCTCCAGACCACGTGAACCCGTACCTGAGTCCCTAAATCACAGCCCGTCACGTACGAGTTGAAAAGCTGGCTCCGGTCCGGCCTCGTGCCGCGGAGCGGTGTAAGACGCTGTACGACCAAGCGTGGGAGATCGGGACGCGTACGGGCTACCACCCTGACGACGATGGCGAGTGGGACCGGCGGTTCCGTACGCTCCTGCACGGCGGGGTGTGGACGCACGCCGAGGGCCCGAAGGCGTTGCTCGACTACGCGGTGGGCTGGCTGCGCCGTCTTCGGACGTGAGGGGCGTCCGACGCCGCCGGGCGCGACGTTCGCGGATTATGGGCGGATCGCGAAGACCGAGCGCATGCTGCGTGTGGTCGATCCGGTGGGACGACACCTACCGGCGGATGAACCGGCAGCTCACGGTGCAGGAGTCCCCCCACAGGCTGGCCCAGGACGTGTGTCCTGGCAAGCGCGGCACCATCCACCAGGCGTACTGGGACGGGATGGAGAATCAGCTACGTCACCAGCATCGCCCACGTCCTCGGCACCGCCACCGCGCTGGACAGGCCACCGTGGACGGAGACCGCCCCGGCCTACCTGCTCGCCCACCAGCAGGCCGACGGCAATTTCACCTTGCGGCCTGAAAAGGTCGCCCCCCGCCCCATCCCCTACCACCACCACTCCCACCCCGCGATCTTCACCCTCACCGCCCTGGGTGACTCCAACCACGCTCCCGTAATGCGGCAATGACGACCACAGGGGGCGGCCACCGGCAGGACCGGCCGGACGCCACATGTCGCCCGTCGCCCTGCCCCGACTCGCACGTCAGGTCTACTCGGCGCGGGACGGCTTCTCCGCGGTTGCCTTGGGCGCCGTGGGTGCCTCCGGGGCCTTCGGAGCCTGCGGGGTCTTGGGGGGCTTGCTGAAGTCGCTCTTGCTGGGCCTGTTCTGCAGGTCCTCGTCCTTCTGGAGGTCGCCGTGCTCCTTCACCGTCGCGCTCGCGTCCTGCATGCCGGCGGAGGCTGCCTTGGTGACCGAGCCGGGGTCCTGGGCGTACTCGGCCTGCGAGCTGGCGGACGCCTGCGTGGTGTGAATGAAGGAGCCGAGGAAGCCCAGGACCGCGCGGGCCTCGGGCGAGGTCTCCTGCACGATCTTCGCGCGGGAGGAGGCGCCGTGGAGCGCGGTGTTGAACAGGCTGGTGCTGGTGTCGTCGTACGTGCCGTCGTCGGAGTCCTCGAAGTCGACATCCTCGCCGGGCCGGGGCTTCGTGCTGTCGGTGGTCACGGAGAACAGCCCCGCACCCCTGCTCGCAGAGTTGAAAATGTTGTCGAACACCATGGTCGTCACCTCTGGTCATCTACGTCGTGGCGGCGGTGCCGCGGGGTCAGGGCTGCTTGTAGAGCGTCTGCTGGCTGACGGTCAGGGCCTCGACGTCGAGCAGGGTGTGGTGGACGTCCAGGGCGGAGACGACCTCGGCCAGCCCGTGCATGTGGAAGCCGCCCGGCGTCAGGTCGAGGTCGTTGATGTCGCGGGCGACCATGTGGTCGAGGCCGGGATAGGTGCCGGGCTGCGGGGGAGCAAGGACCGCCACCGGGACGGCGTACTGCACCGCGATCAGCCCGGAGAAGGTCACCGGGATCTCGTAGGTGTACTGCTTGCGGGTACGCCGCTGGGTGACGAGGGTCTGCACGCGGGAGTTCGCCGGCACCTTACCGGAGATCTGCGACTTCGAGACCCAGCTGGTGGTAAGCGAACCCCCGACGGTGGCCGCGATGCCCAGCGCCAGCTGGGCGTTGAGGGACGCGTTGCCCGTGGCACTGCCCGAGGTCGTGAACCCCACCGAGTTGGTCATCGTGTTCGACGAGGAGTTCGTCGCGGAACTGCTCGCGGACGTCTCGGTGGTGTTGGCGTTGTCGACGCCGATGCTGTCCTTGCTGTTCTTGTTGGTGACCGTGTTCGCGTTCTTGTTCGCCGTCCCGTTCTGGCACGACGCCGCGAGCTGCGACTGCAGGTCCAGGCGCAGCTGGTTCTGCAGCTGCAGCTGCAGCGACGCGCCGATGCTGCCGCCGAAGGTGAGTTTCGCGTCGCCATGGAGTGACCAGGTGACCCCGTTGGAGATGGTGAAGTCGACCGAGTCGGTGAAGGTCATCTCGTCGCTGCTGCGGTTGACGTAGGTGCGGGAGGAGAACGTGTCGGGCGGGGGCTGGGCGATGTCACCGCGCACCTCGATAAGCGGCTCCCCGAGGTTCATGTAGGCGAGCCAGCCCCGCTCGAACGCGGTCCCGGAGAAGGTGCCGAAGCTCGACTTGTTCACGGAGAACCCGACGGGCTTGTGCTTCACGCCGGAGGGGTCGACGTACACCAGGTTGGGGTGGTTCAGGAGCGACTGCCAGGTCTGCTCGATGTTGAGTTCCCGCAGGTTCTTCTTCGTCAGCGGCTGACGCTTGGCATCTACCAGGCTGTATGCGGTGGAAGGCATCTACCCGTCCTCGACTAATTCCGGACGAACCGCGCTCGATGAAATGCGAACAGAAATCGCGCGTGTTCCGGCAGGCGAAATTATCGCGTCTTCTCTTGCCTGGGGAGTTGTATTCACATGTCACACTCAATCGAGTGATCGATTTTCGGAAGTTGCTTCCGAAACGCCGGTGAAGTGACCTTTCTTCACCGGCATTCACTCGATCGATGTGTTTTTGTCAACCTTTCTCACGGGTACCTTGGTCCCGGGCGCTACCGCAGGGGGAATTTCGCTTCCAGTCGTTCATCCCGCTCTCCATCCGGATTCCGTTCGCAGCACACGTCCGCCTCAATGCGGCTCCATCGAATGCCGCGATAGGCATCCGAAGTTTTCGTGTTTCACATTCAGAACAGGTGAGGTAACCGCCATGTACACCCAAGAGCGCACGGCAATGTCCAATTTGGTGGTCGGCGGCCCGGTGGCGGTGAACAGCTACGACAACGCGATCGTGGCGGCACTGGTCGAGAACCGGCCGGTCATGCTCGTCCACGCCTTCAACGGCGGCTACCTGCGACCCGCCGAGCTGGGCGAGGCAAGCCACGACAAGGGCGTCCAGCTGGCCACCGCCCTCGACGACACCGTCAAGGAGGCCAAGGGCCACCTCTGGCACATCACCCCCGCCGGCTTCTTCGGGCAGCGGCCCCTGTACTTCATCGAGAGCGCCGCAGGCCAGGCGGCGCCCCAGCCCGCCGGCACGGGCGGAACCGACGCCGGACGCGGCGACGACGGCACACCGAAGCCGCAGCGCAGGCGCATGACCGTCCACCAGGACGCGCCCCAGACCACGGCCGACACCGTCCAGGTCGGCCTGCCCGACAAGGTGGGCGAGAAGTGGCGGGGGAAGAACGGCGCACCCGAGGACACCCAGCTGTGGGTCGTCACGGTCACGCCGTGGGGCGGCATCACCTTCGTGCCCATCACGCACCCCGACACCATCCTTGGCTTCAAGGACCACGCGGTGACCGCCAACAGCGAGGTCCGGCTCACTCACAATTGGGGCGGGGACTTCACCGGGACGGTCATCAACACCTTCTACCCGCGTCTGCCCAGCGAGTGGAACGTCCCGTACCACCACGTCTTCACGTGACCGGCGGCCACTGCCGTACAACCCCCCGCCCCGAATCACCGTCCGCACCGCCTGGAAGAGGCACCACGATGCCCGTGCCCACCGAAGAACTAAAACTGGAGATCGTCAACGCCGCCACGGGGAAGATCCTCGACGGCAGGGCCGCACCGGGGCAGGACGGGGCGCTCGTCGTCCGTGAGTTCCCCGAGGACGGTCCGGCCCCGGAGCAGTGGCACATTGTCCCCGCGCAGTCCGCGCAGGACGAGCAGGTCTACGTGATTCACAACGCGACCGGCGGCAAGGTACTCGAGCAGCCCGCCGCCGCAGGCGGCGGCGTCCAGCAGGCAAACGTGGCCGACGGCAGGAAGACCCAGCAGTGGCGCCTCGTCCCCGCCGCCGGCGAAGCCGCCCTCTACGTGATCGAGAGCGCGGCCGACGACACCGTCCTCGACCTCGACCTCGATGCCGACCTCGGCGCGTCCGCTGAACAGGGAATCCGGGTCGTCGTGCGCGCGTACGACGAGGACGCGGAGAGCCAGCGGTGGCGTCTCGTGCCGGCCGAGCCCGAGCGCGTCAGCGACCCCGTACTGCGCTGGACGCGGCTGGGGCACTGGAACGGCCGGCAGTCCTGGCGGCTGGCTCCCTCGACGGCACTGCGGCCCGCACCCGACGCGACACCCTCATTCAGCGATCTGCTGCTGGTCCTCGACCGGTTCGGCACCGACCAGGACGCCGGCGGCTGGAAGACCGAGGGAGCCATGCCCCGCCCCTGCGGGCAGCCCGGCTGGTGGGCCGGGCTCGGCGCGCGGTTCCTCGCTGGAACCGCCGACAAGGCGCCGGCGGACATCGTCGCGCTCAAGCCAGCCGAAGGGGCTGTGACGGCGGCCGCGCGAGGTGACGGTACTTTCGAGGACGAGGAGCGCGTCCTGCACCCGCCCGCACCCTCCCCGAGTCCCGCGGACCTGTGGACCCTGGCCGATATCACGGGCGAAGGCAAGCCCGGCATCGTGATGCTGGCAGCCGACGGTGTGCGGGTGTCCCTCCAGGAGGAGGACGGAACGCTCCCGCCCGCGGGCGGCGAGCCGGCCCTCAAGGCGTTCGGCCACGGCGATCAGGCCGGCGGTTGGCTGGCCGACAATCACCCCCGCTTCCTCGCCGACACCACCGGCAACGGCCGGCTCGACATCGTCGGCTGCCACGACGACGGCGTCTGGATCTCCCTCCAGGACCAAGACGGAAAGTTCGCGCCACTGCCCGACGAGCCCGCTCTCCGGGCGTTCGGCCACGACGACAAGGCCGGCGGCTGGCAGGCCGACAAACACCCCCGCTTCCTCGCCGACACCACCGGCAACGGCCGGCTCGACATCGTCGGCTGCCACGACGACGGCGTCTGGATCTCTCTCCAGGACGAGGACGGCGTCTTCGCCGAGCCCCTGTACGTCCTCGACGACTTCGGAACCGACCAGGGATGGGCCTCGGTCGAAGAGCACCCCCGGTTCCTGCTGAAGACCACCGGCGACGGCGCGATGGACATCATCGGCTTCGGCCCCCACGGCGTCGTCGTCGCACGCGGCCTCGACGACGGCACCTTCGAGCCCGCGAAGCTCGTCTTGAACGACTTCGGCACCGCCCAGGGATGGACGGCCACGAAGCACCTCCGCTTCCTCGCCGACATCACCGGCGACGGTAACCCTGACATCGTCGGCTTCGGCGACGAAGGAGTCTGGGTGGCCCACAACCGCGGCGACGGCAGGTTCGAACAAGCCCAGCTCGTCTGCCGTGGCTTCGGCTACAACGACGACGCCGGCGCCTGGCGGGTCAGCCACCACCCCCGCTTCCTTGCCGACATCACCGGCGACGGACGCCTCGACATCATCGGCTTCGGAGGCCCAGGCGTCTACGTGGCCCGCAACCTCTACCGCCGCTTCCGCACCCGATAAGCCCCTGGAACAGCAACAGCGGCATCTCGACGATGAGGCGCCGGGCTGCCGTCCTGGATACGGCCCCTGGACGCGGCCCCCGTGCGGAACCCGGCACCCCGACCGGTCCAGTGCTCTGGGCACTGGGCACCGGCTCGGTCAGCCAGACCGCCCAGCTGCGCCTACACGGGCCCGAGGACCACATCCCCGCCCCCGAGGGGCGAGACACAGCGCTCCCGGCCGGTCCCGATGGCCCACCGCTGGGCGCCAGAGCCAGTCCACTGCCCGGTCCCCGCGCGTACCAATCGTGCTCGGGCTCCCTGTCGCACTGCGAGACCGTGGCGCACCCGCGGACGTCCGCCTACGGGCACACCCATCTACTGATCGATCAACAACTCTGCGTAATCGCAGTTGGGAGAACTCATGCGCAAGTCCACAGCGGCATGCACAGTACTCGCACTAGGAGCGAGCTTGTTCCTCGGAGGGCTGGCGCCCGGAGCCACCGCTGCGCCCGCTCCTGCTACGGTCACGGCGCTCCGTGCGCCGACGCCCCCGTCCTCTGTTCCTGATCTCGATGCCCCCGGGCCGGCCAGGACGGTCGAGTTCCCACCGGACGGGCGAGTCCGCTCAAGTCCCGGGCATGTGCAGATCCAAGCTCCGCAGTACACACGCATCGTCCGGGTGGACCCCTGGTGCAGCGGCATGAGCTGCCCTGTGACCATTGCCCCCGACGGCTCGTCCGCCAGCTTCTCGACGCAGAGCAACAACTGGATCTGGAGCCGGCCCTGGAAGGTCGACGTCGTCGCCACGGATGACGCCCCCATGGCAGGTGGCCGATACAGCGGCACTCTCACCTTCGAAGGTGTGACGGTGGACTGGACCGTCAACATCACCCAAGGCACCCCCGGCGCCTTCGGCGGATACGTCAGCAGCGTCCCCGGCGGAGGAGGCGCCCGGGTCCGTTTCGTCGACTCCGATCTCAACGCCGCCGCCGCAGGGTTCAAAGACAAGGACATCATCACCTCCGTCGACGGTCAGCCCGTCACGTCGGCGGCGTCCCTCAGCGCCGTCCTCGCCGGCAAGCGAGCCGGAATCGCGGTACCCGTGGGCATCACGCGCAACGGCACCCAAATGACCCTGCAGTACACGGTCGACGCGTGACCACCTCGACATCCACGCACCGGCACGCCTGCCGCTCCTGCGGCCTTCGGACACGACCGGCAAGGCCTCCGCACCGGCCGGCCGGCACACGGTGAGGAGATGATGATGAGCAAGGCCCAAACAACAGCAGAGAGTGAAGACCTCGCCCCCAAAATCACCACGGTGGCCGGAACCGGAGATGCCGGGGCCCAAGGAGACGATGGGCCCGCTGTTGCGGCCAGCCTTGACCGTCCCTACGGCCTCGCGATGGACAGCACGGGCACCCTCTACGTCTCCGACCACAACAATCACCAGGTCCGGAAGGTCACCACCGACGGCAGGATCCGCACGGTGGCAGGGACCGGCACTGCCGGGTTCGAGGGCGATCACGGCCCCGCCCTCTCAGCCCAGCTGGACGGCCCGCGTGAGGTGGCGGTGGACCGTGCCGGGAACCTCTACATCGCCGATTCCGAAAACCACCGGATCCGCAGGGTTACGGCTGACGGCCTGATCGGCACAGTCGCCGGCACGGGTACCGCCGGGTTCAGCGGTGACGACGGCCCCGCCGAGGCCGCCGAGTTGAACTGTCCGTACGGGATCGCAGTGGACAGGATCGGCAACCTCTACATCGCCGATACCGACAACCACCGGGTCAGGCAGGTCACACCGGACGGGAAGATCCGCACAGTCGCTGGGACCGGAACCCCGGGACTCTCCGGCGACGGCGGGCCTGCCACCGCGGCTCAGCTCAACACCCCGTACGGCGTTGCGGTGGACGGCACCGGCGATCTCTACATCACCGATGCCGAGAACCACCGGGTCCGCAGGGTTGCCGGGGACGGCACGATCAGCACGGTCGCGGGCACGGGCACCGTCGGCTTCAGCGGTGACGGCGGCCCCGCCACCTCAGCCCAGCTGGACTTCCCCCTGGGCGTGGTGGCGGATACCACCGGCACCCTCTACGTCTCCGACCACAACAACCACCGGGTCCGCAGGGTTGCCGGGGACGGCACGATCAGCACGGTCGCGGGCACGGGCACCGTCGGCTTCAGCGGTGACAGCGGCCCCGCCACCTCAGCCCAGCTGAACTACCCATTCGGTCTCGCGGTCGACTGCGTCGGCGCCCTCTACATCGCCGACTACGTCAACAACCGCGTCCGGAAGGTCGCGGCGGCCGCCATGGCAGGACTGCCCGAATCAGGCACGATGGTCTCCTGGGCGAGCGTCCGCAGCCGGCTGCGGATCGGAGTCACGCGCGAGTCGCTCAAGGACGGGGCCAAGATCCAGCAGTCGCTCGCCGCCCCCCGCCAGTCGCAGCGGTGGCGCCTGGTCGTAGCCGGCCACACCGCCAGCGGCGACGTGGTTTACACGATCGAGAACGTGCGCAGCAGGAAGGTCCTGGAAGTCGACGAAGCTCGGGGAGCGGCCGGGGCGGTGGTCGCACAGCGCGCCTACGAAGGCGACGAAGCGCACCATCAGCAGTGGCGGCTGATCCCGGTGGGCGCCGTGACCGACGATCCCCGGGTCTACGAGATCGCGAACCGGAACAGCGGTCTGCTTCTGGGCGTCGAAACCAACGCACCCGTGGTAATTACGCAGCGCTGGGCGGAGGGCGACCACCAGGGCAGGCAGTGGCAGTTGCTGCCCATGTAACGCACGAGCAGGGGGCAGGAGCGGCCTCGCCGCTCCTGCCCCCTGCCTTTCAGCCGGGCGCTACTCGCCCTCAGGTCTGGGGCCTTCTGAGCGGGCGGCTCGGGCACTTTCGGCGTCTCCTGATCTTGGGGCCTTGGCGCAGACCACATCACCGAGGAATACGCGACATTGCAACATACGGGCCCACCGGTCCCCAGGCCGTACACCCTGCGCATCTCCGCCGCCCCGGCCGTTCACCGCCAGCTCCTCACCTGGCGCCAGCCGCTCGACGGCGGTCAGGGCGTCCCGCCGGTCCTGGCACAGCGCAAGGCCTGCCGCGAGTCCGAGAACCGGGTCGGCGCATTTGCGCCTCCCGGACCATGATCGGCGACGCCGCGATTTTCTGTACCGCAACTACTCATACCCGTACCTGGCCGAGTACCAGCACCGCCGCTCACCTCATCGGGGTAGCTTCGCGGTGCGTTCGGGGTGGGCCGCGGTGATGTACCGCATCGCGGTCTGAGCGGAGTTGCCGAACAGGCGCATCAGGTGGAGCGGGTCGTCGACCTCGAATGCCTCGTGGCGGATTCGGTCCTGTCGCAGCGTCGGCATGGTCAGTTCGGTGGGCCGGAAGATAGCGGTGAAGGTGGTGCCGATGGGTGAGTGGGTGGTGTCTACTGCGGTCCATCGGTTGATCAGCAGATGTGGGTTGGTGGTCACCGGCCAGCGGCGGTGCCGTTCGCGGAGCCAGGCGGAGGCGCAGCGGTAGGTGAGTTCGTCCCTCCCGCCTGCCTTCCCGGTCCTGGTCGCGCTCGCGGTCCCCGCCGCGGTTCCGCGAGGATCCGATACCGAGGTAGATGATGTGCCGTTTGCCGGGGCGCCGGACGATGAGGCGCTCACGGGACAGGTCGAGGTCGGTGAGCAGCAGGTGGCGCATGTCGGTGCCGCTGAGGGCGTGGACGCAGACGAGCACCATGACGAAGCGCTGGAAGTCGTTTCGCGCGTGGCTGAGGACGTCGGCCAGTCGGTCCGAGGGCACGGAAGGCGGGGTCGTGTTGATACCTGCGAAGACGAGGCCGCGGGTGGGATCGCGGAAGATCACGCCTTCTTGCCGGAGGGCCCGGAAGACGTTGCGCAGGACGATGTGGATTGAGCGGGCCGGCGTCCCCTTCCGGGTGGCGATGGCCCGCTTGACGTCGTCGCGGGTGATTTCTCGCAGGCTCTCGATGCCGTCCGCGAGCCATCCCTTGAGGATCGGGTCCAGGACATGCCAGTAGCGGGCGATGCTCCGGTAGGTGCGGCCGGTGTGCTCCCACGTGCCCTCTCCGCGCACGGCCTTGATCCAGACCGAGAGTTCCTGCGCGATCGCCGCGGGAAGCGCGGCGAGCTCGGCCTCCAAGCGTTTCTGGTGCGCGTCCCGGCGAACCTCGGCATCCGGGATCAGCAGCCCGCGGGTTTCCAGGAACTGCGTGACCCGCCGTCCGCTGAACTTCAGGGGATGGTTGTCGACGAGCGAGCGGATGTCGGACTCCAGCAGCGGGGCATCGGCACCGAGCCAGGACACCAGGATGGTCAGTGTGTTCCGGGTCTTAACTGTAGACGTCGTTTCTTATGGCGTGATTGTTCGTTGATCCGTGCATGACGGATCTCGTGGAGCGGCTCGTACCGGACGAGTTGTGGGTGCTGTTCCGACGGGTGGTGCCCCCGACGCTGGTAGCGCGTCCGCAGGGTGGAGGACGGCGCCGGGCGGGAGATCGTGAAACCCTGGCCGCGATCATCTTCGTGGCGACTTCGGGCTGCACCTGGCGGCAGTTGCCGCCGGTGTTTGGCCCCGCCTGGCCCACGGTCTACCGCAGGTTCGCCCAGTGGAGCCGGGATCGGGTCTGGGCCCGGCTCCACCGCGTGATCCTCGACGAACTCGGAGCGCGGGGCGAGCTGGACTGGTCGCGGTGCGCCATCGATTCCGTCAGTTTGCGGGCCGCAAAAGGGGGCCATTGACGGGACCGAATCCGACCGATCGCGGCAAGTTGGGATCGAAGATCCACCTGATCACCGACCGGAACGGACTGCCGCTCTCCGTGGGCATCTCCTGCGCGAACATGCACGACAGCCAGGGCTTGGAGCCGCTCGTCCGCGGCATCCCTCCCATCCGGTCCCCCCGCGGGCCCCGGCGCCGACGGCCGGCGAAACTGCATGCCGACAAGGGCTACGACTACGACCACCTGCGTCGATGGCTCCGCTGGCGGGGCATCCGCCACCGCATCGCCCGCAAGGGCGTCGAATCCTCGCAGGGGCTGGGCCGGCATCGCTGGGTGGTCGAGAGAACCGTGTCCTGGCTGGCCGGCTGCCGAAGGCTCCATCGCCGCTACGAACGCAAGGCCGAACACTTCCTTGCCTTCGTCGGCATAGCCGCGACCCTGATCGGCTATCGCCGATTGGTGGGCCTGCTCAGGGCCTGAGCCGGTCCTGCTGCACGTCGAAGCAGACCAGACCCATGGACTCCGCGACGGCCGCCGCGTAGGCCGATGCTTCCTCGGCCATGCTCCACCGCATGGCGAAGTAGATCAGCGGGCCGCTGGCCTCATCGATCAGCGGACCGGTCGACCAGGGGGAGGTGTCCTCGTCGTCCTCGGTGATGTCACACCACCGCTCAAGCAGCGTGGCCACGTAAGCCGCAATGCGTTCGGACGGAGGTTCCTCCATCTCACCGTCGATGTAGCGGTCGTACAGCTCGCTGAACATCCGGCCGGCGGTCTTGTCATCCGCCGGTCTCTCGCCTTCCCAGACAGCAAGGTCGTAACTCATGCCCGGAGGCTCTCACACCGCACCGACACTCCACCCGGTCGGTGAACAGCACGGACCTCAACCAAAGGAAACGATGTCTTAGTGACGGGGACCTGGGACCACATCTCCTGCTTCATCACGCTGTCGAGGTCGGCCAGCAGTCGCTCGGCCGAGTTTGTGAGCGTCGGTAGATCGTGCCGCGCCAACTCGACCACCGGGCGCCAGTCTCGCCGGAGCTCGAACAACCTATCCTGCCCAGGGGCCGCCACGTGCTCGGACACAGGGCGACGCGCAGTAGGCGGGGTCACGCCCGGGTGACGCAGGGTGGGTGCCGGGACGGGTGAACCGAGCCACAACTGCGTCCCGAACCGAGTGATGTCCCCTGGGCCGTAGGTGGCTATGTGCCACCGGCATCCGCTGCAGTATCCGCCGACGAGCGGCAGGTCGACATGGCGGCAGCGGTCGCACGCTCCTGCGGAGGCCGAGCTGTTCCCTCTCTTCCGGGCGGCGAAGGACGAGCAGGGCTCGCAGATGACCTTCGTCTTCGCTGCGAACCAGGAGCCGCACTGCTGACAGGACCTCGGTGTCATCGCTCGAGGCACCCAGACGCGGCGCGTGCTCCGTGACGTCCGCGACTGCTGGGGACGGTCGGGTTCGCGTGGCTGTGGCAGGAGCCTGAGCATGTCCGCCCGCAGAAGGATCGCCCGGACGGAGCGGCCATAGTTGGGGATGTCGTCGAGGACCAGCTCGTCGACGAGGTCGTCGCCGTCGGCGTCGCGCACGGCGAGCGCGAGGCGCAGCATCTCGTGCAGCTTGCGCTGCATGGGTTTGCTGATGCTGGTGTCCGCAGCGAACGCCGCGGTGTGCTCGACGACATCGCTATAGCCGGCGAGCGGCCTTTGCAGAATGCGCCGGCAGACATCGATGGACAGCATCCGGCGGACCGGGAAGAGCGGTAGCTGCCCCCAGACGGCGGGAGGGAGGACCGCCGGGTCGTCTCGGGTCGGGGCCGCGGCCGCACGCAGGTGTTCCACCCAGTGCAGCCGCTGGCGCTGATCGGTGCCGGTGTGGCCGGTGCGCCTGCCGTACTTCCTCAGCGGTTGGGCGTGGGTGGGGGCGAGGCCGTAAAAGAGGAACATCAGCTGGCGGCTGCGAGGGCCGGAGCCTTCCGGATCGGTGACCCACGCGGCGTCGGCATCGAGCCGGACAGCGTGCAGGCATGCCCGGCACAGACGGTCGGAGTTGAGGTATCCCATGTGCCGGCAGCGCAGGCATACGCCCTGCTCGGGATGGTTCTTCCGCCACTCCGTGCACCCCTGGCAGGCGGCCAGCCCGAGAACCCCCCAGCCCGTGCAGTCCGGGCACTGAGCAGGATGAGATCGTGCCGCCATTGGTCAGTTCGGCGGCAGCGAGCGACGGCTGCCCTGCCGGCCGGGCGTCGGCCGTACCGGCCTTCCGTCGGGTCCTTCAGCGCCCACCGCCTTCGGCAGTTCTTCGGTCTCTCCCACAGCGGCCTCAAGGGGCTCGGCCTGGAGTCCACGCGGATCCGCGGCCTGACCGCGACCGTTCCGCGGCCCGTCTCGGCCGGGACGGTCGTGAACAGCGCGCTGAAGGCCTCGGGCTGAAGGCGCCCGAGGTCGGCCAGGTGGAGGTAGAAGCCGTGGATGGCGGCCAAGGCGGGAGCCAGAGTGGCCTCTTCGGGGAGCTGACCGTGCCCCCGGCCGGTGCTTGACCTTGGTGTGGTCCGCAGGTGCATCACGTACGACGCCATCCGAAGAGCCGCGTCGTTCCAGGTCAGGCCGCGCTCTTCAGACCAGATATGGAGCCGCTTCAGGTGGCCCGCGTAGGTCTTGGTGGTTGATTCCTCGCAGGACCGCCCGAATCGCAGGTGACGAAGGTGGTCGTCGACGTCGCCGACGACGGTCAAGGTGGGGCCGGCCAGCACCGTCCAGTAGGCGAGCTCGTCGCTTACCGCGACGCGAACGATCTCCGCATGCATCGGTGCCGTGATGACCACAGCGTGACCGTAGCCGAGCGACCGCCCCCACCTGCCCAGATCCATCAATCCCGTGACATACAGGGCGTTCATCAGCTATAGGCCTGAATTGTGGCCCCGCCTCAGCCTCCAACCTGTCGGTCAACGCGCGGTCCCGAGGTTGTCTTACTCGACCTGTGGCGTCGATCGGTACGAGTGAGACAAAGCAGCCTCACTGCGCGCAGAAGGGGCGAGTTCCGGTAGCGCCTTGGTGAGGACGGCCTGGTTCACCGGTACGCCGAACACCGCCACACTGCTCAGCCGCCGCTCACCGGCCGAGACGTTGTACAGGTCGAGGAGGTCGCGGACCGTGCGCGGGCGAAGTTCGGGCCGCGGGCGGTGATGCCCGGGGGGTTGGGCGGGGCGGCGGCGTAGGTGTGTGTTCGGGCAGGCTGTGGCGCGGCCGGCCGGTAGGCGGCTGCCGATGCCGCCGGACACCGAGGTCGCGTGCAGCCTCTGGGGGATCGCGGGCAGGCCGTCAAGGCGTGTCGTGGTGAGCCGGGGCGGGACCCGTCCCGACGCTGTGGCTCGTGCTGCTGGAGCGCGTTTGGGTTCGCGACGTAGCGCGCCGCCGGAGCCCGTGGAGAGGGCCCCGGCGGCGGGCGAGCCCTAGGCGCACCTTCGCTGCGTTTCCCGAACGCCCGCATCGACAGCATCCGCCGGCCCCACGACGTTTTGGCCGGCAAAGGGCCAGGGCGCCCGGGGCAGTTGCGCTCTCAGGTCCGGCCGGCAGGCATCCGCACGAGGTCCGGAGGGAGAACGGCTTCTCAGCGCCGCAAGGCCTGCTCCACCAGTACGGCCGCAGCGCCCGTGTAGCCGGTCGGGTCGCACAGCGTGACCAGCCGGTCCACAAGCGAGCGGGGCACTTCCGGCATGCGGGCGAGCACCGTGGCCAAGGGTTGCCTCGTGGTCTGCGCTTCCTGCGTGGCGCGCGTCAGCAGCGCTTTGGCAGGGGCCTTGCCCAAGGTCGGCGCCAGATGGGCGACCAGCCGCTCGGACACCACCTGACTGTCCGTCATGTCCAGGTTGGAGCGCATGCGGTCCGGCCGCACCTTCAGCCCTTCGACGAGTTCCGCAGCGGTCTGCGCGGCGCCGCCGGTCAGCCGTAGACAGTCCCGGAGCAGCGGCCACTCCGCGTGCCACACCCCGGCGGATCGTTCGTCCTCGCTGACCAGGCACTGTGCCAGTGCCGCCGAGAGGGCGGGCACTTGCAGCGCGGCACTGCGAACGAGCGTCGCGAGCACGGGGTTGCGCTTGTGAGGCATGGCCGAAGAGGCACCGCGGCCGGACGCAGCCGGTTCGGTGACCTCACCCACCTCGGTACGGGTCAGTGCCTGAACGTCCACGGCGATCTTGCCGAGCGCCCCGGCGGTGAAGGCCAGTGCAGCGGCCAGGTCGGCCACGGGTGTGCGCAGCGCGTGCCAGGGCAGTGCCGGCCGGGCCAGTCCCGTTTCGCTGGCATAGGTGTCCACCAGCCGTGTCACGTAGCCGTCCGGGTCAGCCAGGGTGCCCCCCTCGGCGAGTGCCGCGTACTCCAGGTATCCAGCCAGCGTGCCCGCCGCTCCGCCCAGGGAGGCGGGGAGGTTCCGCTGGACGCGGGCGACGCGCTCCACCGCGTCCAGCACCAACTCCCGCCAACCGGCGGCTCGCAGCCCGAATGTGGTCGGTACGGCGTGCAGCGCCAAGGTACGTGCGACGGCGGGAGTCCGCCGGTGTGCTGTTGCCAGCGCTGTCAGCGCATCGGCCGTACGCCGCAGATCGGCGAGGATCAGGTCGAGTGTCCTCCTCGCGACGAGCATCGTGCCGGTGTCGAGCACGTCCTGGCTGGTCGAGCCCCGGTGTACGTACTCGGCTGCCCTGGGGTCCTCAGCCGCGACGACCTCGGTGAATGCCTGCACCAGGCCGACCACCGGGTTGGCCGTCTCCCGCGCCGCCAGCGCCAGTGCTCTGACATCGAGCCGGTCGGCACGAGCCACTCGCGTGATCACCTCGGCCGCCGAAGCAGGGAGCGTGCCCACCGTTGCCTGTGCGCGGGCGAGCGCTGCTTCCGCGTCCAGCATGGCCTGTACCCAGGCCAGGTCACTGGTGGCGGCCTCCACCCGCGTGCCTGCTCGCACCGGTGCGAGCAGGCCGGCATCCGTCAGGTGCGTCGCGGTGGCCGGAGTCGCATGCGTGAGTGTCATACGATCACCCCGGACAGCTCCCCTTCGGCGTCCACCCGACGCACTTCCGCCGGTACATGAGCCGTCTGCGGCAGGGCGAGAACGGCCCGGGCGATCGCGTCGGAGTCGCCGAGCGTCACCGAGTCCACCCCGGGCCGGATGCCCGCTGCCGTCACCCAGTGCACCGCTTCCGTCGGCACCCCGTACGCGAACCGGCGGGGGTGAGGGCGGCCTCGTCCGTCCAGCAGCCGGTAGGGCCGTTCGGTGACCGCGAGTCCTCCCGTCACGTAACCGGTGCCATCAGCGGTCGCGATCCGGTACGGCGCCGCCTGGTCCGTATCCAGCAGGTGCTTGAGCAGAGGGTCCTCCGTGCGGCGCAGGTCGGGCTCGGGCAACCGTGCCTCTATCAGGACGCGGGCGCGTACCGCTTCACCGGGCACAACCGTCGAGTGCGCCACGTACACCTGGGCGGTGGTGTCGATCCGCACCTGAGTGCCCGGACCCGTCACGGTCAGCACACCCGCTTCGATCAGCGCGATCATCTCCTCGATGCGGGACGCCGGCGGCCCGATCGACAGGAAGGCGTTCAAGGGCGTGTACCAGCCCTCGAGGTCGTCCCGGTGGGAGCTTCCCTCGAGACCTCCGTGGTCGACGGCCAGACGGATTTCGTTGCGCAGGTCACGCAGCACGTCCAAGGCGGCTTTCAGAGGACCGCTGACGTTGCCGAGCCGGGCTGCGGCGACATCGCGCCGCAAGTAGTCCAGCAGCCAGGCGGTGAATTCCTGACGGTCGGTGAACTCGCGCTCCCCGAACGGTCGCGAAAGCCGCTCCCAACTCCAGTGCTGATCGGCCGGGATACCGTACTTGTCCAGCAGTTCCCGCCGATCCCCTTCGGTTTCCGTGGTGAGGAACGCCTGAGCGAATTCCTCCGCGGCGTCTCCGCGGGAGGCCAGCAACGTACTGTAATAAACGCTTTGCACCTCCAAGGAGATCAGTGGCCACAGGTCTTCGGTAAAGTTGACGGGCTGTCCGGCCGAACCGCGTCGTCGCAGACCAGCGATGTACTCGGCGGTCAGCTTGCGTGGGAAATAGCGACCGGTGGCACCCTTCTCGTTCTCCCCGCGCGCGTGGTAGGGCACGCCGCGACGGGAGAACGCGAACAGATGCGGCTCCTGGCCCGAGGGCCGGTACACCAACCGGTCGCCTTCTCGTACCATCCGGCCGCCACGGCCCACCGTGAACAACGCCATGTGATCGAAGAAGTTCAGCCCCAGCCCTCGCAGCAGTACGTTCTCGCCCGCCTTGATGCCGCTGAGGTCCAGGTCGGCAGGGTTGGCGGGGGTGATGTAGGTCAGGTGGTGAATGCGGGACAGGCTCGCCGTGCGTGCTTCACGCGAGGACAGGCGCGCCGGGACGTGCCCCTGGGCCAGCACGACCGCGTCCAATGTGTCCAGCCGAGTGCCGTCCTGCAGCCGCACACCCTGCGGCCCACCGGGCACGCCGTGGGTGTCGGCGGCGGCCACCGCGCGAGAACGGTGCACCCGTACCGTGACATGGTGCGGGGCCGAGGCCACGATCCGCTCGAAGCAGCCTCTGAGGTAGTGGCCGTAGAAGGCACGTGTCGGATAGGAGTTGGGCCCCAGCTTTCGCGCCTCTTCCATGACCTCCGTGCTGAAGTCGGCCGGGTCGCCCAGCAGGGCAAGAGACTTGGCCCACTCGTACAGGGTGGGACCCGGCTCGATGGGCCCGTCGATGCGCGCGCTGTCGTCGGTGAAGACCGTGATCTGCGAAGCCACCGTGTTCATCAGCAGGTGCTGGGACTGCTCAGGGCGCCATACGGCACCCGCACCCGGGGCGGCCGGATCCACCACATGCACGGTCACAGCCGAATGAGTCGGTGCGTTGCGCTCATTGGCCAGCAGGCGCTCGAGTACCGACAGCCCGCGCGGGCCCGCGCCGACAATGCACACCTCAAAGTTGCTGTGCATGCAGGGAATCCCTTCCAGGTAGGGAGGAAGCCAGTGATGAAAGGACGAGGCTGCCGCATCCGATAAGCAGGCACCGGGACAGGAAGCCCGAGTACGGGCATTCCGTTCCCGGTGCGGAATCAGCAGCCTTCGGCTGGGCCGCCGACGGTCGCCGAGGGGATGTCGAAAAGCCTGACCACAAGTGGTCGGCGAGGTGGTCGGCGGGAGGCGCGACGGAGATAGGTGTCCGTGTGCACGCTTGTGCGGGCCGGGACCTCGATGACGGGACGGTCGCTCTCCGTTGCCTCGGCGGATAAGTGATATCCCATGGACAAGAGCATGGCGATGCCGTACTGGCGGCGGCAAGGAGCCTGCTTCCAGTCCGTCAGGTCCGTGAGGGACCGTCAGATGGTCAACGGTGGCGAGCACCAGGAGCGGCGCCGCCTGTACGGGTTACCGCCGCAAGTCTTTACTGACGCGTAACTTCCCCCTTTGACTGGCACTTCTCCCCAGCCCAGTACACGTCGTGGTCGTCGCGGCCGGGCACGCGCTGGTCGGGCCGTCCGGCAGCCGTCACGACGGCTTCGTGCTGCACCCCGGGGAGCGTCGGCAGGATCGGCTCGGCGCATGGGGTGTCCGGCGTGCGGTCGTGCTGCTGCCGCCACTCCTCCAGCGCGGACCAACCCTGCTCGGTCATCCGGTGGGTGCCGCTGTCGCCCGTGTGGGGGGCGACCATGCCGTCCGCCACCAGGTTGGCCATCGTGGCGGGGTGGCCGGAGACGACGCCGTTGTCGTTGTGGTCCAGGGCGCGTGCGCCCTGCGGGGTGAGCTGGGACATGGGTGAGTTCCTTCCTGCCCGGCCGGGCAGTGAGCAGGGGGCGGTTGGTGAGGGGGGGTAGGAGGTGTGGCACCGGCCCTTGGGGGTCCGGTGGCGTCCCGAGGGCTGGTGCCGATGGATCGGGCGGTCCGGCGGGTTGAGGCGTGGGGCAGCCTTTTGGGTCGGGGCGGGGCGCTCTGCCTGGGGTCCGGGCTGGGCGCGGTGCGGTCGGGGTGTTAGAGCAGGGCGAGCGCGTGGGCGGGGTGCGGACAGAGCACGGCGCGCTGTTCGGCGATCAGGCGTGCGGTGCCGCCGGCGCGGATGTCGTTTTCGGCGGGCGGGGCGGTGAGCAGCGGGCGGCGCAGGTCGAGTGCGGCGTGGGCGGTGCGCAGGGTGTGGTGGTGGTCCAGGGCTTCGATGAGGATCACGGCTTTGGACAGGGCGGCCAGGAGGTGGGCGCTGGCTTGGTGGGTGGTGCCGCTGGCGGGGGTGCCGGGCGGGTAGAGGCTGATCACGGCGCCGCCGCCGGTGGGGATGCTTTTCATCAGGGAGGCGTGGGCGTGGGGGTGGGCGCGGTCCAGGCCGCGGGGCAGGACGGCCAAGGTGGCTCGCCTGGTGAGCGCGGCCGCTTGGTGGGCGGTGGAGTCGACACCGAAGGCGAGGGTGGCGGTGACGGTGTGTCCGGCCTCGGCGATGGCGCGGGCGTAGTCCTCGGCATAGCTCAGGGCGTGGGCGGTGGCGTTGCGGTTGCCGGTGACGGCCACCGTGCTGGCGGTCAGCTCGGGCAGGTGGTCGCGGCCCAGTACCCACAGCCCCAGCGGCTGGCGTTCACCCAGCACGGTGAGGGCGGTGGGCCATCCCTCGTCGCGAGGGGTGACGAACTGGCAGTACAACAGTGACCTGTTGAGTTCCTCCTCGGGCCGGTAGCGGACCAGGCGCCCGCTCGCATCGGCTTGCACCCGCTGCTGCCACACGTCGGCGGCGCTGCGTGCGGCGAGGTCCGCGGCGACCTGCTCGGGGGCGAAGTGGGCGGCGAGCGCGGCGAGCGCGGACCGCTCGGAGGGCGTGCGGGCAGCAGGCATGACGGTTCTCCAGCCGGAAAAGCGCAGTAGGCCACGGCAGGGCAGGGGGAAGCGGCCGGGCGCCGGCAGGCGAACCGGCGACCCGCGGGTTGGTACGGGTGAAAGGGGAGAAGCGGCGGTGCGGTCCCGGCAGGCGACGAACCGGTGCCGCACCAGATGGCGCGGTGAAGAAGGGGAGCGGGCTGTCAGCGGCCGGCGTTCGGGGAGAGGGCGTCGGCCGGGGTGCGGGCGGTGGTGCGGTCCCATCCGGCGGCCCGCCGCTGCTCCCACCAGGCGGGCGGCCCACCCGCTCGGTGGGCGGCCGGGCCGCGGGCGCCGGTTGTGGCGGGCTGCGCCGCCGGGGCAGCGGCCGAAGCGACCGGCGTGGTGGGGGAGATGGGGGCGGCGGCGGCCGGGCTGGGCAGGCTGGTTTCGGTGTAGGCGATGCGCTGGCGCAGGCTGATGCCGAGGTCGTCGATGCTCAGGTAGACGGCGTTGTCCCGGATCTCGGTGACGCGCCCGGTGACCAGCACGCGCACGCCGTCGACGAGGGACTCGGTGGCGTTGCGGGCCAGGTCCCGCCAGGCGGTGCACACGTAGCGGATGGGGGCCCCGTCGCGCCACTGCTGCGCGGTTGCGTCCCACTGGGTGGTGGTCTGGGTGAGGCGGAAGCGGCAGACGGCGACACCGGAGTCGGTGAAGCGGACTTCCACGCTGCCGGTCACGGTGCCGGACACGTGCGTAACGGACGGGGCCATGCGAACACCTCCTGAATCCCATAATAGCTACTTAATGGAATGAGGCAATCCCCCCATCCACGTTGCCCGTCAGCCTCCGAAGCCGCTGCCGCCACGCCTGCGTCGACGCTCGCGCGGCACTGGTGCTGAACACGGTGGCGTCAGCGACTTCAACTTGGAGCGGGACGGTGCCGTCGGGCCGGAGGAGCTGCTCGTGGGTGGTGTCCAGGTGTATGGAGACCCGGACGGCGCGCTTGTCGGGGTCGAGGTAGGCGAAGACGAGGATTCCGGCGAGTTCGATGCAGGGCAGGCCTTCGTCTTCGGGGCCGGTCATGGGGTGGAAGACGGCCGCGCTGTTGGCCTTGGCGCAGTCCTCGGGGTCGGTGAGGTCGAGCGGGGTGGGTGTGCGGATGTGGCGGGAGATGTCGTCGGTGTAGAGGGTGTAGCCCTCGTCGCTGCGGTGCCGGTCGTTGCCGTAGTAGAGGTCTACCGCCGTCTGGTCGTCGGCGGGAGGGCGGTAGGGGACACCGTCCTGGTCGCTGACGTTGTCCCAGGAGCCGCGCACGTGCTGCGCGAGTGAGGCCAGGGCGGAGGCGTGGTCGGCCCACAGCGTGATGTCGTCGCCGTGCCGGTCCCACTGGCGCAGCACCCACGCCCGGCCGGTCACCTGTACCGCGACGTCCTTGGAGGTCGCGAAGTTGAAGTGGCTGAACCACTCACTGAGGATGTCGGCGGTGTCCGCGCCCGGCCATTCGCCGGTGCGCAGCTGGAGGTTGTCCATGAGTTCGGCCAGTTCGAGGATGGCCGCGCCCTCGGGCGTGGCCGCGTCCGGTGTGATCCGCACGGGAGTCTCCTTTCATGGGTGCAGGGGTGGTCAGGACTCGTTGAACAGGGTGTTGAGCAGGTCCATCGCGTGCTGCTGGTCGGGGGTGAGGGTGGCGGTGCGCAGCAGACGCCGGCGCAGAACGGGAACGTCGGTGCTGATGCCGATGGGCGCATCGGGCCGGTCGGGCGCGAAGACGATGCGGTAGCTGGAGGTGTGGATCATCCAGGCCTCGTAGCGGTCGGCGGGGTGGCCGCTGCGGGCGGTGTGGCCGTCGTCGGGGGTGCGGGCCGGGCACGGGCAGGCCGGGTCGGTGCAGGGGCGTCCGGCGGGGTGGGTGGCCAGGACGGAGGTGCGCCGGTAGTGGGTGGCGGTGCCGTTGAGCATGGGGCAGTGCGCGGCCGTGTAGGGCAGGCACTCGGGGTGCAGCGCCGGTTCGGGGGCGTGCCCTCGGGCGGCGTCGGCCGGGCGGACGACCAGGTAGCACCGCTCGTCGAGCGGCTGGCCGCAGATCTGGCACAGGCGCCGCAGGAAGGCGGTGCGCGCCCGGTCGGCGTCCAGGCTGCCCAAGGCGGCGTGCCCGCCGTGGATCAGGGACACCCACGGCACGACCAGCCCGCCCGCAAGCGGCCGGCGCGCACAGCGCTGCGGTATCGCGTGCATCTGTCTTCTCCTATCGGTTCGAGGAACGGGCTACGGGGCGTCAGGTGCCGGACGGCGGGGGGCCGGTCAGGAGGTCCTCCCAGCGGATGTAGCGGCAGCCGGTCGCCTCGTGCAGGCGCAGGTGCAGCCAGGCCAGACCCTGCCCGGTGCGCAGGACGGCTTCGGCGCCGATGGCCGCGGCCCTGGGGTGAGCTGTCTCGTCGCCGGGGTCGGAGAGGGCGAGGATCAGGCCGGGGCGGTGGGGCATGTGACGCAGCGTGAAGGCGCTGTAGCTGCGGTCGTCCAGGATCACGAGCGGGGCGAGCCGGTACTCCCCGGCGCTGAACAGCGGGGAGGGCAGCCGCCGCAGCGGAACCGGACAGGGCAGCAGACCGAGCGGGTCCTCGTCGGGATGGTCGCTGATGACCAGCACCGGCGTCGACGCTCGCTCTTGAGGCGGTGAAGCTGAGTTGGGCATGGCGGACCACATCGCTTTCCTCATCGCGGGAGATGAACGTGGACCAGGCCAACCGGGTGGGACGAACCGCGCGGGCCATCCCGCCCCCGTTGCCGGTCGGTCAGCCGAGCGGGTAGAGCACCAGGGCCCGGACGGCGTTGTCGGGGATGCGGCCCGCATACAGCTCGCGCAGCTGTTGGTCCTGCTCCAGACGCTCGGCCAGCGGGTAGATGGCGCCGCTCTGGCCGGTGTCGGTCGGCGCGTAGCGGCCGTGGCCGAAGGTGGTGAACGGCGAGAAGGAGTTGCCCTCGGCGTCGCGGGACAGCACCACCACCGTGGTGCCCGGCAGTCCGCTCCAGTCGTGCCGGACTAACTGACGCAGGACGGCCAGGGTGAGGGGGTGACCACCGTCGTCTTCCGCAGCGGCGGGCAATGCCGTCTGCTGGTTGTCGCTCATGAGGACCTCTCGGAGAACAGGGGATTGTGGGCGGTTGGCCGTACGGAGCTGTCCCAGACGGGGCGGGCGGTCAGGGGCGGGGCGTCGCCGGTGTTGGTGCGGCCGGGTTGGTTGTCGGGACGGGCCACTGCCAGGTGCCGTGGTGGAGGTCGGTCCAGCGGCGGGCGCCGTCCGGATTCCACGTCACCCGCACCGGGCCCCAGCCGCCGATGGGACAGGTGCGGCGGATCGCTGCGTGGTGGCCGGGGAGGTGGTCGCGGCGCAGGTTGCTGCCGTCCAGTTGCGGGGCTTGGCAGAGCTGGTCCAGGGCTTGGAGCACGTCGGCCAGCAGCGCCCACAGTTGGTCGGGATCCTGGGGCAGTCGGCGGATGCGGTCGTTGGAGGCGATGATCCGCCGGGCTGCCTCGTCACCGCGGCGGTACCAGGTGCCGACGCCGGGGGTGGTTCGCACGGCCGCACGCAGCTGCTTGGTGTCCGGCCTGGCGGGCTGGCCGGGGTGGGTGAGGATGCGGAACGTCTCGGCCACTGCGAGGTAGTAGGCCGCTTCGTGTGCCGGCTTCAGCGGGCCGTCGTCCGCCTCGGTGCTCGGCGGCTCGGGCACGGGCGCGCCGCTCATCTCGCGGGCGTAGGCCCGGGCGGTTGCAACGGTGCGGGAGGAGATGGCCATGGTCGCTCTCCGGCTTCTCATACGTCAAAGGGAAGGAACGGCCGCGCTCTGGCGGCTGTTGGGGCCGCCGGGCAGGGCGGTGAGGACTCGGGCCCTGCCCGGAGATCCGGGAACCGGTCAGTCCTCGATCAGGTCCAGGCAGGAGACCGGGATGCCGCTGCCGGGCAGCCGGTAGCGCGTCGTCCCCTCCGGGATGCGGTAACGGTTGTTGCGCGGGTCGGTGCGCAGCAGCCGGGTGGATTCCTCGTCCAGCAGGAAGCCCGCCCGGCTGCCGGTGCGGTTGCGCTCCTGCACGGTGCCGGTCAGGCGGCGCAGGAAGGCGGGGCGCAGCGAGTCGTTGATGCGGGCGCGGCGACCGGCCACGATGCCGCTGTAGGCGTCCTTGTTGATCTCGCCGAGCCGCCGGGCGGCGGCCTCCTGTACCTGCGCGACGGCTGCCGCATCCGGCAGCTGCCGGATGAAGGTGCGCACGTCGTCGATACCGATGGACATGGTGGATCTTCCTCTCGAAGGGGAGGGGGATGACCGGCCGGGCACCGTGCGTGCCCGGCCGGAGCACTGGGGAATGAGGGAACGTCAGGCGTCCGCGCTGGCGTCGCCGTCGGACTCGGCGCTGGTGTCACCGGCGCTGCTGCTGTCGGTGGCGGGCCGGTGGCTGGCCACGGCCTGCTGCTCGACCTCGGAGAGCTGGTAGCTGCCGTTGTCGGCCTTGCCCAGGGACTCCAGCTGGAGCAGGTAGCGGGCCTGCCAGGTGGTGAGGTGCGACCAGGTCTTGGGCTCGCGGATGCCGTACTCGCAGGCGGCGGCGACCTGCGCGAACAGGGCGTTGGCCAGGCGGGCCTTGGGCAGCTGCGCCGCCGTCTCGGCCAGGTCGGCCTTCTCCGGCTCCTTGACGCCCAGGAACCGCGCGAGGGTCTCCACCTCGTGCTTGTCGGTCCAGGAGCTGTAGTAGTAGGGCAGGGTGAGCAGCACTTCCTGCGCGAAGACGCGCGCGGCGTCCGGCAGGGCCTTCATGCGCACCAGCCGGGTGACGAACTCCTGGCGCGGTCCGACGGCGGCCTTCCATGCCCGGTTGCAGGCGATGACCTTCCGGCGCTCCTCGGCCGCCTTCTCGTCCTGCTCGGTGCGCGGCTTCTTCGGCTTGGGGCGGACCTTGTGGCCGTACTGGGCCGGGTCGGCGCAGTGCCACACGGGCCGGTGCTCGTCGTCCAGCCGGGCGCTGTGGCCGGGGCAGCCCTTGTGGTTGTCCTCGGTGAGCGGGTTGCCCAGACCGGTGGTGAGTTCCGACAGCGGATGGGAGGGGTCCTTCTGACCGAAGAACGACCGCGTCAACAGCGGGATACCCGCCTCCTCCAGCTCCGCCAGCACCTTGGCCCGCTTCGCGGCGTCGGCCTGCTCGGCTTTCAGCAGCGCCATTTCCTGGTCCCAGTGACCGCGCCCGCCACTGCCCTCCTCGTGGTCGCGCTCCAGCGCCCGCAGCAGCCGCCGCTCGGCGTTCGGCACGTCCTGAACCTCGGCCAGCTGGGCGGTCTGCTCCAGATCCATCCCACCGGCAGCCGCCCGGCGCAGCGCGGCGTCGTCCAGCTTCTGCGCCGCCTTCGCCTGCTTGGCCGCGTTCTTCCCGACCCCCAGCGCCCTGACGGCCCTGCGCCGCTCGACCTCGTCCATGCCGATCAGCGCCAGCTCCTGCGCCTTGAGGGTGTCGCGCTCGCTCATGCCCTCGCGGTGGTCGTTCTCCACCAGGGACAAGAACCGCGTCCAGCCGTCGCGGCCCACCAGGTCCTCACGCACGTACGCCTTCACAGCCCGCACCGGGCGGTCCTCCGCCTCGGCGGTGGCGTTCGCGGCCTGCTGGGCCTGCGCGCGGCGCCAGCCCTTGAACACGCCGTAGGTGCCGTCGGGCTTGGGCCTGACGCTGATGGGCTCCTCGACGCCGATCTCCTTCACGGAAGCGATCAGCTTCTGGTCCGGCTCGGTGTCGTGCTCACGGGCGTTGCACTCGTCACGCACCAGCAGCGCGGCGTCCAGCAACACGACCTGCGTGGTGTTCTCCTCGGGAGGGGCGGGCGATTCGGTCGGGGTCGAGACGGCGGTAGCCATGAGGGCTCTCCTTCTCCTTGCCGTAGTGGCGGATGAGCGCGGTCGGGAGGGCTTCCCTCCCGACCAAAATCAAATATTAGCCTTTCTTGCTGTGAGGACTAGATGCCTATTGAGCTGCGGAAACGTGGGCTATGAGGCGAGTGGGGTCAGGTTGAGGTCAGGCGGACGACCTGCCGGGTGGGCAGATGAACGCGCAGGATGTCTTCGCTCCCCGGAGGGTCCAGTGCCGCGAGTCGGTTGAGCGCGGTGGTCAGTTCGGGGTCGGCGAAGGCCTCTTCGGCCATCGCGGCCTTGCCCACCGGCACGAGGGTGACCGTGGTGGTGGTGTGCCGCAGGTCGGGGATGTCCTCACTGCTGGTAAGTGCCGCGATGAACGGACTCCACCTGACGCGCATGGCGTCTTCCGCCCTCTCGATGGGCGTGAAGTACGCAGCCACCGCCGGGCGGTCTCCCTCCTGCCCGGCCGCAAATGCCGCGACTCGATCGACCACGACCTGCCGCCACGCCTCCTCGGTGACTGTAAGTGCTTCGATGATCAGTGCATCCAGCTGCCTGGGCGGCAGGTGGCGGAGTGCGTCACGCACCGGCTGCTTGGCCGGTGCGGCCAGCAGTCCGGCCAGTTCCAGAGGCTTCATGGGTGGCATCCCTCCTGGTGTGAGGTGGTGGCGAGACCCGCCGGCCGGGCTTTCGCTTCGCCGATAACTAACATAATAGACCTTGTTGGGTTGGTGTGAACCCCCCTCTGACCTGCTCTTTTGCCGCTAGCTGCGGTCGTGGCGCGGCGGTAGCGGGAAGGTGCGGCGGGGGTCCGTTCGTGCGCACTGCTCGCAGTAGAGGGCGATGCGGTTGGCGGTGCAGGCGCCCCACTTGCACTCGAAGTTCTCGCGCGGCGCGCACAGCATGCAGCGCCATAGCGTGATCCCGTGCAGCTCGCACGGCGTGTAGCGCTCGCGCCGGGGCAGGGCCTCCCGTGCGGGGCGGGGGCGTTCCAGGCGGTTCAGCTCGGCGGCCGGGAAGGACTCCTGCCCGTCGCGGATCCAGCGCGGCGACAGCTGCTCGAATCGCTCGGGCGTGGTGTAGTACGGCTGCCCGGCCCGGCTGAAAACCAGAGCCAGGTGGCCGGCGGAGACCAGGGCCTCCAGGCGGTGGTAGCCGAACTCCGGCATCAACTCCAGCATCTCGTCCTAGCGCAGGCTCCAGGCGTACCCGAAGCGGCGCAGTATGCGCCGCTCGGCGGCCGCGGGGCCGCTCTGGGCGGCGTCGAGTGTCTCCACGGCCGCGATGGCGGCGGCGGGGTCGGCGGCCAGCTCGCGCGCCGTGGCCTCGGCGGCCTCGCGGGTGGAGTGGCTGCCGAGTGCGTACCCGTGGAGCTGGTCCACGACCTGGTGCACTCCCTCGTGCTCGGCCGCCGCGTATCGGACGGGTGGCTGGGGGCGGTGGTGCCGGGGCATGGCGGACCTCCGTCGGTGCAGTCGAAGTAGGGGTAGTTGCCTGGCCGGGGCGGGCGCCGTGCTCAGCGGGTGGGCAGCGGCCGGTGGGCGCAGAAGACGTAGTGACCCATCTCGCGCAGCACACGGGCGACGCGGTGCACGGCTGCGGGGCTCTGGTCGGTCCGACGTGTGTACGCCTCGATGTCGTCGTTCCAGGCGAACCCCTGGCAGGTGAGGTACTCCGTGGTGCTGGGTGTGAGGTCACGGGAGGACTCGGGGGCGGCGACAAGCCCGTGATCGGGGTTCGGTACGACCAGGAACACGGCTCTCCTTCCGGAGCTGCGGGCCGCCCGCTGGGCGGCCCGGCGCGGGCGATTCGTCAGCGGGTGACGGTGACGGTGTAGTCGGCGTCGAGGACGGCGAGCGCGGCGCGGATGGCGGCGCGGGTCTCCGGGCTGGGCACGGAGTGCTGGAACTCCAGGGCGCGCACGGCGTCATTCAGGTGGTCGTCGGGGATCGGCAGCCGGTAGCCGCTGCGGTAGAGGGCGACGGCGGTGGCGGTGGCGACTCGGCTGCGGTTGTAGGCGACGGCTTCCTCGGCGCTCGCGTTTGTGCCGAACGCTTCGCGGGCGGTGGGCGGCAGGGCGGCGATTCCGGCCGTGAAGTGGCGGGTGGGGATGTGCAGGCGGGTCGGTCGCAGGGCCCGGCGCAGCGATCGCAGCATGGCAACTCCTAAGCAGGGAGGGCTGAACCAGCCAAAGGGGAGGGCGGTTGCCGCCGTCATGAAAGTGCGAGAGGGGGCCGGGCGGGGGGAGGGCTGCCCCCTCTCGCATTACTAATAATAGTGCGCTAGTGGTTGGTGTGAACCCGCCCCTGACCTGCTCTTTTACCCCCTCGACGTTCGGGGGAGGGCGGCGAGGATGGGGATAACCGCGTCGGGAGGGCCGCCGGCTTCGACCTGGACCCGCTCCCCAGAAG
This sequence comes from Streptomyces sp. NPDC094143, assembly GCF_040303825.1. Lineage (NCBI taxonomy): Bacteria > Bacillati > Actinomycetota > Actinomycetes > Kitasatosporales > Streptomycetaceae > Streptomyces > Streptomyces sp. NPDC094143. The sequence continues at coordinate 27,786 of NZ_JBEOTZ010000049.1, forward strand.
CGCCGACCGTGACGGAGAGACTGTCGACCTGGGCGGGGGCGTGTTGTGCGGTGGGCGCGGGGGTGGGCTGCCAGATGATCCGGGTACGCCGATGCTGTTCCTCGATGCGGGCTCCGGGCAGGTGGGCGGCGATGGTCTCCGCGACGGTGCGGCGGGCGTGTTCCTCGGCCTGCTGACGGGCGGTGAGCTTGGCGGCCTGTTCCAGTGCCTGGGCGTGCAGGGGGTACAGCCGCCGGGAGATCTCGCGGGCCACGTGGGCCGGGCTGATGGCCGTTACCTTGATCGACGGCGCCTGAACCTGGGTCTCGTCCGGCAGTCCGGCGTAGATCTGCAGCCGGTCGGGGCGCCGGGGGTCGTACTGGTAGAGGCGTAGTCCCCGGTTGTCGTCGTCGATGATGATCCGTCCCAGTTTGTGTGGATAGCCGGGGCGGGTGCGGCAGTGCGTGCCCAGTTCGCGTGCCACTTGGTCGGCGAACGCGTCCATCTCGTTCTGCGTGGTCAACTGCTGCGGCATGGCGGCGGCTCCTCTACGTCCTCGGGCGGCTGGTGGTCGGCTCCGCAGCGGGGCGGTGGGCGGGGGCGTTCTTCTCGCGGCGCTGGGCGTCGCGGCGGTAGTCGTCGGCGGTGTATCCGGTGTCGCACCACGGCTTGCAGAGTTCGCCCGGTGCGGCGCCGCACGTTTCGCAGTGGTCGTCGAAGTCCTCGGGGCGCCACGGGCGCGGCTGGCCGGTCACGGCTTCACCTCTCGATTCATCAGGTGGTGGTCCACAGCTGAAGGCCGGTGGCGGTGTGGGCGGAGACGCTCGGGGATGCCGGCATGTCGCGGTAGTCGGATACCCGCACGTAGCCGCCGGGCTCGGTGTCCAGGCGGATGACGTCTCCCTCGTGCTCCCATACCGCGAGCAACTCCGCGGGAAGGGCACTGATGTCGTCGGCCTCCACCCGCGCTGTCCACGCGGTCAGTTCCTCGCCGTAGACCTGGCGCCACTGGCGCAGGACGAACAAGAGCTGGCCGAAGTCGTCGGCCAGGGCCAGCGCGCGGGCCTTGTCGGGAGCGGGGCACTCGGCGAACCGGGGAACGCCGGGCCGGGTGCGCTCGCCGAGACTCATCAGCCAACCCATGATCAGAACCTTTCTCATCGATGCGTGCCGGGGGGGCGCCTGGGGGTGGCCCGGTGGGCGGGCCACCCCCAGGGAGGGTCAGGAGTGGGTGAGGTCGCGGTGGATGCGTTCGCTGGTCTGGCGCGCCTCGCGGCGGGCCTGCTCGGCGGCGGCCTGAGGGCTGGTGGCGTAGACGACCTCGACGCTGCCGAAGGAGTCTTCGGCGTCGCTGGCGTGCTGGTCGTGGGCGTCGGCCCGGGCGGCTGGGTCGGCGGGGGCTTCCTCGATGTGCCAGATCTCGACCTCCCCGTCTCCCTTCCACTGACCGATCACGAAGTAGGCGCGCTCGGGCTCCTGCGGCGTGGCACTGTGCGGGGCCGGTCGGCGGCTGCGGGACTGATCCTGTGCGGCGCGTAGGGAGTCGGCCTCGGCCTGCGCGCGGCGGGCGTACTCGCGCTCGCGCACGGCCGCGGTGCGGCAGTAGGGGCCCCGCCACTGCTCGACGGCGACGGTGCGGGACAGCGACCCGGGGTAGTCGGCCAGCACCAGCAGCAGTACCGGGTGCGGGCAGGCGATGAACCAGCGTGCTGCGGTCCACCAGGCGGCCACGGCGGCCCGACACGCGGGCATGGCGGCGCGGGCCTCACGCTCCAGGCGGGCGGCATCGGCCTGGTGGTGGGCGACCGACCACGTCAGGAAGCGCAGCAGGGCCGGAGTGTCCCGGTGCCGGGCGCCCTCCAGGATCACGAACAGGTCCTCGCGCTGGGCGACGTGCTCGGCGCAGCCGCGCAAGACCGCGGTGAGCGTCGCCTCGGTCTTGCGCGATGGCTCGTGCCCGGCGGCGGACTCCATCGGATACACCGTCACCTGCGGGCGGTCGAGGTCGTCACGGTAGAGGGTCAGGCTGCCCCGGTAGCCGGTGCAGCTGCGGGCAAGCCGCGGCAGGTCCTCGGCGGGGGCGGTGGCCCGGAAGGAGTTCACCGGCCCCAGACACGCGCGCACGGCGGTGAACCGGTTCCAGTGGTGGGGGTCGTGGGTGCCGGTGACGTACACGCTGCCGCGCATCGCTCCACCCAGCTCGAACACGACTGCGTCGTCCTGGAGGGGACCGGCGGTGGCGTGCACGCGGCCGGCGGGCGTCTCTACGGTCAGACTCGGACCGGTCATGGGCGCTGTCTCCTGTGCGTTCCGGGGTGGGCTTCCTGCACCGGCCCCGAGCAGAGTCGGGGCAGGTGCGGAGGGGGCGGGGGCGCTGGCGTGCTGTTGGGCGGCCCGTTCCGTCACCCTGCGGCGACGGACGGGCGGCCGTCTTGCCTTAGCTCTCCGTCAGAAGACGCGAGAGCTGCTCGTCGAGACACAGGTAGTCGTGTTCCGTGCCGGGCGGCACAGCGGCGTCGGTGCGCTTCAGGAAGGACTCCAGGGCCCGGGCCGGGGCCTCCAGCAGGGCTTCGCCCTCCGGTGTGCTCAGGGTGATGCACACGACGTCCTGACCGTGGCTGCGCGACGGCCAGACGCGGACGTCGCCGGTGCCCGTGGGGCGGTGAAGTCCTTCGGCGAGGAGGTCGCGGGCGAACACCCACGTGACGGTTTCCTCGGCTCCGGTGTGGAAGGTGGCGTGCACGGCGTAGGGGTCGGCCGTGTCATATCGCAGACCCGTCCGGACAGGTAGGGAAAAGTCACTGGACAAAATGAGCCGCAGGTGCATTTCACCGCTGACTGTGGTGTCCATGAGCGGCAGGGCCTTTCGCTCGGTGTGCGCTGGTGACGGCGGGCTCCTCACCCGTGGCGGCTCTCCTCGTCGGTGTCGGTGATCTGAGGCAGGTGCGGGGCCGGGTAGACCTCGCGCTGGACGGCGTTGACGCCCGGGCAGGGGGTGACGGCGCGGCGGACGTCGTCCGTGCTCATGGGGTGCAGCCACCCGTCACGCACGCTCCATCCGCACGCCCGGGGGCGGGGCTCGGCGGCCGTCGTAGCGATGAGCACGGCGCGCTGAACGGTGCTGCCCTCCAGGGCGAACACCAGCAGCGCACTGAGGGCGTAGAACTCGGCGTCGTCGACCACGGCCAGGCGGGCCGGGTCGGTGTTGAGACTGAAGTCGGCGCGGCCCGTGACGAACGCGTCGTCGGTGCGCTCGGCCGCGAAGTTGAGCGTGTGCGCGCCGTCCCCGAGTGCCTCGAACACGGCGGCAAGGGCGGTCAACGTGCGGTCCATGGCGGCTTCGGTGGCGGCGTCGTCGGGACGGACAAGCTCCGGGCGTGCAGACATGGCGTGTCACTCCAAGGTGGGTCGGGGCGCAGCAGAGGCGTTCTCTCCCCCGCGCAGCGGGTGGCCCCGGGGCTGCGCCCCGGGGCAGTGGGGGCGGCTCGCTGCGCTTGCCGGGGTGGGGTCCCCTGCGCTGCGCTTCGGGGACCGGCGGGCGGGCTGCTGCGCAGCCGCGTGGTGCGGCAGGGAGGGGCGGGCGCGCTGCGCGCCCCTGCTGGGGTGGGGCGCTGCGCGCTGGGGGCGGGTGGGGCCCGCGCGGGCCGGGGAGGGGAGGGCGGGGGGATGCCCCGGCCCGCGCGGGGGCTGGAGGGTTAGCCGTGTGCGGCGGCGGCCGTGAGGGCCGGGATCGCGAGCGCTTCGAGGGCGGCGGCTTGGTCGGCGTCGGTGAGGGTCTGCGCGGTCGACGTGACGGCCTGCATGACGCCTCCGGCCGTGATCTGCCCGCCCCGGATGAAGTGGGCCAGGATGGTTTCCTTGGCCTCGGCGCCGATGCTGAGCGTCTTGGTGACGTGCTCGATCGTCTTCGTCGGGTCGGCCAGCGGCTTACCGGCCGCGTCGTCCATCTCACGCACCTTCGCCTCGACGTACTCCCGGGACAGGAACGTGCGCACGGCGTCGGCGGTCTTGGACGTGATCAGCTCCAGCGTCTTGCGCTGGGTCTGCCCGGACCAGGACACCACGCCCTCGTCCTGCTTGCCGCCGAGGTGGACTGCGCGCATGACGTCCCGGGTCATGGTCATGCCGTTGCGGCAGACCTGGACGACCGCGCGCGGGGTGATCGTGTAGGCACCGCCGCCTACCTCGCTGTTGGTGATGACGAACCCGGCGGAGATCATCGGCAGCTCATCACCGCTGCGCTCGTCGAACGGGGAACGGTAGCCGCGCAGCAGGCTACGGGCCTGGACGGCGACCGCTTCGGACTCCACCCGCACGTACATGCGCCGGTCGGTCAGGTCGCAGCCGGTGACCTGGGTGGGGTGCCCGGACTGCTTCACCCCGTCCAGCGCTGCCAGCAGCATGTCGAGGTTGTCCATCAGCTTGTAGCTGTCGGACAGCAGCGCGCGGGCCACGCCCTCGGCCGGCCGCATCCCGGGGCCGTGCTCACCCCGGAACGCACGGAGCATGAAACGCCGCTCGGGGGCGGTGCGCAGCCACGCGTTGACGTTCTCGTCCAGCAGCGGGACGTTGTCGGCACGCATGCGGCGCAGGTAGGCAAGCGGGATCTTCAGCTTGTCGGCGATGCCCTCGTCGGCCACTGCGGTGGGCCGGTAGACGCCGTCCACGTCCGTCACACCGTCCTCGGTGATCAGCGACTCCACACCCGCAACGTGCAGGTTGCCCTCACGGAAGCGCAGGGCGGCGGCCGGAGCGATCACGTCCAGCTTGCGGCGGTTCTGGTCCTCCAGGATGCGGGCCAGATCGGCCAGACCGGCGTTACGGGCCCCGGTCGGGGCAACGTTCACGGCGCGCTCGGCGAACTGCTGAGTCATGCTCTCCCCTTCGCTGCGGCCCGGGGGCGGGGCCACCGCCCCCGGACGCTGTGTTGACTTCTGCGGAGCCGAGGGGCGGAGCCACCGCCCCCCGACACATCAAATAATAGACCTTTTCTGCGGTGTGTGAATCCCCCTCTGACCTGGGCCTTTCACTCCATCCTGTGGTACTCAGGCAGGGGGGTGATGCTCACCCGACGCACGTTCCTGACCACCACGGTCATGATGCCGCGCAACTCGCACAGGTCATAGCGGAGTTCGGGTACCTCGCTGAACGGGTCGGCGTGCGCGTGAATCGCGCACACCCAGTAGCTACCGTGTCGACTGGTCACACTGCCGTGATAGTCCACCTTCTGCCACAGCACCGGAGCCGAGCGCTGCGGGTCCAGACTCCGTGCCACAGCGATAAGCACCGGGTCGGCCATACGCTCGGCCATCAGCAGGACGAACGCGCGCGCGACCGTCACCCGGTCTACCGGCACATCGGCCAGAGCCGGGACCGTGTGTCCCGTACGCACACCCATCGCCCAACCCAACTCGAAGAACGGCCGCACCATCTCCAGTTGCTCACGCGGCACCCGCCGCGCGTCAGGGCCGCTGTTCACCAGTTCCCGCAGCGCGTAACCAGCCTGCTCCCGCTCCGCTGCCGTGAGCGGCGCCCCGGCCTCCTCGGCCTGCTCGGGAATCCGCGTACCCTCCATGACTTTTCCTTCCCCTCGTGCCGTTGCCAGACGGAAGGGGGCGCCCCGAACGGGCGCCCCCGGGGTGCACTACTTCAGGAACCCGCGCGACCGCAGAAACTCGGACGTCATGAGCGCGATCCCCTGCGGCTTGTAGATCTGCGGAAACCTCCGCATCTCCACTTCGGTGCGCCCAGTCTCGTCCGGCTCGATGAACTCATGGACGAGCCGGTACGGCTGATTACCCATCGGCATTTCGAGAACTACCGGGCCCACCTTGGTGTCAAAGCGAATTCCGGTGTAATTCGCGTCGGAGTTGTGGACGACCTTCGCCCCCATGCGTGCGCACACAAGCGGCAGGAAACTTGCGATGGTTCGAGCCTGAATTGCCAGACCCCCCATAGGAGCATCCTGACCACCGTGAACCCGCCGCACGATCCCGCCGGAAATGCTGATCTCCACGTTTTCTCCCCTTCGTTGATCCCTGCGGTTGTCGGGGGTTCGCCTCCCCCCGGCACTTCAAATAATAAGGCATCATGACTTGAGATGGAAGCACCCTGCAGAGGCGTTGCACTGGATGTTGCACTAGACGTTGCGCTTAGTGTTGCGGAATGACGTTGCGCTGGGTGTTGCGCGCTCTCGCGGCTGGCCTCTACATATCCACTGCTCAAAGCACCGTTTATGCCTGGTCGGGCTGCTGACATCCCCTCTGCTGCCGCTCACCGTGCCCGGAAGTGGAAAGGAGGCGGGGGCGGGTACGGGCGGCGCGGCGGCATCGGGGAGCGGGACCACGATCTCTAGTTGCGCGTCGGCGGAGCCTCCGCGCTCGGGCGCACCGCGCGCCCCAAGTCGTATCCAGGCCCCAATGCGTGCTCGGCTGCGCCTTTCTGATGGGCCGTCCAGTTCCGCCCGCATAGCGGAACTGTGAGCCTTTTCGGTATCGCCCTACGCGCTCGTCAGCACACCGGAGGGGCCACATTTGAGGCAGCAAGGGAGGGGGGTGGCGAGGTTCTGCCAATCCAACATGCTGCATCAAGTCGACGCATGGTCCCTTCTTGCCAGCCATCCCTTCAGCCCGGAGCGCAGCGCAGGGCTGAGGGTGGGACGAAGTCCCACCCGGTCCGTGAGCGCAGCGAACGGACCATCAACCTGCTTGCGCAGCAAGCAGCCGATCCCGAGCACGACCACGTCCGCCGGGAACTCGCACTCCTGCGTGGCCACCGCACGGACCCGGCCGTCGTCCCCGGTCAGGATCTTCG
>NZ_JBEOTZ010000050.1:0-32497 GCF_040303825.1 Streptomyces sp. NPDC094143
CCGATGCAGGCGGCACTGGGGTGGGCGCTGCTCGTCGGGCAGCCCTCGGGCGGGCGCATCGCAGGGCGCGCTGCCCGTGACCGCGCTGCCCGCCCGCTGCTCGGCGGCTTCACAATCGAGGAACCACCCCCACCCGGCCGCGCGACCGAGCGACTTCAGGTACGGAAGCGGCGCACCGGCCAGGTGGCCCACGCCAGCCCGGCCGCAGCCCACTCGTCCCCGGGCCACCGCAGGCAGGCGGCATCTGCCAGGTCGGCGGGGCCGGTGTCGGGTGTCCAGGCACTGCTCGCGCTCACCGAGCAAGGCGGTGGACGGTGAAGGTTCCGATCCGTCACATCTCCGGGCACCTCATCTGGTCGACGCACGGCAGCGTGTGGGCCGTTTACCGCCTGCACCCCGACCCGGACGACGCTTCAGGACAGCACCAGGAGACCGTCTCGGGCACCTACGCGCCCGCCCAGGTACGCGACGAGCAACTCGCCAAGATCACACATTTGGTCCGGTCGTTGTCCGGGGCTCCGCGACTCTTCGGGCTGTGCGCGCAGGTCGATCCCGGCGAGATCGCCCTGCGCATGATCGAAGGCGTCGAGCCGACCGAAACCGCTCCGCAGGCAGGCCCGCACCCGTGGGTGGAGAACGTCGAAGCGACCCTGGACCTGCTGGAGGGTGAGGAGATGCACCGCCGCACCCTGTGGCTGGCCGTTCCCCTGCACACCGAGACCGCTGGCCTTCAGGTCTCGGCGTTTGTGGGCACAGCATGGGCGGAGGTGGCAGCGATGCTGGGCATGCGGCCGGCGCCGGTGACCCGGCGGGAGGTGACCGCCTACCGCGAGCAGGCCTCCCACGTGGAGACCGCACTCGCCGGCGGCATCGCCTTTCGCCCCGCCCGCCCGGCGGAGATCGTGTGGATGATCCAGCACGCCCTCCACCGCGGCCTAGTCGAACCGCTGCTGACCGAGGCCGAAATCAGCGGCCTGTACGGCGGGCAGCTGCGTGAGCGGGTACTGCGCTCACCCAGCTACGCCGACCTCGGCCAGGTGCGCCTGCAGGAAGGTGGCATCGACCCTGACCTCGACGACGCCGGCAAACTCAAGAGCGCAGGAAGTGTCACCCGCTCGGGGCGCACGGCCTGGTGGCGCTTGAACACCGGCTCCCCGCTGGGACGGCGCTGGCTGCAAGTCGAATCCGAGACCGGGGTCGGCTACCAGGCGCAGCTCGCTCTCGCGGAGTGCCCGCCCGCCGTCGCCCAGGACGCCGCTGATCTGTTCGCCCAGTTGGAGATGCTGGACTTCCCCGTCGACTACACCATCGACCTTACCCTCGTGCCCGCGGAGAAGGCGCGCGAGCAGGTGCGGCGCAAGAAGAACGAACTCATCGATCAGGCCGACCAGTACGACGCCCGCCCCACCGGCATGCCCGCCTCGCTGACACAGGCCGCCCGCGACCTGGGCGAGCTGGACGCCCGCCTGTCGCGCACGTCGGTCGAGGTCGAGGTGCAGTCCGTCACCGTGCTGACGGTGTGGGGGCCGACTGCCGCTGTGTGTGACGCCCGGGCCCGGGCGCTCGCGGCGCTGCTCTCGGGCGCGGACTACCGGGCCGTGCGCCCGGCCGGCCTGCAGCAGGCTCTGTTCTTTCTGGGTCTGCCCGGCACCGCACGCAACGGTGTGGTGCGGGAGTTCACCCAGCACCAGATCTCCGAGGACTGGGCGTTGGGCGGGGCCTTCACCAGGGCGGAAGTCGGCGACCCGAACGGCATGTTCCTGGGCATCGACCTCGACTGCGGCACCACCCGCCCTGTGATGATCAACGTGGCTGATGCGCCCAAGGTCGACGCCTCCGCCTCCATGGGCATCGTCGGGGACCTGGGCGCGGGCAAAAGCGTGCTGCAAAAGCTCATCGCGGAGGCGGTGTGGGCGCGCGGCGGCTGCGCGATCTGCATCGACCGCACACCCATACGTGAGTGGGCAAGCTTTGCGCGTACCGCGGCCCAGGGCCGCGTCCAGATCATCGATGCCGCGCAGGCCGAGGTCTCTATCGACCCCTTGCGGATGTTCGAAGGCCCCGAGGGCCGCCACTACGCCCTGTCCTACCTGACCCTGCAGCTCGGCATCGGCCCGATGAGCACCAGCGGCGAGGTGCTGCACCACGCCGTCGAGCAGGCCGCTGCCGGCGATCGGCCATCCATGCACCGCGTGCTGGAGGTCCTTCAGCAGATGGCCACGAGCGAGGTGGGAATGCGGCAGGACGCGGCCGCCGGCCTCGCCGGGCTCATCCGCGTCGTGGCCACCAACCCCCTGGCCCGGATGGTGTTCGACCCCACGCTGCCGCCCGTGCAGCTGGACGCCTCCAGCGCCTGCGACATGATCGTGATCACGACAGCCGGACTGAAACTTCCGCCCAAGGCGGCCTTCGGCAATCCCGAGGTCCTGCACCAGCAGCCGCTGGAGGCGCTGATCGGGCGCGCGGCGCTCTACCTGATCGCTGCGCTCGCACGGCAAAGCGCGTTCGAGGACCCCGAAAGGTTCACCGCACTCGTGCTGGACGAGCTGTACTGGCTCACCTCGTCGGCCGAGGGCACCGCGCTGGTCCACGAGATCCTCCACGACGGCCGCAAGCACGGCGCCGGCCTGATCGCCGGATCCCACGACGCCGAAGAACTCGGCCCCGACCGGGGTCTGATGGCCTATCGGGCGCTCGCCCGCACCACCGACCGTGACCGGGCCCGGCGCGGCCTGGAGTTCGTCGGCCTGGACGCCAACGACCCGGAGCTGCTGCGCCTGGTGACCACAGGTTTGTCTCCTGTCGGTCAAAAGGGCCGGGAGGGCGAATTTCTGCTGACGTGCCCGCGGCAGAACACCGGCCGGGTCAAAGCCGTCATCCCCCGCATCGAGCGCATCGCCTCGTCCGTCACCACCACTCCAGGACGCCGCAGCACCGCTCCCGCATCCGCACCGCCTGCGCGTGCCGCCGCTGCGGATCGTCCCGGTGCCCGTCCAGAGGAACGCTTCGCATGAGCTCCTTCTCCCCCAGCCGCTCCCGGCGCATCGCCGCCGCCGCGAGCATTCTCACTGCCGTCAGCGTGCTTGCCGGCGTGCTCGTCCTGGCGCTGTCAGCGAGGCCGCCGCAGGCGTGGTGGCCACGCACCGGGCACGCCTTCGCACCCGAGGACTGCCCCGGCCCGCACCGCCCGGTCCCTGAGGGCACCAAGGAGCGCTGCGATCGCGGCGTCCCGGCCTACGCCGCACGTCGTGACACCGCAGGTGAGGTGCTGAGGCTGGTGCCCGTCGGGGCGGGCTTGGTCGCCTTGCTGATCTGGCGGCAGCGGGCCGCCAGCGGACGAGGACGGGCCGACGCCCGGCGGGGGCGAGGCTGACATGCTGCGTGCAGACCGCGGCACACTGCGCTCGGCCGGCTTCGTGCTCCTGCTCACGACCGTGTTCGTGATGGTCAACAGCACGGTCGTGTATGCGGCGAGCAGCAACAGTGACAGCAGTGACCTGCTCGCCCCGCTGAACATTCCCTCATCCGAGGGAGTGCCCATCGACGGCTACGAGCTGAACGCACAGGGCGGATCCATCGTCGCGTTCAAGACGCAGGCCTTGGCCTTTGCTCTGTCCGGGCTGTTCACTCTGCTCCGGCTCCTGGTGGGGCTCGCCGGCTGGGCCATCCAGGTCGCCTTCCGGTTTCCTCTGTTGAAGATCCTCACCGGTCCCGCGCAGAAGGTGGCCGACGCCTACAACAACATCGTCGTCGACGCCCTCGGGCTGAAAGGGCTGCTGCTGGCGTGGGCGTTCGTCTTCGCCGGTTTCATGCTCGTGCGCGGCCGCATCGGCCGCGGCCTGGGTGAGATCTTCCTGACTCTGCTGATAGCAGCGTTCGCCGCCTCCACATTCGTCCGCCCCGATTACCTCCTTGCCCAAGATGGACCGCTCGGCCAGGGCCAGGCAGTGGCTGCCGAAGTGGCCCAAGGCAGCGTCAATGCGTATGACTGGGGCGGCAAGATCGCCAGCCGCGGGCCGTGTGACGGCATGGTCGGCAACGCGGAGCGGAAGTGCCTTGAGCATGACGCTGCAGCTCCCGTGTCCGCGGAGGATGTGGCGCGGCCGTTGCAGGACTCGATCACCAACGCGCTGGTGGTCAAGCCGTACATGCTGCTGCAGTACGGGCGCGTCCTCGACCCCGGCAGGGAATCCGACCGGAAGGCCTACGCCGTCCACGTGAAATGGATCACCGGAGGCTACAAGGCCCCCGAGGAAGGCGGCACCGGGAACAGCGGCTGCGACCAGCTCGCCCCAGAAGCCCGGCCCTACTGCGAGGAGCAAAACGACAAGAAGGACAACTGCCGCCTGATCCGGGGCCCGGCCAGAGATTACTGCGAACAAGACACAGACCGCGGCAACCGCGGGCCGAGCCGCATGCGCGAACTGACCCCCGGCGGGGAACTGCTGAACACTTACCAGGCGATCGTCTCCGAGGAAGACCGCGAGTTCGACGCCTTCCTCACGGATCTACGCAAAGCCGGCGATGTGGGCAAGGCCTGCGCCGCCTACGCCGAGCAACCCACGTGGTGGCGCGTCGGCGGAGCCGCACTGCTACTGATCGCCGCCCTGTTCATCTGCGGCATGTTCCTGTCCAGCGCCATCGTCCTGCTCGGCACCCAAGGTATCTGCGCCGCGGCAGCCGCCGCAGGCGGCGTCACCTTCATCGCGGGCATGCTGCCCGGCCCGGCCCGGCAGAGTGTGTGGAAGTGGCTGTCGCTGTGGGGCATCGCGCTTCTCGCTCTGGTCGCGGTCTGCGCGTTCATTCCGTTCTTCGGGATCGCCGTCGACGCGGTCGTCACCGACGGCCCCGGCCTGATGGTCGAGCGAATCCTGTTGCTGGACGTCCTGGCCATCGCCGGTGCGGCCGCGCATCGTCGCCTGCTGACCGGTATCGCCTCCTTCGGCCGCCGCATGGCCATGCGCATGCGCTACGCCAAGGTCGGCGGCACCCACCTGCCCGGCGACACCTCCGAACTCGGCGCCGCCCTCGCCATGCACCACCCCGCCGCGCCCGGCGGCTCGGGCCGCGGACTGCGCACCTTCATCGCAGGCGGCAGTGGCCGGTTCCCTTGGCTCGGCACCCGTCGGCGACTGACGGGCGCGCTGTCCTCGCTGGCCGACGGCACAGGACTGCCGGCCGACACCAGTGGCATCCTCACCGACGCCACGGCCGAAGCCGGGCGCGGACTGGCCCCCCTCACCGCGGCCACGGCCGTGGGCGGGCTGGGAGCCCGGCTTACAGCCAAGGGCGCATACGGGCTGCTGATCGGCCGGCGGCCAGACCCGGAGCAGTTGGCCACCTGGCGCAAGCCCACCGCAGAAGGCGACCCAGGCTCTGCAGGCCCCAGTGGCTCGCCTGGTGCGCCGTCGCCGGGTACCGGCCCGGGCGGTTCAAGGCCGTGGCGTCCCGGCGGGCCCGCGGACCGGTACCGCAACGAAGCAGGACAGATCGTCGACCCCGCCACGGGTCAGGTGCTGCACGACCAGAACACCGACCGCACCCTGCTCTCCACTCGTGCCCACAACCGGCTGGTGCGGCTGCGCGGATACCGCATCCTCAACCGCGGCGGCCGGGCCGCCTACGCAGCAACCTACGGGCTTCCGGCCAGCGTCCAACGGGCCCGGGCCCGCGGATCGCACTACGCCCAAGACGCCCGCCAGCAGGTACGCGTGTGGGGCAACTCGCTGCGTGAGGATGGCCGCGCCTGGAGCGACACCACACGCCACGTGACACAGGTCCTGGCCGAGAACACCGGTGACAGCGGCGGGCCCGGCCCATTCACCGGCCGCCGCCTGCCGACCACGTCACCGTCCACCACCCGCCCCACCACAGCCCCGGGCCCGAACATCCCCCGCGACAGCGCGGTACCCACGGCGCACCGGCCGGGCGGGGAATCCGCCCCGCCTGGTGCACGCACCAGTGCACCGGCCCCAAGGGCCGGGGCGACCGCACCACCCCGGCTCACGCCACCACCACGACGGCCGCTTTCCACCGACTCACAAACCCCCCGGCACAGAGGTGAGGGCAACCAGCCCCTCCCCCACAACGACACCGGCCCGGGCGGTGGAGGTGGTCGCAGCGTGGGCCAGGCCCGGATGAGCGAGTTGATGCGCCAGGCCGCGGTGCTGCGCGACATGCGCGAGCGGTGGCAGCGCGAGGACACACCTGGTGAGGACGCATGAGCCAGCCAACGCCCCGCCGTTGGGGCCGGTGGGGATGTGTCGGGGTGCTGCTGCTGTTCGCCGCCGTCTGCTGCGCCGCACCGATAGCAGGCACGATCAACGCCTACCTGGCGGTGACGACGGGCGCCCAGGGCGAGGACGGGAATGTTGAGGGCGGCAGCGCCGCGGATATCCCGCCCCGGATGCTGACCGCCTACAAAAAGGCCGTCCAGCAGGTCGGCCGGCACGTGCCAAGGTGCCGGGGCATGCGCTGGCCGATCCTCGCCGGCATCGCCAAGGTCGAGTCCAACCACGCCATGGGCCGCACCATCGCCTCCAACGCCGACATCCGCCCAAGGATCTACGGGGTGCTCCTCAACGGCTCCGGAGCCGGTGGCAACACCACCGTCTTCCCCGACACCGACGGTGGCCGCTTCGACGGCACCGCGCACGGCGAGCGCGCCGTGGGGCCGTTTCAGTTCCTGCCCTCCACCTGGCAGAGCGTTGGTGAAGACGCGAGCGGCGATCAGGTCGCTGATCCGCACAATGGCGACGATGCCGCCCTCGGCGCCGCGATCTATCTGTGCGGCAACGGCCGCGACCTGACCAAGCGGACCCAGTTGCGGTCGGCTATCTTCCAGTACAACCGCTCTGACGCGTACGTCGCGAACGTGCTGGGCTTCATCGAGCAGTACACGGCAGCCGCCAAGGCTCCGGCCCTGAACAACGTCTCCGGCAACGTCCGCACCGTCATCGAGGCAGCCCTGGCGCAGCGTGGAGTCCCGTATTCGTGGGGCGGCGGCAGCGCCAGCGGCGCCACGTTCGGGATCTGCTGCTCGCCGAGCGGCAAGAGCGGGGCCTCCATCAAGGGTTTCGACTGCTCAGGGCTGACGACGTACGCCTTCGCCAAGGTCGGCATCCGGCTGCCGCGCGTGGCCGCCGCCCAAGCCGGCATGGGCCGGCGCATTCCCGCCCGCCTCGGCACCAGCGCACTGAGGCCGGGGGACTTGGTGTTCTATGCCTACGCCCCCGGGCGGGACTCGACGATCTACCACGTCGGCATCTACCTCGGAAATGGTCAGATGGTCAACGCTCCCCGCCCCGGCGCCGTCGTACGGCTGGACCCCGTCAGCGCCATGTCCGGCTACGCGGGAGGAGCCCGGCTGCTATGAGCACACCCACCTCCCGCGCACCCTCCTGGCTGCTGGCAGCGGCCTTGGCGCTGGCCGTGGCCGGTGTGATCCTGTTGATGCAACCGGGCATGCCCGGGACAGCACCGGTGAACACGCCGGCGGACAACCGAACGCTCAGCCGCTCGTCACCGCCCGCCGGCACGCAGACCACCCTCCCCAGCCCTCGCGCGTCGCAGACGACGACGCCCGCAGCATCCGGGCCCAGAACCGTCTCGGCCCTGCCGCCGCACGGCGACGGAGCGGCCGGCGATCGGGCCATCCAGCAGGCTTTGGAGGACGCCTGGCCCGCTGATCTGCCGCCCGAGGACGAGGCGCAGTTGCGCGCGACGGGCCGTGAGCTGCTGCGCGCGGACGCTACCGGAATCGGCCGCAGCCGATGGCCCGAGTTCTTCGGCCCGTCGGCTCGGGAGATCGCGTCGGCGTTTGCCACTGCCCGCTTCCGCGTCCAGGCCGTCATCGCCCGCCGTGACGGCGCCGCGCACCGGGCGGTGGTGCATCTGGTGTGGGCCGGCACCGACCGCGGGGGCACGCACGGCGACGGCCGCATCAGCGACCTGTACTTCGCCCGCATCATGAAGAAGGGACAGCCGACATGGGCCCCGCGGCCTCGCACCTGACGCATTCGGCCCCCGACCACAGCCCCGGCCCGGTACTCACCCTGATGTCCGGGCTGGTCGGAGCCGTCGACTGGCTGTGGGATCACTGGTATCTGGCCGCCGGTGCCATCGCCCTGCTGTTCGGGGCGGCCGAGATGGTGATGCGCCACCTGGCGGAGCGGGCCCTAACCCAGCGGATGGCCCTGGAACTTCTCCCCAGCCCGCACTTCGAGCCGGGCCTGGAGGAAATCTTCCGCCGCGGGGTCCAGCTCGCCCGCGCCTCAACGGCCATGCCCTGGTGGGCTCCCCGCAGGGCGAAGAGTGTGCAGATCCGGCTGCGCGCCGACGGCTCCACTCCGCTGCGCTATCGCATCGAAGGCCCCGCGGGCGGTGAACGGCTGTTGTCCATCACCCCCTTCGGCCCCCACGTCACCGTCCACCGGGCCCGGCCCATCGCGGATCCGCCACGCCGGCACGTGGTGCGGGCGGAGTTCCTCCTGCGCGGCAAACCCACCGCGCCTCTGCGCGAGGTTCCCCTCGATCCCGACCCGCTGCAGCCCTTGATCGATGCCGTGTCCGACCTGCGCGCCGAACTGGGCGACCTGGCCGAGGTCCGCCTCACCATCCAGCGCGCTCCCAAGTGGGCTTTGCGCGCGCGCCGGGTGCAGCTCCTGCAGGCCGCACGCCGCCAGGAACACCGGGAAGCGCAGCGCGCGGCACGCTGGATGCGCCAGGACGCCGCTGGCATGGACGACTCCCTCGTCTGGACTCTGAAAGGGCTGATCACCGGCAAGGACGGCTCACCGGGGCGGCGGCTGGTGATGCCTCCGGCGCCGCGGCGGGTGGAGGCGGAGGAGGCGTTGGGCAAGCTCGCCGACGACGATCACCTCGTGCGGGTGCAGCTGCTGGTGCTGTGCGCCTCGAACATTGAAGGCCGCGCCGAAGCGCGTCTGGCCCAGCTGCAGGCCGCCTTCGATGTGTTCGGCGGCCGCTCTAGGTGGGCCATGCGCGGCTGGCGGCTAGGGCCCTGGCGGCTGGGCGCCGACCAGTGGCCCAGCCGGCGCAGCTTCGAGCGCCGCTGGCAACTCGGGCTGTGCCGGCCGCCCCGAGCGAACTGGGTGCAGTTGCCGGAGCTGACCGGGCTGCTCAAGCCGCCCACCGTGCACTGCCGGCTGCCCCTGCTCGCCGGCGATTTACCGTCCTTTGAGTACGCCAACCCCGAGCTGCTGCTCCAGGGCATCTACCGCACACCCGACGGACGCCGGCGGCTGGTCGCCACCTATACCGCCGAGACGCTGTTCGAGTGCGCGGTGGGCAAGGCCGGCGGCGGCAAAACCGAACGCGCCCTGGCCCAGGCCATCGGATACGCCCACGCCGGTGGAGGGTTGCTGTTCCTCGACCCGCACCGTGACTCCTGGCCCCGCGCCGCCCCGTTCCTCGCCCACGACCACCTCATGCGCCGGATCGCACTGATCGATCTGAACGCCGCCGGCCCGGCATCACTCATGAGTTCGTGGAATCCCCTTGCCATGCACCACGGCGCGGCCGCGCACGATGTGGTCGAGGCCGTCACCGACGCGTTCGCCTCCATCCTCGGCTGGGACGACGCCACCGCCCCTCGGGCACTGACCATCCTCACCTCCTGCCTGACCGTGCTGGTCGCGGTCAACCAGGCCGCCTGCCAGGCCGGACGCCCCAAGGACCAGGCCACGATCTTCCACGTCCGGCCCCTACTGTCCGATGCGGGCTTTCGCCACGCGGCACTGGCCGCCACCGCACACCAGCTGGATGAGGAGTCCCGCTCCTGGTGGCGGACGGTCTTTCCCACCTTCACCCCGGACGCCTTCGCCGTCATCCTCAACCCGCTCGCCCGCCTGGCCGCCAACCCCACCACCCGCGCCTTCCTCGGCCAAGCCCTCGGCGTCTACAACAGCCGCGCCGCCATGGACAACGCAATGATCGTGTGGGTGTGCCCGGCCGGCAACGGACCCACCGACCGGCTGCTGACCGCGCTCATCGCACGCGACCTCCTGCGCGCCGTCCGCTCACGCCGCGACATACCCGAACACCAACGCCGCCCGTTCCGCCTGTACTTCGACGAACTCATCACCCTGACCGGCGCGGCCCCGGAAACCATCGCCTCCATGTTCGAGGACTTCCGCAAATACCGCGTCAGCGTGCACGGCATGACCCAACTCCTGGGCCGCCTGCCCACCCCAGTACGCATGTCGCTGACCCAGAACGCCTCCACCCTCGCCTCCACGGCAGGATCAAAGACCGCCATCACCGCGATCACCGCCGAATGGGCAGACCAGCCCAGCGCCGACGAAGTCGCCGCACTCGACCGCTACGAGCACTACATGTCGCTCACCGTCCACGGCCGCCGCATCGGACCCGTCCGCATCACCGGCCCGCACCTGGACGACGTCTTCGCCGACCAGGCGCGGCCCGGAAACGTCACCGCCCTGCAGCACGCGGCCCAGGCAAACGCCGGCGCAGCCCCACTCGACGAATTGCTTGCTGCAGCCGCCGCCCAACAGGGCCGCGTCACCAACTTCCTTACCCAGCACACAGCCACCACACGGCCACGCCTGAACAAGGACACGCAGGGATACCAATGACCCTCCCCAGCCATCCCCCACTACCTCCCCGCCGAGCACCTGGCGTCCCCGCGCCGAAGTGGGGCCGACCGTCCCGGCCTTCCCCGGCCGCCGGCACGACCCGCGCACCAGCCTGCACCGTCCCGCAGGTTCCCCAGTCTCGACCGCCCGCACGCTCCGAAGACTCCGCACCCCATGGCATGTGCACAAGGGAACACTCAGGTTCCGCTCGGTCGGTGAAGGCGGCGGCACATGCGGCAGGGCGCCCGGTCCCCGTTCCGTCGCATGACCGACCGGACACAGCCACCCTCACCGGCACGCCTTGCAACCCCATGGTTAACCGCGGCTGGTGAGTACCAGAGCCAGAAACCGCCGGCTCCTTTACGGACATCACACATCAGGGACCGTACAGCGTGGCCGAAATCATCCGCCCGAGAGGCGACACGCCGGAAGACCGATCATAAACCCTTGAGATTTGCATAGGCGAACAATAGATTGCTGTGGCAACGACCCACGGGCACCACAGTTTCCTCACGTCACAGGCCAGCAACAGGAAGGCACGTCCATGCCCCACGCAGCCGTTCACCCACCCCAAACCCCGCCGCAGGACTGCCGACCGGCCCGCACCCGCTCCATCACCCACATGAACAACGCATTCGTCTTCCACTCCCACGGCGACGACTTCGACACCGACGACTTAGACCTCGTACGCCGCCACTTCCCCGGCCGACACGTCACCCTCGACGGCGACACCATCACCGTCTGGCCCCGCCCGCAGGAGACGCGATGACCCCCATACCCCACCGTCGGCGTTCAGCCGCCTTACCGCACACCCCCCTTCTGCAGCCCCGGCCGCCTGCCACAACGCCTCGACAGTGCATAACCGCTCCCCTCACGCCCGCACACCGGATCAGCCGGCTCCCCGGCGCCTGGCTCTGTGTCACGTGGGCGCACAAGACGCTGACACTCACCCGGCGGCGTGGCAGTGCCGCTCCGGGCCGCGGAGCCGGGCGCGCCAACGGGGCTCGCATCCGCCGCCTTTTCGCGCCTCTCGTGGTTGCCGGACTGCTGGCCGGCCTCACCGCCTGCTCCGACGCACCAAACCCTCACCCGGTCGGTGCCACCCAGCAACGACCCGCAGCCAGGGCCTCCTCTTCGGCCAAAGCTCCTTCCCAGCCCTTGGCCACCCTTCACGGCCCGCGCCGCCTGAAGCTGGTCATCAGCTCCGCCCTGCGTGACGCTGGCGGGTTCGTCACCGTGCGCGGCACCCTCACCAACACCGGCACCAAGACCCAAGTCGTGCCCGCCCATCTCTCAGGCGATGAGCCCGACATCATCAAACACGGCCCCTCACTCGGCGGAGCCACCCTCATCGACTTCGCCGGAGGCAAGCGCTACTACGTGCTGCGCGACACCGAAGGCCGCCCTTTGACCACCACCGCCCTGACCATCGTCAAAGCCGGCGAGCGCCTGCCCGTCTTCATGCAGTTCCCCGCCCCACCCACCCGCACCCGGCAGGTCACCCTGCAACTCCCCCAGTTCGACACCGCCCCCCTGCCCCTCTCCCGGTGAGCATGCCCATGACGCCCACGCCCCACGGCCCGAACACGGCGCAGCGCCTCGCCGTCCTGTCGACCGTTCTCATCGCGGTCACCACCGGCATCCCGCCAGCCCACGCCGTCCATAGCAGCCCTGCCACTGCCCCCTCCTTACCCTCGCCATCACCACGCGCGACCGTCGATGCGCACGATCCCGATCTGCAACTGCCCGCATACAGACGACTGGCCAAGCCGAAAGTCCTCACCCTCGATCAGCGCAAGCTCGGCCTCACTCACATCGTCACCAACGGCACCGCCAGCCCTCCATCCCAGCCGCGGCCCTTCCCCACCCAGCGCCCAGCCCACCCTCGCGAACCCGGCCGCAGCAGCTCCGCCCCCGCAGCCCCCTCACCCACCGGCACGCACGACTTACCTCGGCCGACGGCCACCTCTGGAGCCGACGGCCGAGCCGCGCCAGCACCGGCAGCACAACAGCATCACCGGCCGCTCCTTCACACCGCACTCGGCCTTCTCGCCCTCCTGGCCGCCCTCGTCCTCGGCAGGCTCGCGCTACGCACCCGGCGGCGCGGCCACAAAGATCAGCCCAGCCCTCACACGCCCGCCGCGCCCGCAGCACAGCCGCCGACCACCCCGCCTCACGGAGCAGCACGCCTGGACAGTGCCTTGCGCACCCTGGCCCACCACGCGGGCGAGGCTGGACGGGATCTGCCGCGACTGCGGGCCGCACGTATCACCGCCGACAGCCTGGCCGTGCTGCCCGACGACGAAGCTCTCGCACCCCCGCCGCCCTTCACCCACGGCGACGACGGCTGGTGGCACCTGCCCGCCGACGCCGACCTGGGGGAAGAAGACACCGCCCACACCCTGCCCGCCCCCTACCCCGCTCTCGCCACCATCGGCACCACCACCCTCGACGGCCACGAGGCACTGCTGCTGCTCAACCTCGCCGACCCGCAGGCCGTGCTCCTCGAGGGAAACCCCACCGAAGTCGAAGAAGTCCTCACCGCGTTGACCATCGAACTCATCACCAGCCCCCGGAACAACGCCGCCGAAATCATTACCACCGGATTCGGCCAGGACCTGCCCCACTCATCACCCGGACCCCGCGCCACCTACCTGTCCCAAGCAGCCGACGCCGTGCAAGAGATGAGCGAACGGCTCCTCGAAGCCGCGCAGCTCCCCCATCCCGAACTGCGTCCTCACCTGCTGCTCAGCACCTATCCCCTGCAGGACGAGCTCGCCGCCCGCATCGCAGAACTGGCCCAGAAAGCCGCTCCCCTACCCCTGACGCTTATCGCCCCGACCGACACCGGCACGACCAGTCACTTCCCGCAGGCCACCATGATCAACGCCTCACACCAAGGACCCCAGCACCTGGACCGCCTCACCACCGGCGTGACGCTGCAGCGCCTCACCAGAAGCGATTACCTGCAGGCCATCACCACGCTCATCACCTTGCACGAGGCAGACCTGACGGAGCACGATGCGCCCTCCGTGGCGGACGACAGCGCGCCCCCTAGGGCGAACGCTGCCCCGCGCCAGCCAGCCGCCACCGCAATCACCAACGCCGCCGACCGTCCGGCACCAGCGGACACCAACCGGGGAACGCACACAGCCCGCGCAGCTTTCCCCGCCCTGCACGCCCACGGCGCCCATAGCTCAACACCCGGGACGCCGACTGCCGATCCTGCGAGCGCTTCCGACCACGAGGCGAACTTCCTCGCGCCGGCCCCCAGCATCAAGCGCCGCGGTGCAGTGGAGTCGATACCGGAAGAGCAGGCCACGACCAGCACGCACACACCAACCAGCCGGCACGACACCAGCACGACTGAAACCGGCGCACACGAGCAGGGCCCGGAGATTCGCGTCCTGGGGCCCGTGGAGGTCACCGGCGTCCACCCAAGCGGTCACGGCCCCCGGATCGCTCAACTCGCCGCGCTGCTCTACTTCAAACCCGGCCGCAGCGCGGACGAACTGTGCACCCACATGGACCCCACCACCCCCTGGACCCCCGCCACCCTCAACGCGCGCCTTCACGGTCTACGCCGCGCTCTCGGCGACGACCCACAAGGCCGCCCCTACGTACCCCGCCGCAGCGCCAGCGACACCCCCTACCGCCTCTCCCCCGCCGTGCGCTGCGACTGGACCCACTTCCACAGCCTCACCAAACACCCCCTGCATCACGCGCCCGCCGGCCTGCACGACCTCGAGCAGGCCCTCACCCTCGTGCGCGGCAAACCCTTCGGCGGCCGGCCCTTGCCCTGGGCCGACCCCCTCGCCCAGGAGATGACCACCCGAATCGTCGAAGTGGCCCACACCATCGCCGTTCACCGCACCACCCCCGGCCCCCACCACGACCTGTCCAAAGCCCGCCGGGCCATCGCCTGCGCCCTCGACGTCGACGACACCGCAGAACTCCTCTACCGCGACTGGCTCCGCCTGGAAGCAACCGCCTCCAACCGCTCCGGGATCCACACCGTCATCACCCGCCTGCAGCACCTCACCCACACCCTCAACGCACCCCTCGAACCCGAAACGGAGCAACTCATCAACGAGTTACTCCACACCACCACACCCCCACAGGCCCGCACCCCATGAAGTCCCCCACCACGCACACCACCCCAAGAACGGGCACGAGCCCAGCACACGACGCCGCGCCCACCTCGCCCGCACGCCACCCGCACCGGAAGCACACACACAAAAACCACACACCCCCCAACGCGAGAGCCGGTACTCCCCATCACAGCCAAGCGCAGCGCCGACTCATCACCACCGTCATCACCGGTGCCGTAATCCTCGCCGCAATCGGCTTCGCAGGCTCCTACACCGCCGTCCAACAACTCGCCCTCGACAAAGGATTCGGCACCTTCTCCTACCTCTTCCCCATCGGCATCGACGCCGGCATCTGCATCACCCTCGCCCTCGACCTCCTTCTCACCTGGATCCACATCCCCTTCCCCCTCCTGCGCCACACCGCCTGGCTCCTCACCACAGCCACGATCGCCTTCAACGCCGCAGCAGCCTGGCCCGACCCCCTCGGCGTTGCCATGCACGCCGTCATCCCCCTCCTGTTCGTCGTCACCGTCGAAGCCGCCCGCCACGCCATCGGCCGCATCGCTGACATCACCGCCGACACACACATCGAACCCATCCGCCCCACCCGCTGGCTTCTCGCACCAGCCCGCACATTCCTGCTCTGGCGACGCATGAAACTCTGGGAACTCCGCTCCTACCAACACGTCATCAAACTCGAGCAGGAACGCCTCATCCATCAGACGCGACTACGCATTCAGTACGGACGCCACTGGCGACGCAAAGCACCTACACAAACCCTCATACCGCTGAAACTGGCCCGCTACGGTATCCCCCTTCCACTCCCAGAACCTCCTGACTTAACAGCCGCAGACCCCGGCATCAACACCCCGCAGCAGCCTCTCGCCCCCGCACCCCACAAAACACCGACATCAGCCGCGTCAAGAAATGCCCCGCACAGTACGACGACGACCGAAGCCGTAACCACAGCACGAAATCCAAGCGAAATTCACCCCATTCAATTCAGGGCCGAATCTAGCGAAGCGCGTATATCGATGCATGAAGGCAACGGAAAATACGCTGAGCTCTCCGATGGGCTCACCGCACATACCTCCGGCCATTTGAACAGAACCGCACAACACACACAGCACGGCGAGCAAGCGGAATCTACCCGCAAGACAATCGAACCAACTCCTCACCAATCGCCAGAGCACACCAAAAACGACCGACACACGCCCACGACACCCGACCTCGACAAAGATCGCTCAGCGCACCGGTCAACACGCCCCCACCGCCAATCTCATCGTCGTGACAAGCCGGCACCCCAGCGATTCGAACAGCAATTGACGACCAAGTCAGCCACAGGAAGCAAGCAGTCCGAGACGATACCTAACGGCGGCACCGATGCCCCACCTGCACAGCCGGACCCTGCTGCCCATAGACCAACAGGCCTCAGCAAAGTCGACCACTATTACCTAGCCTGGGTCAGCTATCAAAAGGAACACGGCACAGAACCCACCGGCCAACAGCTCGCCCTCTACCTCGCCGCAAAAGGACTACGCGGACAGAACGAAAGACCGATCAGCCCAGCCACCTTACGCCGCTATCTCCTCTCCTATCGCATATACACCGTCTGGGCCGAACACCGAGCCCACAGCCCACACCCTTCCCCCGCCCAAATAATCCGCGAATGCACCACCCGAGGTATAACAGCCCAATACAATACCCCCCTTACCGCTCACCACATCACCAAAAACGCCAAGAACTTCGAACAGCGCTGGCGAACCCTCCACCCCCAGCACCCCCGCAAGACACCGAGCACCGACCTCCCCGCAAGCAGACCTCAGTCCGACGAAATCGACACGGCAGTGGCCACTGATCACGCCGTAAGCATGCCAAGCAAAACGGGCAGTCACCCATCCAAGAATTGACGGGAAAGCCGATCCTCACGCCGCATGATGACCGCGTTTGAGATCTCACACGGGAGGGTCGGTCGGTGACTCGCCTCCTGAACCGTGACCTCTCCCTTGAGGAGCTTGAGCGCGACCGCTGGTCCGTCCCATCGGACGGCGAAACCCGGCTGCTGGCGACCGCCCGTCAGCTTCGGCACAATCCGATCCGTGGGCCTTGCCTATCTCGCCGCTGGCGATAGAGGTACTCCGGACCAACCCACCTGTGTAAGGCGACATGTACGAGGGCGATCTGCCGGCTGCCATGCTCACCAGGAGCGGGCAGGTCTGGAGCGAGTCCACCGAACTCGAGCGGGAGATCCACCTACTGCTCTCGGAGGTGGTCGACGTGCCGCCTGCCCAGTGAAGCGCGAGGTAGAGGGAATCTGGCTTTGTAGCTCACCGACAGCAGCTGCCGTCGGCAAGGGGCCGACGGGTTGTCTACGGGACTTGCCGCACGGGCGGTCGTGGCCCGGGGCGCGTCGCACCACGCCCCCGGATGATCCGATGGGCCATGATGCCGATCATGGCCCATCGGATCATCTTCGCCGAGTACGCCGGGCTAGGTTCTGTCTCTTTGGTCAGCGTCGGGTCCAGATGAGGATGCCTGCGAGGTGGAGTGCAGCCTGGTAGGCGATTGCCAGTTTGTCGGTTCGTGTGGCCAGGCCGCGCCACTGCTTGAGGCGGTTGATGCACCGCTCGACGGTGTTCCGCTGCTTGTAGGCCTCGCGGTCGAAGGGCGGGCGGCCACCGAGTCGGCCTCGCCGCAGGCGGTGGCCGACTTGGTCGGACGGCTGCGGGATGACCGCGCGGATGCCCCGGCGCCGCAAGTGGCTGCGGATGGCACGTGAGGAATACGCGCGGTCGGCCAGAACGGCCACGGGCCGGGTCCGGGGCCTACCGGGGCCAGTGCGGGGCACGCGGATGCGGGACATCACCGTCTCGAAGGCGGGCGCGTCACCCGCCTGGCCTGCGGTGACGACGAAGGCGAGGGGCCGTGCGTGGCCATCTGCGGCCAGGTGGACCTTGGTGCTCAGCCCGCCGCGGGAGCGTCCGAGCGCGTGATTGGCCGGCTCGCCGCGGTGGGCCGCCCCTTTTTGAGCGCTCCGGCGGCGTGCTGGTGAGCCCGGACGACCGTGGAGTCCGCTGACACCGTCCAGTCGATGTCGTCATCGGCGTCCGCCGCCGCCGGGACGGCGGCAAGGATCATCTCCCAGGTGCCGTCGATGGCCCATCTGATCAGCCGTTTGTGGGCGGTCTGGAATGAGCCGAGCTCGTCGGGGAGGTCCCGCCATGGCGAGTTGGTGCGGTACTTCCATGCGATGGCCTCAAGCGTGCGGCGATGGTCTGCCCACCGCCTGCCGCGGGCCGGATCGGCCGGCATTAGCGGCGCGATCCGGTCCCACATCGCATCAGTGATCACTAATCGGACAGGCACATCTGATCAACTGACCAACCCATCAAAGAGACACGCGCTAGGAGCGCACGAGGCGTGCGATGGCGTCGCGGGCTTCCTTCAGCTTGAGGTCTCCGTCTTCGCCGCCTTCGGCCACGGCGGTCCGTACGCAGGTGTCCATGTGCTCATCGAGCATCTGCAGGGCGAAGGACTGCAGGGCGCGTGTGGTGGCGGAGACCTGGGTGAGGACGTCGATGCAGTAGGTGTCTTCTTCCACCATGCGCTGCAGGCCCCGGACCTGTCCTTCGATCCGGCGGAGCCGCTTGAGTACGTCATCTTTGTGGTTGCTGTAGCTGACCATCGCCTTGTCCCTCGTGTCTTGTCGCGCGTCTCGTTGTGCGAAGGCGGCTGCCCGCGTCGGCGTCTTCGCCGCCGAAGGCGGTTATCCCCGTCTGCGGCCGAACCACACAGGATACCCCCGGCCCGTATGCAGCTGGGAGTGTCTTGAATCCAGCCGAGCCGCACCGGCCCCCAGGGGTCCGCAAGGGCTTGCCGTCCCTGGTCGAGCGTCAGGTTGTGTCCGCATCGGGGTGCTGGCCCAGTGGGTCAGTGCCGGTGATTGCTGTGCTCTTCGCCGTCCTCGGGCTCCGGCGCGCCAGCGGTTTCGGCCTGGACGGTGAAGGCTGCGGTGCGGACGGTGCCCTTGTGCTGGAAGTCCAGGAAGAGGCGGTAGGTTCCGGCGCTGGGCGCGGTGGCGGTGAAGGAGATGGAGGGGCCGGGCTTGGTGGTGCCGTCGCCGGGTTCACCGTTGGGGTGGACGTGAAGGTAGGCGAGGTCGCCGGAACGCAGGGCGACCAAGTGGCCGTAGGCGCCCAGGTAGGGCTGCAGGTCGGTGACCGGGCGTCCGTCTCGGTTGACGGTGAGGGTGAGTTCGGTTGCCTTGCCGGGGCGCAGGTCGCCGTCGAGGGTGACGGTGTAGTCGTCGACGGTGATGGTGGCGGCGGGTTCGGGCAGGGCGGGGGCCTTGTAGGTGCCGGAGGCTGCGAGGTCGGCGCCCAGAGTGAGGTTGGTGGCGTCTTCGGTGGCTGGGGTGAAGTCGGCGAAGACGCGGTAGGAGCCGGCGGCGGGCAGGGTGACGGGGGTGCTCCAGGTGCCGTCGGCGGCCCGGGTGGGGTGCAGGTGCCGGTAAGTGACCAGGTCGCGTGAGGCGAGGATGAGGTGCAGTTCCTTGCCGTGCTCGCGGCGGTAGGTGGTGACCTGTCGTCCCTCCTGGTCGCGGATGGCGAAGCGGAGCTCGTTCTTGTCTCCCGCGGTAAGGCGGGAGGTTCTCAGGTCGAGGGTGTATCCGGCTTGAGAGATCTGCAG
The DNA here is from genome assembly GCF_040303825.1 of Streptomyces sp. NPDC094143. Taxonomy (NCBI): domain Bacteria; kingdom Bacillati; phylum Actinomycetota; class Actinomycetes; order Kitasatosporales; family Streptomycetaceae; genus Streptomyces; species Streptomyces sp. NPDC094143. The sequence goes on from NZ_JBEOTZ010000050.1 coordinate 19,394, forward strand.
GCCTGCGGGCGTTGCGTCCGCGGGGCCGCTGTGCCCGCCGGCGCTGTGGTCGGGGGATGCGGGCCGGTTGTGCTTGGCGTGGGCTGCGGGCTCCGGGTCGGAGGTGACAGGGCCGGTGGCCGCGCCGACACCATAGGCGGCAGCGAAGGTCGCCGCGAGGGCGGCGGTGAAAGCAGTGATCTTGACGCCGGTGTTCATGATGGGCCCTTTCTCGGCGGTGTCGCCGCCCTCCTTGGCTGACACCCCTGACTATATACCCCCTAGGGGTATCCGCAAATGGTCCGCAGGCGTTTGCCAAATATACCGGGTGGGGGTATACCTAGGGCGTCAGCGGTACCCCCCTGGGGTACACCAGTGATCGCATTCTCCGGGAGGAACCATGTCCTGCTGCACCCCTGACGGCAGCTGCTCCACCAACACCGCCACGGTCGCGGCCCCCGAGGGCACCACCACCGTCTACAACGTCTCCGGGATGACGTGCGGGCACTGCAAGGCCACGCTCACCAAGGAGATCGGCGCCCTGGACGGCGTCCTGGCGGTCGACGTCGACCTGGAGAGCGGCCAGGTCGCCGTCACCAGCTCCGGCGAGCCCGACGACGCGCTGCTGGCGAAGGTCGTCGACGAGGCCGGCTACGAGCTCACCGGCCGCGCGGCCTGACAGCTCTGCTTGTCCGCCGGGCCCGCCCGCGGGCCCGGCCCCTTATCTTCCCTTCCACCCACCCAGTCCGAGGAGCAGTGATGGCTACCACGGTCCCCGACACAGCCGAGGTCGAACTCGCGATCGGCGGCATGACCTGCGCCTCGTGCGCCGCCCGGATCGAGAAGAAACTGAACCGGATGGAGGGGGTCAGCGCCACCGTCAACTACGCCACCGAGAAGGCCAAGGTCACCTTCCGCCCCGACCTCGACGTCGCGGACCTCATTGCCACGGTGGAGGCCACCGGCTACACCGCCCGCCAGCCCGAACCGTCCCCCGCGCCCGGCGCGGCCGGTGACGGTCAGGGCGGCGGGCCGGCCCAGGGAGGGGAAGGCGATGAGCTGCGGCCGCTGCGGCAGCGGCTGGTCACGGCCGTGGTGCTCGCCGTCCCGGTCATCGCGATGGCGATGGTGCCGGCCTGGCAGTTCGAGTACTGGCAGTGGCTCTCGCTCACCCTGGCCGCCCCGGTCGTCACCTATGCCGCCTGGCCCTTCCACCGGGCCGCGTTCACCAACGCGCGGCACGGCGCGGCCACCATGGACACCCTGATCTCGGTCGGCACCCTGGCGGCGTTCCTGTGGTCGCTGTGGGCGCTGTTCTTCGGCACCGCCGGCACCCCCGGCATGACCCATCCCTTCGAGCTGACCATCGCCCGCACCGACGGAGCCGGGAACATCTACCTCGAGGCTGCCGCCGGTGTGACCGCCTTCATCCTGGCCGGCCGCTACTTCGAGGCCCGTTCCAAGCGCAAGGCCGGCGCCGCCCTGCGGGCCCTGCTCCAGCTGGGCGCGAAGGATGTCACCGTCCTGCGGGAGGGCCGGGAGGAGCAGATCCCGGTGGGCGAGCTCAAGGTCGGAGACGCGTTCCTGGTCCGGCCGGGCGAGAAGATCGCCACCGACGGAACGGTCGTCGAGGGAACCTCCGCCGTCGACGCCTCGATGCTCACAGGTGAGTCCGTCCCCGTCGAGGTCGGCCCCGGCAACGCCGTCACCGGGGCGACCGTGAACGCCGGCGGCCGCCTGGTCGTGAAGGCCACCCGGGTGGGCGCCGACACCCAGCTCGCCCGCATGGTGAAGCTGGTGGAGGACGCGCAGAACGGCAAGGCCGCCGCCCAGCGGCTGGCCGACAAGATCTCCGGCGTTTTCGTCCCCGTCGTCATCGCCCTCGCCCTGGGCACTCTGGGGTTCTGGCTCGGCAACGGCGCCGGGCTGACGGCTGCGTTCACCGCCGCCGTCGCCGTCCTGATCATCGCCTGCCCCTGCGCCCTGGGCCTGGCCACCCCGACCGCGCTCATGGTCGGCACCGGGCGCGGCGCGCAGCTCGGCATCCTCATCAAGGGCCCGGAGGTGCTGGAGTCCACCCGCAAGGTCGACACCATCGTTCTGGACAAGACCGGCACGGTGACCACCGGGCGGATGACCCTGCTGGCCGTGCACACCGCCGACGGCGCCGGCGAGGCCGAGGTGCTGCGGCTGGCCGGGGCTTTGGAGCACGCCTCCGAGCACCCGATCGCACAGGCGGTGGCCGCCGGCGCTGCCGACCGGGTCGGCGCCCTGCCCGCGCCGGAGGACTTTGCCAACGTGCCCGGCCTCGGCGTGCAGGGTGTGGTCGACGGTCATGCGGTCCTGGTGGGCCGGACCAAGCTGCTCGCCGAGTGGGCCATCGAGCTGCCGGACGGCCTGGCGCGTGCCAAGGCGGACGCCGAGGCCGCGGGCCGTACCGCGATCGCGGTGGCCTGGGACGGCGAGGCGCGAGCGGTCCTCGAGGTCGCCGACGCGGTCAAGGACACCAGCGCCGAGGCCATCAGCCGGCTGCGCGCCCTGGGCCTGCGGCCGATCCTGCTCACCGGGGACAACGAGGCCGTCGCCGAGGCTGTGGCCGCCGAAGTCGGCATCGACGAGGTGATCGCCGAGGTCATGCCCGAGGACAAGGTCGACGTCGTCAAGCGCCTGCAGAGCCAGGGCCGTTCGGTCGCCATGGTCGGCGACGGCGTCAACGACGCCGCCGCGCTCGCCCAGGCCGACCTCGGGCTCGCCATGGGAACCGGCACCGACGCCGCCATCGAGGCCGGCGACCTCACCCTGGTCCGCGGCGACCTGCGTGCCGCTGCCGACGCCATCCGCCTGGCCCGAAAGACGCTCGGCACCATCAAGTCCAACCTGTTCTGGGCCTTCGCCTACAACGTCGCGGCTCTGCCGCTGGCCGCGGCCGGACTGCTCAACCCGATGATCGCCGGCGCTGCGATGGCGTTCTCCTCGGTCTTCGTGGTCGGCAACAGCCTGCGCCTGCGCGGCTTCAAGGTCGCAAGCTGACACCCGGCTGCCGCACGAGCGGTGGGGCGGACCCGACGGGCCCGCCCCACCGCTGCCCTGCTACGGCCCGCCCCCAGGGCGCACGGCCAAAGACAGAGGAGGAAGACGCATGCGCGACTTCGTCTACCGGGGCAGCGACGGCTGCCGGCTGCACGCCACGACCCTGGGGCAGGGGCCGGCGCTCATCCTGCTGCACGGCGGCGGACCGGACCGCTACAGCCTGCTGCCGCTGGCCCGTCGGCTCGAAGACGCCTTCACCGTCGTCCTGCCGGACGTGCGCGGCTACGGCCGTTCGGTGTGCACCGACCCGGACCGGCACACGTGGGCCCAGTACGCCGATGATGTCGGCGCCCTGCTGGACCATCTCGGGCTGCGGCGGGCGGCGCTGGGCGGCACGGGCTTGGGTGGCACCATCACGCTGCGAACAGCCGCCGCCCTCCCGGAACGCATCCGTGCCGCCGTCGTCATCAGCATGGAAGACATCGAGGACGACGCCGCCAAAGAGGCTGAGACCGCGATGCTTCAGGCGTTCGCCGTCCGCGTCCAGGAACAGGGCATAGCCGCGGCCTGGGAGCCCATCCTGCCGATGCTGGCCCCCGTCATCAAAGCCCTGGTGCGCGATGCCATCCCCCGCTCCGACCCGGCCAGTATCGCTGCCGCCTGCGCCATCGGCCGGGACCGGGCGTTCACACGAGTCGGCGAACTGGCCGCCATCACTGTGCCCACCCTGGTCATTCCAGGTGCCGATACACGTCATCCCGCGGCCCTGGCCGCCCAGGCAGCCCACACCCTGCCCCGCGGCCACCTCGCCGATGTGTCCCTGTCCGTCGGCCTTGAGACCGCAGCCGACCTGGCCCACGCTCTCGCACCGGCCATCTTGGACTTCCTCACCACCCACCTGACCCTGCACGCCGCAGCGCCGGACCGGCACGGCGCCGGGTGATCAGCCTCCCCCGCCCCTCCTCACGTCCAGGCGTTCTCACCGGGCGAGAAGCGGACCCACTGTGGGCAGCCCGAGAACCCCAAGAAGGTTCTGCGCTGCCGCTGAGGGGACGACGGTGGCGCAGGCCGTGAACGGTCAGCACTCCCCCGACGGCTGAGCTGCCCGAATGCCGGCCCCGCTGCGGGCCTGATCCAGCAGCGGGCACAGGTTCGGACCGGGAGGACACCTCGGTCTGCCGACTCCAGCCGGCCCGCACCTCCACGCCTGAGACGCCCTGGCCGCTGCTGACACAGCAGCGGCCAGGGCGCCCGTTTTCCGGCAGACCCAACGGAACCACACCTTTCATACCCCCTGGGGGTATGCTATGGTCTCGACTCAGATATACCCCCTAGGGGTATTTACACGTCGACCCTGGAGAGGGGAAGGCAATGCCAACCGTCAGTCCCAAGCGCTGGTGGGCACTCGCCGTGCTCGCCACCGCCCAGTTCATGGTGATCATGGACACCTCGATCATCGGGGTCGCACTCCCCGAGATGCAGAAGGACCTCGGCTTCTCGCAGGGCGAGCTGCAGTGGGTCTTCAACGCCTACGTCATCGCCTTCGGCGGCCTGCTCCTGATGGGCGGGCGTCTGTCGGACCTGCTCGGCGCGCGCCGCGTGTTCACCGCCGGATGGACCGTCCTGATCGGCGGATCGATCGTCGCGGCGGCCGCGCAGACCGCGTGGGTGGAGGTCGTCGGCCGCGCCGTCCAGGGCGTCGGCGGCGCGCTGATCGCCCCGGCCGCGATGACCCTGCTGATGACGCTGTTCGCACACGATCCCAAGGAGCTCGGCAAGGCCATGGCCCTCTACGGCGCCGCGGCACCGGCCGGCGGCACCGCCGGTGTCTTCCTGGGCGGGGTGTTCACCGAATGGCTCAGCTGGCCCTGGGTGTTCATCATCTACATCCCGATCGGTGCCGCCACCCTCGCCCCGACCAAGCTGCTGCCCGCCGTGGCCCCGCGCCGCGGAGGGATCGACGTGCTCGGCGCAGTGGCCGTCACCGCCGGCCTGGCACTCGCGGTCTTCGCCGTGGTCCGCGCGCCGGAGATCGGCTGGGGTGCCACGCAGACCGTGCTGCAGCTGGCGGGCGCCGCCGCTCTGCTGGCGCTGTTCTTCGTCCTGCAGAAGACGGTGCGCCAGCCGCTGATGCCCCTGGGTATCTGGCGCGTGCCGCGTCTGGGCTCGGCGAACCTGGCCATGACGCTGCTGGGAGCCGCCTGGATCCCGATGTGGTACTTCCTCAACCTCTACCTGCAGCAGGTCCTCGGCTACGGGGCCTTCGCCTCCGGCGCCGCGCTGCTGCCGATGACGCTGCTGCTGATGGTCTTCATGACCGCCATCACCGCGCGGCTGCTGGCCCGCCTCGGTGCCAAGGTGCTGATCGGCGGCGGCCTGCTCGTCCTGGCGGCCGGGCTGCTGTGGCTGTCGGCCGTCGAGCCGACCGGCTCGTTCGTCGTCGACGTGCTGCCCGCCTCCCTCGTCGCCGCACTGGGCATGTCGCTGGCGTACATCCCGGCGATGATGGCGGCCATGTCCGGCGCCCCGGCCGAGCAGGCCGGCCTGGCCTCCGGCATCGTCAACACCACCTACCAGATCGGCTCCGCCCTGGGCCTGGCCGCCCTCACCGCCCTGGCCACCTCCCAGGGCGCCGGCCGGCTCGGTGACCTGCCCGCCCTGACGAGCGGCTTCAGCGCGGCGTTCACCGCGGCCGCCGCCATCGCAGCCGCAGCAGGGCTGATCACGCTGCTGGTGATGCGCAGCGACAAGGCGGTGGCCCTCGACACGGAGCAGGCCAGCGAACACAGCACGCCGGGCGAGAAGGCCGGGGTGTGAGCCGTGGGATGTGAAAGGACACCCGTGCGATGTCACCGCCGGCGGTCCGCCAGATCCTCAGTGACCGGATCTGGCGGACCGCCGGCGTCTGGCCCGGCCACCAGCTCCGTTCGCGGCCCGGATGGGGGAAGACCTTGATGGCCACAGCGTCATGGACCAGCACGCTGCGCCGGGCCGCCGGGCACCCGGCCGTCAGGACGGCGGCCGCCGTGCTGCTCCAGGCGCTGGCGTCCCAGCTCACGTACGAGGGCGCCGACCGACGCTCCGGCAAGGAGGCGTGCAACGGCGCCGCGCGCACCGGCCGCTGCTGAGCATGCCGTGCCCTTGCCCCGGCGGCCAGGACAGCCACCGCGGCTGATCTGCCGGCCGGCGGGGCGGAGCGCAACCGCTTCGGGGTGCTCTAGCGGCGCTTGGCGGCCCGGCGGCGAACAGCGCTGCCCAGTACAGCCGCCTTCACCAGGACCAGCGCCAGGACAGCGGCCGCGGCCCCTGAGGTCCAGTGCCAGTTCGCCACCAGGACACCGCCCAGCCCCAGGTGTGCACCGAGGACGAGCACCACGGCGGCGACGAGGCCCAGGGGCTTCAGATGCCGACTCCGGCCCACGGCCTTCCAACCTGAAGTCTCGGGCACCTCAGCTGTGTCGGAGCTGTTCTGCTGGGTGAGCGGTGCAGGCTCCTGCCAGCTCACCTGCAGCCCCTCGCGCCGGCCGAACCGCTCCACGTGCCCGGCCACAAGTTCCTCGAGCCGCCGCACCTTCTCCTCACTCGTGGCCTGGACCCGCAGCAGCAGGACACCCGGTGCGGCCCGCAAAGTGATGGTGCCCCACGGGAGGTTGACGCTGCCCTCGGTCTCGGACCAGTCGACTTGGGCCTGTTCCGCCACGGCCCGCCGCTCACTCAGCGTCTGCCCGCCATGGCCGAGGTGGGCGGGGGGACGGTGACCGAGGTGGCGGCCTTTTCGGGCGAAGTGCTTGCAGAGCTGGATGAGATACCGGCTCGGGCGGTCGGTCGCGACGTGGGCTTCGGCGCTCAGCATGGCGTTCCTTCGCATAAGGCAGGCGGACGTTGAGGGGCCGCGAACCGGTCCAGCGGAAGCCGACCGCCCTGTCCGGGCCGCGACGGGTCCGGGGAACGCGACGCCGCCAGAATTATCGAGACACTATGTCTCTGTCAATGCACAGTGTCGCCATATGGGCGGGCCGTATGCTGTCGGCGTGCCCAAGCTGTGGAACGAGACGATCGACGCGCACCGTGCCGCCGTACGCACCGCCGTGCTGGACGCCACCGCGGCACTGGTCGCCGAGCACGGCCTCGCCTCGGTGACGATGTCGCGGATCGCACAGGACTCCGGAATCGGGCGCGCCACCCTGTACAAGTACTTTCCCGACGTCGAGTCGATCCTGCGGGCCTGGCACGAGCGCCAGATCGGCCACCACCTGCAGCATCTGGTCGAGGTGCGTGACCGCAGCTCGGATGCCGGTGAACGGCTGGAGGCGGTCCTGCGGGCGTTCGCCCTGATGACGCACGACACGAGCAGCCACCATGCAAGCGGCCTGGCCGCCGTGCTGCACCGCGACCCGCAGGTAGTGAAGGCGCACAGCCGGCTCCACACCCTGATCGAGGACCTGCTCGCCGACGGCGCACAACAGGGCAGCGTCCGCAGCGACGTCGCACCCGGCGAACTCGCCAGCTACTGCCTGCACGCCCTTGCCGCAGCCGGCCACCTGTCCTCCCGGGCCGCGGTCCACCGTCTCGTCACGGTCACCCTGGCCGGAGTACACCCCGCGGCCGCCTCAGAACGTGACGCCGCACCGGACCCGCACGCCCCCGCCCATCCACGCCGCCACGCGGAACACCAGAGCGCCCCCGGCTCCCAGCCGCACGGGTAAAGCTCCGCGGTCCTGCTGCGGCTGCGCCTCGGCCACGCTGCATTCCTGACCGCTTTCGAAACGCCGCGGTACGGCCAGCCGTTTGTCCACTTCGCGCAGTGAAACCCGGCAGACGTCAACACGCGCCTTCACAGCGGAACAGGAGCGATTCCCATGACCACCGTCGACGACATGCTCCGCAGCTATCCCGCCGACCTGGGCGGTGTGGACCGTGAGGCCATGGCCCGGTGCATCCAGGAATGCATCGCCTGCGCGCAGGCGTGTACCGCATGCGCGGACGCGTGCCTGTCGGAGGGCATGGTCGGTGAGCTGACCAAGTGCATCCCGCACCGACATGGACTGCGCCGACATCTGCAACGCCACCGCGTCCATCCTGTCCCGGCACACCGGCTACGACGCCAACATCACCCGGGCCGTGCTGCAGGCCTGCGCCACCGTGTGCAAGGCGTGCGGCGACGAGTGCGCCTCCCACGCGGACATGCACGAGCACTGCCGCGTGTGTGCCGAGGCGTGCCGGCGCTGCGAGCAGGCGTGCAACGACCTGCTGGCCAGTCTGGGCTGAGCACACACACGTGCGTGGGCCGGGCGGTTCCCTTGGAGGGAAGAGCCCGGCCCGCGGGTGTCGCGCTGAGGAACGTCAGTGGTAGGCGTGGACGACGGCGTGGCCCTTGCCGCGGCCGATCATCCACTTGTTGACCGGCGTGGTGATCACGAAGGCGACGGCGAAGCCGCCGAGCAGCGCCGACCAGAACAGCCCGTCGGACAGGTGCGCATCCATCGCTCCCGGGGTCAGCGCGATGATCGCGTTGTCGACCAGTTCCATCACCGCGATGGAGACGGTGTCGGCGGCCAGCGCCACCTTGATGGCCGCCTTCAGGGACAGCCCGGCCCGCACCACCGCGAAGAGGGTGAACGAGTAGCCGAAGATGAAAGCCAGGGTGATGGCCAGGATCATGGTGGGCACGTTGCCCCACAGCAGGGCGGTGCCGATGACCATGCCGAGGATCTCGCCGATGGCGCACCCGGTCAGGCAGTGCAGCGTCGCCTTCACCGCCGTTGACCAAGACGCGCCCTTGCTCTGGCCACCGTGTTCGTGATGGCCGTGGTGACCGTGGCCGCCCGCCGGGGCGGTCTGGCCGTGCGCCGTACCGGTGTGGTGCGTGCTGTGGTCCATGACCCTCATCCCCTTCATCGACTCCAGTGTGGTGTGGCCAGGAGCGGCTCCACAATCGAACCATATACCCCTGGGGGGTATATGGCTAGGGGTATTCCTGGCCGGTTGCCGGGCGGTGGAGGACCTTCCAGGTCCGGCCACCGTCACGTGAGTCGTAGACGGTGTCGGTGCTGTCAGCGGCCAGCAGCCGCAGGGCGCCCACCGCGGTCAGCACGGTGGCCTCGCCGCCGCCGGGCAGCCGGCCCAGCTGCGTCCACGCACCGCCGCCGCGGCCGGTCAGAACGCGGCCATCGGCGCTCAGCCCCACGAGAAGGCCGGAGCGTGGCTCCTCCACCGCGACCAGGGCGGGGGCCGCGGGATCGGGGCGGAAGGTGCGTCCGCCGTCGGTGCTGCGAGCAAGGCCTGTGCCGGTGGCCGCCCACACCGTCGTGGGCGTGGCCGGGTGCGCGGCCAGGTCGAGCGCTTGGAGCTGAGCGCGCCTGTCCCAGCTGCGGCCGGCGTCGGTGCTGGCCCACAGCTTGCTGCTTTGGCTGTCGAAGCCGTAGAGCACGTCACCGGCCTGCACCAGGGCGTGGAAGTCGGCCTCGCCCTCGGCCGAGAGCGTCTGCCATGTCCGGCCGGCGTCCGTGCTGCGGATCAGGCCCAGGTGGGGCGATCGGGCATCGGGGTCGGCCGGGGAGGGGTGGCCGCTGGCCAGAAAGGTGGAGGGGCCGGTGACGGTGAAGCCCATGGTGTCCTGGTAGCGGTCGGCAACCCGCGTGGCTTTGCCGCCGTCCAGGCGGAAGAGGCCGTGGTGGCCGGCGGCGTAGACGGCGCCGTCGGCCGGGTCGACGCCCAGGCCGTGCAGGTGGCCGGTGCCCGGGTCGCCGGCTGCAGCGTCGTCGCGGCCGGTGTCAACAGAGGTGGTGGAGCAGGCGGTGATCAACAGCGCGCCGGCGGCGAGCGCGGCAAGAGTGCGCGCACGGCGCGGCAGTAGGCGAGTCATGGGGTGCCATCCAGGCGGGCGAAGTGGCGAAGTGCGGAAAACATGGGGCGGGGGTCGGCCATGCCGGGGCGGGGCGGGCGCCCCTCCGGGTGCCCGCCCCGCTGAAGGAGGGCGGTGTCAGCTCTTGCCGAGCAGCTTGTTCATCTGCTCGATCTCCGCGCTCTGCGAGGCGATGATCTGGCCGGCCATCTTCTTGGCCGGGGCGTAGGCGCCGTCGGCCTGCTCGGTCTTGGGCATCTCGACCGCGCCTTCGTGATGCTTGATCATCATCTCCATGAAGGCGGTGTCGAACGCCTTGCCCGAGGCCTTCTTCAGCTCGGCCATCTCCTGCTCGGTCATCATCCCGCCCGAGCCGTGCATGGAGTGGTCCATGGCGCCCTCGGCGGGAACTTCCTCGCCCCAGGTGGTCAGCCAGCCCGACAGCGTCTTGATCTCCGGGTCCTGGGCCTTCTTGATGTCGGCGGCGAGCTTCTTCACCTCGGCCGACTGGGCGCGCCCGGGCGCCAGGTCAGCCATCTCAACCGCCTGACGGTGGTGGGGAATCATGCCCTTGGCGAAGGCGACGTCGGCCGCGTTGTGCTTGCCCTGGGACGCAGACGCCGGGGCAGAGGCGGAAACGGAGGTAGTAGCGCTGCTGTCGTGGCCGCCGTGCCCGGCCGTGCTGTCGCCGCCGCCGCCGCAGGCGGCCAGGACGAGTGCTGCCGCACCCGCGGCGGCGACAGCGGCGGTACGGCGGACGAGGGAACGCTTGCGGATCATGTGGTGCAACTCCTTCACACGCGCCGGCTCATGGCGCGTGGCGTAACGGGATGTGAGAGCGTGCGCGTGCACGTCACCCGCGCCACCCATCATCCGGGCGCATGGGGTGCCGAGCGGGCCGCTCTATATCCGCAGAAGCTGCAACTCAGAAAGGTCCGGAGGCGCCCGTCCATCGGCAACAAAACCCCGGGCCGCCGTGATCACGGCCGAGGACGCGGGAACATCCATCACCGCGCTGGCCAGCGCCGGAGGCGTGTACGCCGACCCCGTACCGGAAGCCGCGCACGTAGCGTCGGCATGATCCAGGTGCCCAGATCCGCCATCGGTGTGCGAGCATCCCCCGTCCGCGTGCGGCACACCGTCCGCCGCGGCCATCACCATCTCGTGACCGGCACCCGCCTGCACCGCCGCAGCCGTGCCCGGAGCAAGACCGTGCATGCCCAGCACACCGGCCAGCACCGCCAGCACGAACAGCCGCCCAGCGGGGCGGCTGTCTGAACGGGTGCTTCTGGTCACGGAACCCATCGTAGGGGCAACCCGACAGCGCATGCGGCCCATCAGCCAGTAGTCGCACTCCGTCGCACCCGGCCCGCCCGGCAAGGTCGTTCATGTGCTCCGCGGAGACTTCACCTGGCGCACGTGCTCCGGTATCGCGCTTCGCACCGGGATCCGGCACCGAGGTGGCAATGGCCGACAGCATCTCCCGCCATTCAATCAGACATGCCCGGAACACGTTCCGCGATCAATAATTAAACGGTCAGAATATGCACATCGAACAACACTCTCAAAAGACGCACCAGAAGTCATCGCGCGCGAGAATTGTTTTAGAACTGAGCGGGACCAGGTTGCCACTCACCTAGGGGCGCACCTCAAGCGCCGAGCAAGCCCGTGGATCAGTTTATTCCATTTCGACTTCATCGCTTTCTTCACGCAATTCTCTCGAAAGGGCCCCATCATGCCTGATCGAATTCTGTATTGCGGCTTCAACGGGCGCGCAGCTATCGGAGCCGTCGATGCCAACAACGGCCTCAGAGACCTGGCCTCCTACCCGGCCGGCGCCGCCGCCACCGACTGGACACAGATCACCGCCCTCAGCGGCGACCGCATCCTCTACTACGCAAAAAACACCGGACGCATAGCGATCGGCGCCATCACCCCCGGTAATGGCCTCAGAGACCTCGCGTCCTACCCCGCCGGCGCCGCCGCCACCGACTGGACACAGATCACCGCCCTCAGCGGCGACCGCATCCTCTACTACGCCGGAGGCACCGGACGCGTAGCCATCGGCGCCATCGACGCCAACAACAGCCTCAGAGACCTGGCCTCCTACCCGGCCGGTGCCGCCGCGACCGACTGGGAGGAAATCACCTTCTTGGGGTCGTCGGGGAAGCCGTCTCCGTGGGCGGTGCTGCTGTGTCAATTCAGCGATGCTGCCACACCGCCGGGCTTCTCACGGAAACGCTTCGATGAACTCTTCACCGGGGCAGGCACAGGAAAACTCGGAATGGTGGATTTCTTCAGGGACATGACCCACGGAAATCTCGATCTCACGACCTCTCGCGCATTCGGCTGGTACACACTGCCGAAGAAGTCCACCGAGTACACCGGATCCGGAGCCAACCCGCAGGGCCGCAAGGACCTCATCACCTGGGCCCGACAGACAGCCACAGCAGCGGGCGTGTATCTGACACCGTACGGGAACCGGATTTGCGTCGTCACCCATCCCCCCACAGACCTGTTCGGTGGCCCAGATGGTGCCTGCACCGGCGACGGCAGAGACGGGAACGGAATGACGTCATTGTCCCCCAGCCTCATGGGACAAGAAATGGCCCATGTGTACGGTTTGGACCACTCCTGGGCCGGAAGTACCGAGTACGGGGATTACTGGAACACCATGAGCACCCGCACTCCCTATATGACCCCACATCCCGTCTACACAGAAGTAGACAATCAAAGTCGCCCGATATGGAGAATGGGCCCGGCCTGAAGTGCCCGCCAACATGTGGGGAGCGGGTTGGCTCGATGCTTCGCGAGTCTGGCAGGCCAAGGATGCGGAGTCCGACACCGCCGTCACCCTCCGACCGCTGTACAGCCGCGACAACTCGGGCTATCTCTGCGCTCGCATAGGCACCTACTTCGTCGAGCTCCGCCTCAAGGAGCGCTGGGACGCACTGATCCCCGCGTCAGCCGTACTGGTGCACGAGTTCAAATTCAACAGGTCGTATCTCCTTACCGCGACAGCGACCGGAGGAAGGCAGGATTTGCGGAAAGGCGACGAGTTCCTTCGCGGAGACCCCGCCAATCCGGCAGCCGCGCTCGTGCGGATCAGGGTGCTTGACATAGACGCCGCTGCACCAGGGTCATTGCATGTTCGGAATCGGTCCGGTTCGCCGGTCTCGTGCATGACGTGACGTCATGTGCCGGCCTGGGCAGGGATGTTCCCCGGGAAGCAGAACAGGCACGGCGCCGGT